>JBOGGN010000084.1:0-8023 GCA_050744165.1 Acidimicrobiales bacterium | reverse complement strand
GCAACCCGGCGACTCGGGGGGCCCACTGGTCGACGGCAGCGGCCAGATCGTGGGCATGGACACCGCGTCCTCCGAAGCGAGCGGGTCCAACCCCATCGTCAGCTTCGCGATCCCCATCATTGACGCGCAGGGGGTCGCCCAGCAGGTTCAGCAGGGTCAGACCGGCGGGGGTGTCTCACTCGGAGTACCCGGCTTTCTCGGGGTGACCACCTCCGCCGAGACCGCCGCGGGAGCCAGGGTCACCGGCGTCCTCGCGGGTAGCCCGGCGGCCCGGGCGGGGATCGTCCCCGGCGACTTCATCGTGGCGATCGACGGCACCCCCGTCGACAGCTACTCGCCCCTGCTGCCGATCATGCAGATGTACGCCCCGGGCAGCTCGATCATGATCAGCTGGACCGACCCCCAGGGGCGCAGCCGCACCGCCTCGGCGATCCTCCAGACTGGTCCCGCCGACTAGCTAAGCCCCTCCGGTCGGAGGGCATAGGGCCCGGTGGGGTCGCTGTTTTCGCGGGAGTCTCGCCCTCCGGCCGCACAAATAGTGTCGGCCAGGCCCTAACCGGGATAGGCGATGGTCGTGATAAGGGCGTTTTCGGCCTGGCGAGAGTCGAGCCGGGTGTGCTGCACCACAATGGGCACGTCGCTCTCGATGACCGACGAGTAGTTCGTCGCGCTCGGGATCTTTTCCGGGTCAGTGAGGTCGTTGAACCGCTGGTGCAGCGTGCGCCGCGCCGGCACCTCGATCTTGTAGGGCCCAACGGGGTCGCGGTCGCCATAGAAAACGGTGATACGGACGTGGGCGGTCGAGTCGCCCGTGTTCAGGATGCAGGCCGTTTCGTGGCTGCGCAGCTCGGGGGCGGGCCCGTGGCTCCACTCGGGGATCCAGCCTTCGGCGATCACCCAGCGGGTGCGCCCTATCGATTCCATGTCGTCTCCTTTGTGTCGTTGGGCCGGTCCGAGGATCAGCCGGAGGTCGGGTCGTTGGGCCGGTCCGAAGACCAGCCGGAGGTCGGGTCGGGGGTGATGACCTCGGCCAAGTGCCGGGCCCTCCGGCCGGTGCCCTGGCGGATTTGTTGCCGGCAGCTGAACCCGTCGGCCAGCACCAGGACGTCGGGGTCGGCGGCGCGCACGGCGGGAAAAAGAACCCGCTCGCCGCAGGCGACCGACACCTCGTGGCGAGCCCCCGCCTCGAACCCGAAGGACCCGGCCATTCCGCAGCAGCCGGAGTCGAGGACCTCGACGTCGAGCCCGGAGGCGTCGAGAACGCGGCGCTCGGCCTCGAAGCCGAACACGGCGTGGTGGTGGCAGTGCCGCTGGACCAGCGCCGATCCCTGGAGGCGCGGCGGCCGCCATCCCTCGGTCCGGTCGAGCAGCTCCGAGAGGAGCACCGTCTGTGAGGCCAGCCGGGCGGCCCGGGCATCATGGCCGAGCAGGTTGGGCAGCTCGTCGCGGAAGGTGGCGGCGCAGCTGGGCTCAAGGACGACGACCGGCGTTCCGCGTTCGATGTCCTTGGCAAGCACGTCGAGCGTGCGCCGCAGGAGGCGGGCGGCGACGCCGAGCATCCCGTAGTCGTACAGGGGGCGGCCGCAGCACACCCACCGGTTGGGAACGGCCACCTCGTAGCCCGCCGCCTCCAGGACCTGCACGGCGGCGAGGCCGATCTCGGGTGCGAAGTGGTCGGTGAAGGTGTCGGGCCACAGGACGACCCGACCGAGTGGGGCCGTCTCGTCACCGGGGGGTCTTGCCCGACCCCTGGCGTGGGACCGGAATGTCGTGGCCGCGAGGCGGGGAATTTCTCTCGCTTGGTCTATCCCGCCGGCCGCCTTGGCGACTCGGGCGACCCCCGGTAGTTGGACAGCCCGGTTCAGCCACCGAGCCACCGGCGCGGCACCTTGGAGCCAGAACGGGATCAGGCCCATGGCATAGGACGCCCGGGGCCGAAGCCGGCCCTGGTAGTGGTGGCTCAGGAACTCCGCCTTGTAGGTGGCCATGTCCACGTTCACGGGGCAGTCGCTCTTGCACCCTTTGCAGGACAGGCACAGGTCGAGGGCGTCCTTCACCTCGGTGCTCCGCCACCCGTCGGTGATCACTTCGCCCCGCATCATTTCGAACAACAGATGCGCCCGGCCCCGGGTCGAGTGGGTCTCGTCGCCGGTGACCATGTAGCTCGGGCACATGACTTCCCCGCTGTGGCGGCGGCACTTGCCGACGCCGACGCAGCGCAGGGTCGCCGATGCGAAGTCGCCCCCGTCGTCGGCGAAGGTGAACACCGGCCGTACCGGGATGGGCGTCCACCCGGTGCCCAGTCGCAGGTCCTCGTCGAGCCGGCGGGGCCGGACCACCTTGCCCGGGTTCATCTTGTCGTCGGGATCCCAGAGAGCCTTGAACTCCTCCATCGCCCGGACCAGGTCGGGTCCGAACATGCGGGCCAGGAGTTCGCCCCTCGCCTGGCCGTCACCATGCTCCCCAGAGAGCGACCCGCCGTAGCCGACAACGAGATCGGCCGCCTGCTCGACGAAGTCCCGGTACCGAGCAATCCCAGGGGCGCTGGTCAGGTCGTAGCTGACTCTCGTATGCACGCAGCCGTCGCCAAAGTGGCCGTAAAAGGCGCCGCGGTAGCCGAAGGAGTCCATCAGAGCGCGCAGGTCCCTCAGATAGGGAGCGAGCCGATCGGGCGGGACAGCCGAGTCCTCCCAGCCGGCCCACGCCATCGCCTCCCCCGGCACGAGCGTCGTGGCGCCGAGTCCGGCCTCGCGGGCTCGCCACACTTTCGCCTGCCGGGCGGGGTCAACGAAGACGCCCACGCGTCGCTTGGGCACCTGGCGGGCGAGCTGCTGGGCGCGGTCCTTGGCCTCGTCTAGTTGGTCGCTACCGAACTCGACCAGCAGCCACCCTCGCCCCGAAGGCAGCGCCTCGATCGCCTCGGGATGGATCCTCCGCCGGCGCATGGCCTCGATGACATGCTCGTCCATGCCTTCCAGCCCGATGGGCTTGCAGGCCGCGACCTCGGTGACCGCATCGGCGGCGGCGACCACATCGTCGTAGCCGACCACCACCAGCACCCGGTGGGCCGGCCAGTCGACCAACCTGACCGTCGCCTTGAGGACGGTGACGCAGGTGCCCTCGCTGCCGACGACGGCCTTGGCGACATCGAAGCCGTGGTCCGCCAAAAGCTCCTCGAGGTTGTAGCCCGACACTCGGCGGGGCAGCTTCGGGTAACCGGCCACGATCCGATCGCTCCACTGGCGGGCGAAACGCCGGAGCCCGTCGCTCAGGGCGGCACCGCGGTTTCCGCCACCGCTGACGGCGTCGTCGCCCCGGCCGAGGGTCAGGCAGGTGCCGTCATAGAGGACCACGTCGAGCGACTCGATGTTGTCGGCCGTCTTGCCGGCCATGATCGAGTGGACGCCGCAGGAGTTGTTGCCGATCATGCCGCCGAGGGTGCAGCGGTCGTGGGTAGCCGGGTCGGGCCCGAAGGTGAGCCCCGAACGCTCCGCCATTCGCTTGAGGTCGTCGAGCACGACCCCCGGCTCCACAACCGCTAGGCGGCGGTCGGAGTCGCAGGATTCGACCCGCGTCAGGTGGCGGCTCATGTCGATGACGACGGCGTGGTTGCAGGTCTGGCCGGCCAGCCCGGTCCCGCCGCCGCGGCTCACGATGGGGACGCCATGGCGACGGCACACGCCGATGGCGGCGACAACGTCGTCGCCATTGCGGGGAAGGACCACGCCGATCGGCTCCTGCCGATAATTCGACGCATCGGTGGACCACAGGGCTTTGGCCTGGGTGTCGAAGCGAACCTCGCCGGAGACGGCCGCGCGCAGGTCGGCCGCCAGCTCACTCATGGGGGCTTCCGCCTTGGTCTCCCACAGGATTGTCCCTACCCGACAAAGCCCTCTCCCTACCGGCGGCCACCGCCTCCTCGGCCGGGGGGTTTTCGGGCCGCAGCTGGCAGGGGGTGACCTCCTGCTGACAAGTCGGCGAGCACCTCATGCTTGGTCCCGGCGACCGTCACGCGCAGCCGAGCGTGCGGCGACGCGCGCATTCCTCGGGTCCGCCGGTTCCTCGCTTCCGCAGGCGGCGGGTCAAGCCTGCCCGGCGGACAGGGCTATCCACGCAGAAACCGGCGTCATCAAAACCAGCCATTTGAGCTAAAGGACCCGCGGCGCGGATATTTACCGCTTGTGTTCGTCTGAGGTTCAACTTTCGTTCGGGGTCCGTTCACCACCACTCGCTAGGTTCGCCCTGTTATTGCCCGCGGGGGACGCGCTGGGACGTGGACTCCATAACAAAGGGAGAATTAGTGAATACACGATTCACGCGCCTGTGGCTGGGCGGAGTCGCCGCCCTGTCAGCGATTGTCCTCGTCGGCACCCAGGTGCCAACTGCCTCGGCGGGGTCCCCTGCGGCAAAGCATGTCCTCTTGATCAGCGTCGATGGGCTGCACCAGTCCGATGTGACCAGGTGCATCGCCGAACACATCTGCCCGACGATTGCCTCGCTGGCGGCCGGCGGCACCAGCTATTCGCACGCCTCCACCTCGGAGCCGTCCGACTCCTCGCCCGGCGTGATGGCCCTCTTCACCGGGGCGACGCCGAAGCTGACCGGCGTCTATTACGACGACAGCTACGACCGGACCTTTTACGCTCCGGCGGCACAGACCGCCAGCGGCACCCAAAACTGCTCGGGGCCGGCGGGCAACGAGGCGCCCTATTTCGAGAACCTGGACACCAACGCTCCCAGCGTCGCCAACGGCCAGGTGGGGACCCGGACGATCTTGAACGAGACGGTGGACCCGTCCCAGGAGCCCGACGCCATCGTCAACGGCGTGTGCACCCCGATCGCGCCCAACAACTACAACCGCACGAACACCATCATGAGCATCGCCCATAGCGCCGGTATGTACACCGCTTGGGCGGACAAGCACCCTGGCGTCAACGCCGAGATCGCCGGCAACGGCACCCCGGACACCGTGAACGACCCGTTCAACACCGAGATCAACGCCGACATCATCCCGCACTCCCTGGTGGATACCCGGGGTCGGACGGTGACCTTTCCGCTGCCGAACCCCACCGGTGACCCAAACGGTTTCTTCATCACAGACAAGGTGGGCGACACCGAGGCCTACGACCAGATCAAGGTGGACGCCATTCTGAACCAGATCGACGGGCACAACTCGGCCAATACCGGAAGGGCGCCGGTGCCCAACATTTTCGGCATGAATTTCCAGACCGTGAGTGTGGGCCAGAAACTGGTCGACCCGCAGCTGTCCTGCCCGCGCAGCAACAACGCCCCTAGCTGCGACCCGAGCTATCTTCCCGGCGGCTACGTCCCCGGCACACTGGCCTTCACGCCGCAGATGACCGGCGCCATCGAGTGGGTCGACGCCGCGCTCGCCTCGATGGTCCAGGAACTGAAGGTCAGGGGGGTGTTCAACTCGACGGAGATCATTTTGACGGCGAAGCACGGCCAGTCGCCCATCGACCCCTCCAAACTGCAGCTCATAGGCCACGCCGAGAGCACCGTCTTGTCCAACGCCGGCATCAAGGTTGCCCAGATCACCGATGATGACGTCGCCCTGATCTGGCTGGCCGACCAGTCGCAGACCCAGGCTGCGGTCAACGCGCTCAACGCCAGCATCGCCGCCGGCAACCCGGCGCACATCCAGTACGTGCTGTCGGGGAGCGCCCTCCGGGCCCAGTTCGGCAACCCGGCGGTGGACCCGAGGACGCCGGACATCATTGTCCAGCCAATCCCGGGCACCATCTACTCGCAGAGCAACGCCAAGGTGGCCGAGCATGGCGGGTTCTCCACCGACGACACCCACGTGGCGATGATCGTGTTCAACGGGGCCAAAAACAGCCAGAACGCCCAAGGCGACCAGGGCAATCACGATCACGGCAATTACGGCACCACGGTCAACGCCCCGGTCGACACGGGCCAGGTGGCGCCGACCATCCTGCAGGCGCTGGGTCTCAACTACGGGCGACTGGACGGCGTTCGCATCCAACACACGCAGGTCTTGCCGGGCTTGGGAAGCGGTTCCAACTCGCATTAGCCATCGTTTCCAGGAGCAAGCGGGTGGGCCCGGATTTTGATTCGGGGCCACTTAGGCGCCTCACGGGCCTCACGGATCCGACGGGTCGACTTCGGGTTTAGCGTTCCCCACCTTCCCCGGCTGCCCTGGGCGGCCCGACCGCCCGGGGTGGCCCGAATACCTGGCTCTATGCGGTAGGTATTCGGGCCACCCTGCGCCACCCTGCCACCCGCCACCCTGCCACCCGCCACCCTCCGCCGCTGGCGACGCTTGCGAGGCTTGCGACTCAGCCTCGGAATGCGTCCCCGCCTTCAGACAACGCTCGGTTGAGACGCCATCACGCCCTCGGCTCGAGGTGGGCCCGAACTTCGAGGGCTATTTCGAGGTCTTCGCCCGCCTTGACGACGCACGTGGCGCAGGACGATTCGAGAGCGCTGATGTCCGTGTCGTCCTGGGCGGCGGCGTTTCGCTCCTGGTCGAGCGCCACGCCGAGATAGGCGAGCCGGGCGGCCGCACGGGCCCGCAGGTCCGGGGCATGCTCCCCGATCCCGCCGGTGAACACGAGCACGTCGAGGCCCCCGAGCGCTCCGACCATGGCGCCGATCTCCCGAACTAGGCGGTGGAGCCACACCTCGAGCGCCAGCGCCGCCCGGCGGTTGCCGACATTGGCGACGGCAGCCATTACCTCCTGCATGTCACCCGACGTCCCGGAGAGCGCGGCCAGGCCCGCGTTGTGCTCCAGGCCATCGTTCACCTCGGCCGGGCTGAGGCCGCCCTGCTGGATCAGCCACAGGACAAGGCCCGGATCCACGCTTCCCGAGCGGGTCTCCATCACCAGCCCCTCGAGCGGGGTGAAGCCCATGGTGGTGTCCTGCGACCGCCCGCCCCGTATGGCGCAAAGCGACGAGCCGCCGCCGAGGTGACAGGTCACGATGCGCAGGTCCTCGACCGGGCGGTCCCGGTCGATGCGCAGGTCCTCGACCGGGCCGTCCCGGCGGACAGCGCCGTCCCGGCCGTTCCGGCCGTCCTCCTCGACCGGGCCGTCCCGGCCGTTCCGGCTGAGCAGCGCCACCGCCCGCCGCCACGCCCATGCGTGGGAGAGCCCGTGGAACCCGTACCGCCGGAGGCCGAACCGGGAGCGCCAGTCGGCAGGTAGGGCGTAGGTGGCCGCCGCCTCCGGAAGGCTGCGGTGGAAGGCGGTATCGAAGCAGGCCACGTTGACAACGGCGGGCAGCGCTTTCATGGCGGCGCGGATTCCCGCCACGCCCGCCGGCTGGTGCAACGGGGCCAGCGGAGTCAGGGCTTCGATCTGGGCCAGCACCTTGTCGTCGACCTGCACCGGGCCGCCGAAGCCGTCGCCGCCATGGACGATCCGGTGGCCGACGGCGTCGATCGGGCCATGGTCAGCCGCCAGCCGTTGAAGCTCCTCGGCGGGGAGCTGGGACGGGTGGTGGGCGAGGTCCCGGTCGAAGGTCCGCTGTCCGGCGTCGTCGACGACACTTACCTTGACGCTGCTCGACCCAGCGTTGAGGACCAGGACGCGCATCAGCGAGCGCCGCTCCCCCGCCCGCGTGGCCTTAGCCCTCGCGCGGTCCAACGAGAAATCCGTGACACCCTGCCCGACTCCAGGTCCACGAGGTCCCCGGCACCGCCCAACCGCAACGGCATCAATGCGGCCAGGCCCAGTTGGCGACCTCCGGCAGGTCCTCGCCGTGGGTCCGGGTCCATTGCTTGGCCGAGTACCGCAGGTCGACCATCTCCTGGCGGACCCGCGCCGCCCGCGACCCGAGCGACGGCACGCGGTCGATGACGTCGATCACGAGGTGGAAGCGGTCGAGGTCGTTCATCATGACCATGTCGAAGGGCGTTGTCGTGGTCCCCTCTTCCTTGTAGCCACGGACGTGCAAGTTCTCGTGGTTGGTGCGCCGATACGTGAGACGGTGGATCAACCACGGGTAGCCGTGGTAGGCGAAGACGACCGGTTTCGAG
>JBOGGN010000083.1:0-2726 GCA_050744165.1 Acidimicrobiales bacterium | reverse complement strand
CCGCCACCGCCACCACCGCCACCGCCGCCGCCGCCCACGCCCACCTCGCGGGATGCGCCCTTCGGCTCGGGACGCCCAACTGACCCTTCGGTACCACCGGCGGAACCCTGCCGCCCCGAGAGGCCGGCCCCCTCCCATTCCCCATGACCGTGGCAGTCATCACGCCTCCTCGCTAGTGCGCAACTCCAATCGGCTCCCCCGCCGCAACCCCCAGCGGGCAAAGCTCCCCGCCTCCGCCTCCACACACGAGCGAGCCCGCCACCGAGGCCACCCGAGACGGCCGGGCGCCATCGTCACCACCTCGACGACGACCATCCGGCGATCGACAAACGCCACGTCGATCGCAAAACGCATCCCCACCGTGTGCACGGCGGGACAGCGGGGCAGGAAAAACGCCCCCGTGATCCCCTCACGGCCGATCAAGCCCCGCCGGCGATCCCGAGGCGTGCGCGGCGTCTCCAAGGCGCACACCCGACGCCCATCGACCGCCAAGGCCGAGACGACAGCCGCGGCAGTTGCCCCGGCGCCGCTACCCACAGCGACCACCGCCGCAACCCGGCACCCCCGAGACGATCTGTGAGCCGACCTGAAGCACCCACATCACCGCGGCAAACGCGACGACGGGCCAGACATGAGCGGCGGTGAACCGCTCGCCCAGCGGCACCCTCCGACCCCTGAATACCGCGTCAGCACCGCCCCACGCCACGTTCGTGGGACGCGTCACATCACTAGGGCTCATGGTGCTCCTTTCGCAACAGCCGACAACGGAGAGCAGGCACCAGACGCGCTGCCCGGCCGGGCGGCAATACCGCGGCCCGGACCTTGGCGTCGTCCCTCGCGGTTGCTTCGGTGCCACCAGAGTTCCGTGCGCCGCGTCGGCTTGCTTGGGTCGCGCAGACTTGCAGCCGGGGCCGCTGGTGCTGGGGTGGGTTCGCCCCGCAGCGGTCTCCCGACACGACGCCACGAACCGACTGGCCCATCGAACACCCTGCAAGCCCGACGGTCGGAAACACTGCCGGCGAGAGCGACGCACCCCCCGTTGGGGAGCTGATCGCCTCGGAGACGGCGCTGACGGTGGGCAGGTCGTGTCGTAATCCCGCCTGCCGACCCGTGTTCGCGATCGGATGCAGTCATCGGACGACCAGTCGCCGCCGTCGGAACGCGGAGACGCGAGCCGGCGTGAAGGATTCACCCCTGCGGTTCGAGGACATGCAGGTTGTCGCGGGCGGCACCGGGATCCAGCTTTCGCTAACCGCCCGTCCGACGGTGGCACATTGCAAGTAGGGGCAGTCGCAAGCGCAGGTGTCAGTGCGAGCCGACTCAAAGAGTCGGAGCGCAATCCGCCCATGGCCGCCAGCCACAGGGCAAACGGTACGTCACAAACAGGCCGCCGTCCACAGGCTGTGGAAAATCGGCCAAATGTACAGAGCCTTGGCCGCAGAACTGGATCACCGACCAACATGGCGAATCTCCCTTTGTCAGGGAGCGGGCCGCGCCTTCCTCGACGCGACCCGCCACCGGATCAACGAGGAAGGCTTTCGCCTCCGAGTCGGCTGCAACCCAAGACTGCCGGTGGCGCCGCGATCGCGGACCATACACCAGGCGGTACCGACGGTCAAGAGGTGATCTATGAAGAGGTGACGTCGACGCTCCCGCGAAATTTTTCACGGACTTCTTTCCGATTTCGCCTCTTCCGAGTCCGGTTCTTCCTGATGGCCCGTAGAAGGCCGACCGACACCCGGAGGCACCGATGCACCCCTTTGGACCCCCACAGCCGCCCTCTCACCACAGAGGAGAGGTGATCAGCGGAAAGCGTCGCAGGGTGCCGCGCCGTTTCGACCCGAGCCTGAGGATCGGCCCCCCTTATCCCCCCGGCCTGCCCGCTCACCGAGGCGCCCGTCCCGACACCCCCCACCGGTGCGGGTCTCCACGCCGAGGCAGTACGAAGCCCACCACCGAGCTATGGCCATGACCGCCGCCACACGCACAAACCGCACGCCGCCGTCTGGGTCACAGCGCGGCGCCGTAGAGCACCGCCAGGCCGCCCGCTCGATCGACGTCCCCGCCGTCACAGTCGCACTCACTATGGACGCCGCCGCCGAACGTCTCGGAGTCACGCCCCGGATGGTGAGGCGCCTCGTCAGCGAGCGCCGGATTGGGTTCGTGCGAGTCGGCAAGTTCATCCGGCTGCGTCAACAGGATCTGGACAGCTATCTCGAGCAACACTTCCAACCACCGCTCGACCGCCAGCGCGGGGGTAGCGGCGTTTGAGAAGCGGGTCCGAGCGGGCGGATCTGCGATGATCTGCGCAAACCGTGTGGCCGAAGTCCTAACTTGTCTCGAAGTCGAAGACGACGTGCGATTTTCACCCCTGGCCCCCAAGCCGGAGGCCGCGCCAGGCCCGGATGCCACGGTCGAGTTCGGGGTCCTCGAGTACCTGGCGGAATGAGTGCTCGATCCTGCGCTTCTGAGATCCCGTGAGCGCCGAAGTGGGGGACTTGATTTGGATCACCTCGTAGCCGTCTCCGAAGGGACCCGCCTGACTTTAGTTCTACTCCGTCAGCGAAATCGCTGGGCATTGTCGTAACACCGAAATCGGCCGTACATTATTTTGCCCCCCACGGCCAGCGGACCGTCCCACAACGGCCACACGCCCGCGCACGAGATCGAACACGTGGTCGGCCCCCACCGGCCTGGGACAAGAAGGGAGTCCGGAACGGGCGGCA
>JBOGGN010000082.1:0-9114 GCA_050744165.1 Acidimicrobiales bacterium | reverse complement strand
GCTCCCCAGGGGTACCGGTGTCAAGGCCGTAGAAGCACGGCCAGCGGTAGGGCGGCGACGAGATCCGCAGGTGGACCTCGGAGGCGCCGGCCTCACGCAGCATCCGGACCACCGCCCGTGTGGTCGTCCCCCGGACGATCGAGTCGTCAACGACCACCAGGCGCTTGCCGGCGATACCGTCGCGCAGCGGGTTCAGCTTGCGGCGCACCCCCTGGTCGCGCTGGTGCTGCTCGGGGGCGATGAAGGTACGGCCGATGTAGCGGTTCTTGACCAGGCCCTGGCCGTAGAGGATGCCGCTGGCAGCGGCATAGCCCTCGGCGGCGGGGATGGCCGAGTCCGGGACTCCCATCACCATGTCGGCGGCCACCGGGTCGGTTGCGGCCAGTAGCTCGCCCATGCGGTGGCGGGCCCCGTGCAGCTCCCGCCCGTAAAGGCGGCTGTCGGGCCGGGCCAGGTACACGAACTCGAAGATGCACAGCTTGGGGTCGATGGCCGTCGGTGGGAACGGCGCCACTGAACGCAGCTCGCCGTCCTCGACGACCAGCAGCTCGCCAGGGTCCAGCTCCCGCACGAAGGTGGCGCCGACCACGTCGAGCGCCGGCGTCTCTGACGCCAGCACCCAGCCGCCGTCGGGGAGCTGGCCGAGGCACAAGGGCCGAAACCCATTCGGGTCCCGGATGCCGATCAGGCGCTCGTGGTCGACAAGCACGAGGGAAAATGCCCCCTCAAGCTCGGGCAACACCACACAGAGGGCATCGACGAGGTCGCGGTCGGGATGGGCCTCGAGGTGATGTGCCAACAACTCGGCGATCAGGTCGCTATCGCTGCCGACCACGCCGGGCAGCATCCCCGCCGCCGCCGCCAAGGCCGCCGTGTTGGTCAGGTTGCCGTTGTGGCCCAGGGCGAAGCCGGTGGTCGCCAGCGAGCGGTAGACCGGCTGGGCGTTGTGCCAGGTGCTCGACCCTGTCGTGGAGTACCTGGTGTGGCCGGCCGCCACGTGGCCCTGGAGGCTGGCCAGCTTGTATTCGTTGAACACGTTGGCGACCAGGCCCATGTCCTTGATGACCACGATGTCGACCCCGTCGGCCACCGCCATGCCCGCCGACTCCTGGCCCCGGTGTTGGAGGGCATACAGCCCGTCGTAGGTCAGGTGGGCGACGGAATGCCCGGGGGCGTAGACACCGAAGACCCCGCAAGCTTCACGGGGACGATGTGGTCCCTCGTCTTCCGAGGATCCCTGCGGACCGGCAGTCACGTTCAGCCATTCTGGCACGGTGTGCGGGCCCCCCGGCGATTCCCCCCAGCCGCGGGGCTTCTAGCCTGGACCCGGTGAGCCACCGTGATTGATCTTCACACCCACTCGACGGTTTCCGACGGGTCCGACGCGCCCGAGCGGATCCCGGAGCTAGCGGCTGCTGCCGGCTGCTCCGCCGTCGCCCTCACCGACCACGACCGCCAGGACGGGGTGGCCGCGGCAGGCGCCGCCGCCCGAGCCCTCGGCGTGGAGCTGGTGCCCGGGGTGGAGATCTCCTGCGAGCACCCGGGCACCATGCACCTGCTGGTCTATTTCCTGGCGCCCGGCGAGGGCCCGTTGCAAGAGGAGCTGGTCCGGCTCCAGGAGGCCCGGGACTCCCGCAACCGCCGCATGGCCGACCTGCTCGGTCGCCTGGGGCTGCCGGTGACCTACGACGAGATCCAGGAGGAGGCAGGAGGCATGGGCGCGGGGCGACCCCACATCGCCGCCATCCTGGTGCGCAAGGGGGTCGTCGGCAGCATCCAGGAAGCCTTCGACGTGTGGTTGGCCAAGGGCCGCCCGGCCTACGTGGACAAGCAACGCCTGACGCCTGACGTCGCCGTACAGCTGGCGGTCGCATCCGGCGGGGTACCCGTCTTGGCCCACCCCTTCAGCCTTGGGCTTTCGCTCACCGGCATCGATGCCGCGGTGGCCGAGCTACTGCCCCACGGGCTGGCGGGGCTGGAGGCGGTGTATGGCCGGTACGCCTCCGAGGAACGCGCGACCTTCTCCTCTTTGGCGGCTCGCCACGGCCTCGTCGCCACCGGCGGCTCCGACTACCACGGGACCTACAAACCGGACCTCCGGGTCGGCGTGGGGACCGGCGACCTTGAGGTGGCTGATTCGGTGCTGGACCGGCTTCGAGAACGCATCCCGGACCGACCGAGGGTCTGACGCTTCTACGAAGCACCGCTGGGCGCGACGGAAGCGAACCACATCGTCAGAAACAGATCTCGAATGTCGAGGCGCCCCACATCGCGATCAGCGACAGCCCGACGACTCCGAGGGTGAGGCCCGACACGGCGACGGCTGCTGCCCGCCAGCCGCGTGCCTCCGAGAGCTCCGGACGCCAGTTGCTAGCCACATGGACGAGCGCCATCACACAGAGGGCCACCGCGCCAATGGCCAAGTACGGCGCCGCCGGGCTGTAGTCGGACACGTCCCCGCAGCCGTGCTGCACGTCGTGCATGGTGAGGCGGAACACCACGTCGCCAGCCGCCACTAAGAACAGACCGGCGAAGGTAAGCAGGGTGGCTGTGGTCTTGGGGCGCCTCACGTCACCATCGTGAGCGCCCCTCGGCCATGGGACTACCCGGGATTGCCCCCATCCTGGACCGGGGTCCCCCCCATAACAACGCCCAGCGCACGAGGCAGGGCGTCGCGCCAAGCGGCGATGGCGGTCGCCATGTCCACGTCGACCAGACCCTCGATCACCAAGCGGCAGCCGCCGGCCACCCCCAGGTGGCCGAGCGGTAGCCCGGCCACGTCGGCCGCGGCCGCGACGTCCGCAACCCGCTCCGGGGCCACGCTCAGCACGACGCGCGACGGACCCTCGCTGAACAGGGCCGAATGGTCCGCCAGCCGGCCGGCGGGCACTACGAAGCCGACGCCGCTGCGCACCGCCATCTCCGCCAGGGCGACACCGAGGCCGCCGTCGGCGACGTCGTGAATGCCGCCAATGCCGGTCCCGACCCCGACCCCCCCGCCCGCCAACGCCTGGCCCACCAACCGGCCGGTGAAGTCGACCACCCGGCGGTGGAGATCGAGATCGAGGGTCGCCAAGACTCCCCCTCGATGCCCACGAACCAGAGCGGCCCACAGCGAGCCCCCGAGGCCGGAGTCGTGCTGCGGACCGAGCAGGAGAATGACGTCCCCTTCCCGCAACCCGACCGGCGGCGGGGGGACCGTCACCCGATCGACCAGGCCGAGCACGGCCACCACCGGGGTGGGATCGATGTCCCGGCCCCGGCTCTCGTTGTAGAGGCTGACGTTGCCGCCGATGACGGGTATCCCAAAGGCCTCGCAGGCCGACGCCATGCCGTCGATGGCCTCCGACAGCTGCCACATCACCTCGGGGTGTTCTGGGTTGCCGAAGTTGAGACAGTTGACCAGCGCCATCGGCCGGGCTCCCACGCAGGCCACGTTGAGCGCCGACTCGGCCACTACCAAGGCGGTACCGGCACGCGGATCGAGGGAGCACCAGCGGCCATTTCCATCGGTCGACAACGCCATGCCCCGCTCCCCCACGCCCCGCACCCCGGGTGCCTTGAGCCGCAGCAGCGCGGCGTCGCCGCCCGGCGCCACCACCGTGTTCAGGAACAGTTGGTGGTCGTATTGCCGGTACACCCACGAGGGGTCGAGCAGCATGGCGAGGAGGTCGGCTCCGCAGTCCTCGGGCGGCGGTAGGAGGCCCGGATCGGCGGCGGCCGCCGCGGCCAGCGCGGCCTCCGGCCGTGAGCGGGGCCGGTCGTAGCACGGGGCGTCCTCGTGGAGGCTGGCGGCGGGCAGGTCGGCCAGCACGGAGCCGTCCCAGCCGTCGAGGATCCGCAACCGCCCGCCCTCGGTGACCCGGCCGACCACCGTCGCCCGGACCTCCCACCGGGCACAGCAGTCGATCACCGCCGCCAGGTCGTCGGGCGTCACGATGGCGACCATCCGCTCCTGGCTCTCGCTGGTCATGATCTCGTAGGCGGCCATGCCCGGCTCCCGCAGCGGCACCGCGGCCACGTTGACGTCCATCCCCACGCCCCCCCGGGAGGCAGTCTCACTGGTGCCGCACACCAGCCCGGCACCCCCGAGGTCTTGGATGCCGACCACGAGGCGACGGTCGAGCAGTTCCAGACACGCCTCGATCAACCGCTTCTCCTCGAAGGGGTCCCCGACTTGGACGTTGGGTCGCTTGGCGGCTTCGGCGGCCGCGTCGTTGCCGAAACCGGCTGAGGCCAAGACGCTGACCCCGCCGATGCCGTCGCGCCCGGTCGTGGACCCGAGCAGGACCGCCAGGTTGCCCAGTCCCGAGGCCCGGCCGAGCACCAGCCGCTCGACAGGCAGGACGCCCAGGCACAGGACGTTGACTAGCGGGTTCTCGGCGTAGCAGTCGTCGAAGACCAACTCTCCGCCCACGGTGGGCACCCCAACGGCGTTTCCGTAGCCGGAGATGCCGCTCACCACCCCGGCGGTGATCCACCGGCTCCGGGCGTCGTCCAACGGACCGAAACGCAACGGGTCCATGACCGCGATGGGCCGGGCCCCCATGGTGAAGATGTCACGCAGGATCCCGCCAACCCCCGTGGCCGCCCCCTTGTAGGGCTCGATGGCCGAGGGATGGTTGTGGCTCTCGATGCGCAACGCGATGGCGACGCCGTCGCCGGCGTCGATGACGCCGGCGTTTTCCCCCGGTCCCACCAGCACGTGCGGGGCGGTGGTGGGGAGCCGGGACAGGTGGATCCTGGACGACTTGTAGGAGCAATGCTCGCTCCACATCACCGCATACATGGCCAACTCGAGATGGTTGGGTTCCCGCCCGAGGATGTGGGTAATGGTGGCCACCTCGTCGTCGGTAAGCCCCAATGCCCGGGCCACGAGTGTGTCCACCGGGGCCACGCTAGCGGGGGCCCGGCCGGCACCCGTCATGCCGTCGGAGGGGGTCCCGACCAGCACATGGTCATGCCACGGCCCCATGCCACGGCCCCATGTCACCTGCCCTGTCGGGACCGGATCTCGAGGCCCAATCGTTGACCGGCAACGACAACACGGGCGACACCGGAAGCTTTCGGCGGCGATGTAATGGGCGCCGTCGGGGTGTGGAATACTGGCCATATGGCAGCCAAGGCAAACGGCGGCAAAACCCCGATGTCGCAGGCGCACAAGGATGCCCTGGCGGTGGGCCGTGAGGAGGGACGTGCCGTGCGCCGGTATTTGGAAGCGATGGAGGCTCACCGGCCCAAGCGAGGCCGCAAGCGCAACCCCGACACAATCGAAAAAAGGCTCCAGCAAATCGAGGAGAAGATTGAGTCGGCGGATCCCTTGACCAAGGTTCATTTGGTCCAGGAGCGGCTGAACCTCACCAGCGAATTGGCCAACAAGGACGCCGCTGTCGACCTGGCCGTACTGGAAGATGGCTTCATCCGAGCGGCTAAGAACTACTCCGAGCGCAAGGGGATCACCTACGCCGCCTGGCGGGAAGCGGGGATCGACGCCGCGGTGCTGCGCAAGGCGGGCATTCGGCGGGGCACGGGCGAGCTGTAGCCGCCGACACCCCGCCGAGCGGTCAGCGGGCTGTCAGGACCCCCGCATCCGCCGCCCTGGCAGACCCGTTCGTCAGCAGGCTGCGCAACAGCAGGAGCCCATCGGCCGAGCCCAACAGGGCGTCAGACGCCCGCTCGGGATGTGGCATCAGCCCCACGACGTTTCCCTCGGCATTGCATATACCTGCAATGTCGTCGACCGATCCATTGGGGTTCTCGACATACCGCAGGACTACTCGATCCTCTTGCTTCAGCATGCTTAAGGTGGAGGCGTCGCAGGTGTAGTTGCCTTCGAAGTGGTTGATAGGAACCGTTAGCTGCTGGCCCACGGTCAGATCCCAGGTCAAAAGCGACCGGTTCGATGCCACCTCCAAGGTGACCGGCTGGCACAGGAACGTGAGGCCGCGATTTTTCTGTAATGCTCCAGGTAACAGGCTCGCCTCAGTCAGAATCTGGAAGCCGTTGCAGATGCCTATCACGGGACCTCCCGCCGCCGCGAAGGACGCGATGGCCGCCATCACCGGCGAAAAGCGGGCGATGGCGCCGGGCCTGAGGTAGTCCCCGTGGGCGAAGCCACCGGGCAGGACGACGGCGTCAACCGCCCCGAGTGAGGCGGCGCCATGCCAGATGATCGTGCCCTCGCCACCGGCGAGGCCGACCGCTTCGATCACGTCGTACTCGCAGTTGCTGCCGGGGAACAGCACCACCCCGACCCGGGTGCTCACCGGCTGAGCTCCACCGGCGCGGGGCTGAGCGACACCACCGCGTCCTCGATCACGGGATTGGTCAGGAACCGCCGGCACAGCTCCTCGACCTGGGCGCGCGCCGCCGGCTCCCCCTCGGCGTCGATCAAGAACCGGATGGCCTTGCCGGTGCGCACGCCGCTCACCTGGTCGAAGCCCAGTGCGGGCAACGCCCGCTCGATAGTCGCCCCCTGCGGGTCGGCGATCCCCGGCCGCAGCGCCACCTCGACCAAGACCGAGTACCTCACGTCGGTTCCCTCACCGCGGCCGCCTCACGCGGCGGGTTCACAGTGGCTCGCCTGGCTCCCTGGGCGCCAGCCCCGCACCCCACGATGGGATGGGCGGCCCGGTACCCCAGGGGGCATCGGCGGGCCAGCCGGCCAACGGCGCCCCGGTCAGGCGCTCGTACGCCGCGAGATACCGGTCGCTCGTCGCCATCGCCACCTCGTCGGGCATCGGCGGCGGTGGTGGCTTCTTGACCCACCCGCTCTCTTCCAGCCAGTCGCGCAGCGGCTGCTTGTCGAACGATGGGGGCACGGTACCCGGGGCCCAAGTCGCCGACTCCCAGAACCGCGACGAGTCGGGGGTCAGAACCTCGTCACAGATGGCCAACTCGCCGTCGATGAACCCCAGCTCGAATTTGGTGTCGGCCAGGATGATGCCGTGGTCGGCGGCGCGTAATGCCCCCCGGTGATAGGCCTCGAGGCAGATCTCCCGAGCCCGCTCGGCCGTCTCCTTGCCAACCAAGCTGGCCGCGTCGTCGTAGGAGACGTTGGTGTCGTGGCCGGAGGTGGCCTTGGTCGACGGGGTGAACATCGGCGCCGGCAGCCGTTCGGACTGCTTCAGCGACGGTGGCAGTGGCTCGCCGTGCACGGTCCCGGACTTGCGGTACTCGGCCCAGGCGGAGCCCGACAGGTACCCGCGAACGATGCACTCGATGGGGAGCATGTCGGCCCGGCGGACCACCATCACCCGACCTTCGAGATCCCCCAGGCCTTCCGGCGCCCCCTCCGGCACGGCGACCGACAGCAGATGGTTGGGCGCTACGTCGGCGAGCTCGGAGAGCCAGAACGCGGAGAGCCCCGTCAGCACCCGGCCCTTGTTGGCGATGGGGACGGCCATCACCACGTCGAAGGCGGAGACCCGGTCCGAGGTAACCAGCACCAGCCGGTCGCCATCCAGCCGGTAGATGTCCCGGACCTTTCCCGACGACACGTGTTCCCATGTTGGCATTGGTGTCTCCTTTTAGGTGTCGATTTCGTCTGGCCGGGCAACGGCGTCCAGCGCCTCGAAGACCCGGTCGGCGTGACGCACGCTGCGCCGGAAGTCGAAGGCTCCGTCCAGCGCCTCGGGGGGCAGCGCCACCTCGGGGTCGGCCTCCAGCACCGCCCGGAACGGCCGCTGCTCGTTCCAGGCGGCTTGGGCGTCGCGCTGGACGATGCGATAGGCGGCGTCGCGGGTGAGGCCGGATTCCACCAGGGCCAGCAGCACCGGCTGGCTGAACACCAGTCCGAAGGAGCGGTCGAGATTGGCCTGCATGGCGGCGGGAAAAATGCGCAGCCCCTCAATCACCCGTCCCAACCGAGCGAGGAGGTAGTAGGCCAGCAGGGAGGCGTCGGGAAGGATGACGCGCTCCACCGAACTGTGGGAGATGTCGCGCTCATGCCACAGCGCCACGTTCTCGAGCCCGGTGCCCAGGTAACCCCGCAGGACCCGGGCTAGGCCCGACAGCTGCTCGCTCTTGATCGGGTTGCGCTTGTGCGGCATGGCGGAGCTGCCCTTCTGCCCCGCCCCGAAGGCCTCCTCGACCTCGCGCACCTCGGTGCGCTGCAGGTGGCGGATCTCGGTGGCGACCAACTCCACGGTGGCCCCGACCGACGCCGCCGCCCAGAGGAACTCGGCGTGGCGGTCCCGCGCAATCACCTGGGTGGCCGGCACCGGCGTCAGCCCGAGGGCCCGGCACACCGACTCCTCGACGCGGGGATCGACGTTGGAGTACGTCCCCACCGCTCCGGACATCTTGCCGACCGCGACCGCACGGCGGGCGGCCAGCAGCCGGTGGCGGTCCCGGTCCGCCTGGAGCGCCCACAGAGCCAGCTTGCGACCGAAGGTGGTGGGCTCGGCGTGGATGCCGTGGGTCCGGCCGACGGTGGGCGTCTGGCGGTGTTGCTCGGCCCGAGCCCGCAGGGTCTCGATCAGCTCGCCCGATGCCCCGATCAACAGGCCCGCGGCGTCGCTGAGCTGCCAGCACAAGGCGGTGTCGCCGACGTCGGAGGAGGTCAGCCCGTAGTGGACCCACTTCGCCGCCTCGCCGCCGATCCGTTCCTGGACGACGTCAACGAAGGCCGCCATGTCGTGGTCGGTGACCGCCTCGCGCTCGGCAACGGCGACCACAAAGGCGGCGTCGACGGCCGGGGCCCGCCGGCGCACCTCGGCCGCGTCCTCGGCGGGGACGACGCCGAGCTTGGCCCAGGCCTCAACCGCCAGGATCTCGATCTCCAGCCACCGGGCCAGCTTGGCCTCGTCGGTCCATACCGCCGCCATGGCCGGCATCGAGTACCGCGGGATCACCCACAGACTCCCGCACCTGGGTTAACACCGTTAACACAAATGCAGGGCGCTATAACGCCCCGCGTTTGCGTTAACGCTGCTAACTGATCGTTGATCACGTAGCCTCCCAGGCCTGCCGGTAGGAGATCAGCTGGGCGGCCAGGCCGGAGTCGGCCAGAGCCAGGATCTCCACTGCGAGCAGGGCGGCGTTGGCAGCGCCGTCAATGGCGACGGTGGCCACCGGAACCCCGCGGGGCATCTGCACGATGGCGTACAGAGC
>JBOGGN010000081.1:0-22072 GCA_050744165.1 Acidimicrobiales bacterium | reverse complement strand
GGGGCGATGAAGGCGTTCCTGGACCGCCAGGAGGTGCTGCTCAAGGACTTCGCCGGCTACGTCACCAAGGTCACCGCCGCGGTCAAGAGCCACGCCCAGCAGGCGGCGGCGGAGGCCCGACAGCCGTATGTGTATCTGGCCGACACCCACACCCGCACCGCCGGGCAGTCCAAGGAGGAGCGGGCCCGCCAGATCATGGCCCGCGACAACATCGTGGCCGGGTTGATCTGCGTGCTGGCGGCGGTCGAGCCGTGCTCGAGTTTCGACATCTATCGCAACAAGGACACCAAACACCTGGAGGTGGTGCGCCGCCGCCGGAAGTGGCTGTACTTCTACTACTACCTGGTGCACCCCCAGTTGGGGTTCTGCCATGTGCGCATCCAGTCGTGGTTCCCGTTCGAGATCCAGGTGTGGGTCAACGGATCCGGGGTAGGTCCAGATCGTCGCCGCCTACGAATCGGTCGGCATCACGTCCGACCCCCGCAGCCACGCCCGCCCCGCACCCCTCCTCCCCGATCTGGCCCAAACCTTCGGCACCCCCGAAGTGATCCTCCTGGATGCGCTGACGGGGCCCGGCGGCGTCTTCCGCATCGTCTACGACCAGCGGGGGTGGTGGTGGCGCACCGCATCGCGCCCGGAGGCCCCTACTCCAACGGTCCGTTCTTCGGCCCTTGCGCACCTCGGTGTAGCTTGAGGATGACACGAAGGGCCACTCACCCCGGTTGCAGGAAGCAGATGATGCCAATGGCGCCAAGGTCCCGACCTGACAAACAAACGACCGAAGACAACGAGCGCTCGCGTCCTGAAGCCGACCGCATACGATCCGATTCGCCCAACCGAATAAGCCCGAACCTCCCGCCGACGCCGCCGAGCATCCTTGGTCTTCAACGCTCCATCGGCAATCGAGCCGTCGTCGAGATGATCAGGCGTCAGACGAAAGTCGTCGAGGACACCGCTCGCACCCCTCACCTTCTGTGGGGAGGAGCCACGGTTAACACCGAGGCGGTTACCGACGCGCAGCCAATCCTGATTGAGGTCATGGAATACAACGCGGAGTCGGCGAAAAACAAGGTCAATAAGCTGGCCGCCCAACAGCAGCAACCGCCGCAACAGCCGCGGCAGATTCCGCCGATCGGGATCATGGTCATGTTGAACCAAAAGGCTGACGCTAAACACATCCACGAGAAAAGCGAAACCGAAGCAGACCTGAAGCCGACTGCGACCCTACAGAATTACAACTCACTGGTGACTGGCGCAACAGCCCTTGCCAACTACATGGACCAGCAACACGTCCCTGGAGGATGCTTCCCCGCCGTCTGGGGACCAACTGACCCAGGCGGTGGTTATACGTTCCCGTTCTTGGAGGCGCGGGGTCGAGTAACCCTGCACCGCGGTACGGAGGCACTTTTTGGCAGCCTGTCTGACCAAGGACTCCCGATCATCCGCAGCATGGATGCCGACGTGACGAGCGATCCCCTCTTGGAGGGCACAATCGACCACACTGCCTTACAGGAGAAGTTTTCCGGTGGCAAAACCGTCGTGAGCGGTGGCTACAGCTGGAACCCGTCACCACCTCCCAACAAGTTCTGGAACACCACCAGGGCGGAGGACCGGACGGTGTGGAACGGCAAGTTCGTCACCACCATGACATTGATCAACGACAGGGAACACGCCTGGCGAAAGTATCTTAAGGACAACTTTGGCAGCGGAATCCTTTACTGGCCGGAGCCCAACACCTACATGACCTGGAATGATCGGTTAGAGGGCGCGGGCGTTATGATCAACGAGGTGACCGGCCAGCATCGGGCCCAGACCTCTCAACAGCGCGAGAACATCTACTCATTGAAAAATCTCAACAATAGTAAATCAGGGATTATGGGCGAGTACGAGCCGGCACTGCAGACAATAAAGCCGATCAAGTCCTACTTTGACGGGTGGGGAAGGATCATAGAGGGCGCAAGTGCTCAGCTACCGTCCGACACTGACATATCAAACTTCATCACTAGTATTCGTCAGTCTCACTTTAGTCCGAATCACCTTGGAGATATTCAGAAATGGTACGGCAGCAAAACACTTCAATCGGAAACCGACGCCGCTAAAATTGAGCGCCTGCGCCAACGAGCGGTTGCCGCGCTGACCAAAAACCTGGCGACAATCCTTCATGCGGCCCCGTTCAACGGCAATGGTTAGCTTAACCAGCCAGCGCCCCTAGCGTCTCCCTTCGTCTGTGGGGAGCATCAGCTTTCCGTCGACCTCCATCACCTTACGCACAATGGCCTTTGCCGATTGTTCAAACCGTCGATTCAATATCCCGTTTGCATTTGACGCAAGGTGGGAGTTTGATTCTCTCGGCGGACGCCTGGTGCGGACCGTCGACCCGTTACGTTTTATTTTGATCTGGCGCTGATGAGGCGCGAGTACGGCCCGTCACTGTCGGAAAAGAGGGTCAGAAGCCAATATGGCCAAACGTGCTCTCCCATGGGCGACGATGGTCTTGGAGATTGCGGAGCGTGTCGCCGGCCCGGGGATGGTGGGAACGGAACGAGGAGCGAGCGACGGAGTGGCTGGTCGACGGCGAGCCGGACAACGTTTTTGAGGTGCTGGGCGAGGCGGTCGCGCCACCAGCGCCGGACTGGGTCGACTTCAACTGGCCCTCCGACAGGTGTGGCGAAACGTGGGCGTCCCGGCCGACTCATCAGTCGGTGACCGGTTCCTCGTCGGCGACGGCGCGGGTCGACGCGCGTGGGCCGAGGTGACCGAGCGCGACGGGGAGGTGGGACTCGTTCTGCGAGAGCATGTAGCGAACCCTCTCCACGAACTCTCGTGGGACGCCTACAACGAAGCCGTCGATCTCTATGGGCGACGTGAGGTTGTCTCAGGAACTCTGGGCCCGATTCGGCTACGAGCTTCCTGCCGACTAGCGCGCAGCCCGGCTGGCTCCGTTGCCGCGAGTTGCTGGTCAGCGTGCCATGGCCCACACCCTCAGTCCTAGCTAGCCCTGGTCCTCGTCTTCGGCGACCTCGTCCGGGTCGTCGAGGTCGGCCCCCACCTCCCGGGCCTCGAACACGTCGATCGGGGCCTGGTCGTCGTCGCTCTCGTCGTCGAAGTCGATCTCGGAGTCCTCGGTGGGGTCGCTCATAGGCCTCAGCTTAGGAACCGCCACCGCGGGCTCCGGCCCTTTAGCGGATCCGGACCAGCCGCATGGTGTCGGTCGCCGGCTCCGGTTCTGTCGGTGACCCGGCCAACACGACGACCACGTCGCCGCTTTTGGCATGGCCGGCGTGGACCGCCGCCTGGACGGCGAACCACACGATCTCCTCGCTGCTCGACACGGCGTGCAGCGTCAGTGGCTGGACGCCCCAACTCACCTGCAGCTGGCGGGCCGTGCGTTCCGAAGGTGTGCAGGCCACGATCGGCATCGACGGCCGGAACCGGGAGATGGCCCGCGCCGTCGCCCCAGTGTTGGTGCAGGCCACGATGCAGGCCACGTCCTCCTCGACGGCGGCCCGCCACCCCGCCGAGGTGGTGGCGGCCGTCAACCGAGCGGCACTGAAGGCATCGCCCGCCACATCCTGGGGGGCGAGCCCCGAACCCCAGCCGAAGTAGTCGAAGTCCAGCTCCGCCCGGGCCGCGATCCGCGCCATGGTGGCGACCGAGGCGACCGGGTGGCGCCCGATGGCGGTTTCGGCGGACAGCATCACGGCGCTGGTGCCGTCGAGGACGGCGCCGGCCACGTCAGCCACCTCGGCCCGAGTGGGCACCGGAGAAGACACCATCGACTCCAGCATCTGGGTGGCGGTGATCACCGGCCGCCCGTAACGCACCCCCGAGCGGATGATCCGCTTCTGGATGTGGGGCACGTCCTCGAGCGGCATGCGGACCCCGAGGTCGCCCCGGGCCACCATCACCGCGTCCGCCACCGCCACGATGCCGTCGAGTTCGTCCACCGCCTCGGGCGTCTCGATCTTGGCGACAAGCATCGGGCAGTCCGAACCTGCGGCCCGCCGGATCGCTTCGATGTCGGCCACGGATCGGACGAAAGACACCGCCACCATGTCGATGTCCTCCATGACCAGCGCCGCCAACCGCTGGAGATCCTCGGGCGTCGGCGCCACGACCGAGACCCGACCGGGCGGCGGCGCGACCCCGGGCCGACCCTGGACCAGGCCTCCGCTTCGGACCACCGCCTGGACACCGGCGCGGCTGCTGGTCTCCACCGACAGGATGATGCCGCCGTCGCCCAAAGCGACACGGTCCCCCGGCCGCAGCGCCGCCACCAGGTCCGGGTGGCACACTGCGATCTGGTGTTCGGTGCTGGTCGCGTTGCCGTTGGCCGCCACCAGGGTCATCGTGGAGCCTGTCACCAGCTGGACACCTCCCTCGGGGAAGGCGGCGGTGCGGATCTTGGGTCCGGGCAGGTCGGCCATGATGCCCACGTCCGGGAGCGTGGCCCGAACCCGCCGGATGCGAGCCAGGGCGTCGGCCAGGCTCCCGTGGGCCAGGGGTATCCGGGCCACGTCCATGCCCGCCTCCGCCATGGCTCGAAGCGTTTCGGGGGAATCGGAGGCGGGGCCCGTGGTGGCCACGATCTTGGTCCGGAGCATCACCCGAAAGTCTGGCAGAGGGACCGGAGCCCGCTGGACGGCCACCAAACGCGGCCGATATCAGCGGTACTGGGCGATTTGTCCCTGTAAGCAGACCTGATCGCTATTGGTGGTATTCGCCCCTGGCGATGTGGTGCAGTTCGGGCAGCGCCTCGCGGTCTTTGGGGCGGTTGGCCCATTCCTTGGAAGCGATGATTTCGGTCAGGCCCGCGACCCGCAGGATCAGCCCGGCGCGTTCAACGGTGCTGGCCGAGGCCAGCAGGTCTTCGTAGCGCCGCCGCCGCCCTTGGCGGTCTGGGATATCGGCGAGGACGTCGACGTCGCCGGCGTCAGACCGCCACGTCGACAGAGGCGATCCCGCCAACATCTTGGCGTCGATGCGTACCGGCAACGCGGCTGCCTCGTCGTCGGACATGCCGTGAACCCGCAGGAAGGCATGGAGCTCTCGCAACACCGCCGCCACCCGGTCCAGATTCTCAGTGGCCTGCCGAACCACGCAATCGAAATCCCCGGTCGGGCGCGCTGCCCCGTATGCGCCGGCGGCCACACCGCCCACGATCAGGTACTCGACGCCGTGACGCTCCAGCGTCGCGACCAAGCGTGCGACGTCAGGCTCGGCGGTAACGATCCCGGTAGCGCTCCTGCAGGTCTTCGACGGTGACACCGGCGGCGCGTTCGGCCTCGATCTCGGCCAGGAAGGCGAGCACCTTGTCCTTGGTATCGAGGCGCCGGCCGTCCGCGGTAATCGACACATCATCGGGTGTCGGCGGCGGAGCATCGCGGACCAACTCGGCCAACTCATCAAAGCTCAGAACCGGTTTCGCTTCGGCCACTCCTACAGAGTACTTCCGGCGTCCCGTCCGGACATCGCGGTGGTGTCAGCTGACCACGACCGCTGCAGCTTGCAGGTTGAACCCCAAACGGCATGCTCGCTGCCGTGGTCTCGGGCCGCGGTCGAATGCTGCCTGGTATCATGGCGTGTCGGGCCCACCCCGGAGTGTTCAAGGACCAATGCGGCGCGACCTTCCGGAGGGCTCATTTGAAGAGGGGACCGGGCTCAGAGGTGAACGAGGTTGGGCGCTGTGGTCGGGAGTCGGTATCTGCTTTTTCGTTACAGCGGGCTGGGTCCTCCCGTGGCGAACCTGGACAGGTTTCAGCGATGCGACTGGTCCGACAGTTACTGCCCACGGTTGGTCGACTTTCGCCGGAATCGCGACATTCGGGGTAATCCTTGCAGCACTTGTTGCAATACTCCTCTCGGTCGAGAAGTGTAGTGCAGGATTTGCGGCCATTGCCGCCTGCACCTTCGCAGCAATTGCCATGATCGGCGCCCTCTCCGTGGTGGCGCCCGGACATGTCTTCGGTGCCTTCGCCACCTCCAAAGCCCCTTCTCCATATCGGAGCCGCCCGGCATTTGGGGTGGTCGTCATCGGAATTGGGGCCCTCCTCGGGTGCCTTCTATTCACCGTAAACGCTTTGCGGAGGGTGATGGCACGACCGAGGCCGCGCACCCGCCCAGCAGGAGTGTCTTTGCCTGAGGCATCTACGTTAAGTCGGAGTGGTCCCATATCGGCAAGGAGTAATGAGTCCACAGCGGAGGCAAACCGGTGCCGACCACCGCGCTCGTTGCCCGAAAGCGTCTCCTCGGCTCGTCCTCAACGCGGCCACCACTTTGGCGGCGGTCGCTCGTTCCCCTGCGGACGGAACGGACTCAACCACCTCGCATGGGACCTACCATCCGCCAGCTGGAGGTGCCGTATAGCACCGTATAGGTCGTATAGCACCGTATAGCAGACCAGGGCCACCCAGAGATGAAAAGGTCAGACCGAAGCCGCCAGGCGCTAGGAAGGAGCGTCGTGCGCGAGGAGTTCCTTCGGATCCTCAGGTCCTGCGGGCGATCTGCTGTGCCATTTCGTCTCAGTGCCGTCCGTACTCTGTCAGGCGGTCACCGTTCGCACTGGAGGGTGCGGGAAAGCGAACAGGCAACGGTGTGGCAGGATCGCCCGGCGGTAGACTTGCCGGCGGGGTACGGGAGGATCCAATGGATGGGCGAGACCGAGGCGGGCAAGCGAGATCGACCCACGTCCTACTGGTATACCTTGGCATCTCTCTTCTCTTTTCGATCGGCGCGTTGTACGTGGGTCTCGTTGTGTTGCCGCCTAAGCTTGTTCCTGGTTCGAAGGGTGCTTCGTTCGCCGACCTCGCAAAGGCGGAGAATGATGCTCGCGGGACAGTTGTTACTGGTTTTGGGGTATTGGCGGCAATCGTCGTCGGAACTGCCGGGTTTCTAAACTGGCGCGTGAGCCAAAAGGCCCTCCAAGAGACCCATGATCAAAATGCTAGTTTGATTGACTTCAACACACGAACACTCCAGGCTACCGAACGTGGCCAGGTGTTCGATCTCTACAGCAAGGCCGTGGACCAGCTTGGACAGTCTGGCCCGGAAAAGCTCAACGCTTGAGTTGGTGCCGTGCACATCTTGGAACACATAGCGCAGACCAGCGAGGAGCTTTACTGGTCAGTGATCGAGATTTTCGAAGCCTTTCTTCGGGAACCGCGGCCCGTGAGTTCCACGGCAACCGAGCGATTTCCGCCCGACCTTGAGGCAGCACTTCGTGCGCTTGGTCGTCGGAGCGATGGCAAGGGTCAGGATAGGTTTGTGATCGACCTCCGCGGGGCGTGGCTTTCGGGAGCAAGCTTTGTGGCACCGACATCGGAGGGTGCCTTCGTTCCAAACTTTAACGGAGCCTCCTTTGCGAACGCAGGTCTGACGAACGCCGATTTCAGCCGAACGAATTTGCAACAGGTGGATTTCCGATACGCGAAGCTAGCGCGCGCTGATTTTACATACTGCGACCTTCGAGGGTCAGACTTGAGGGAAGCCGATCTGACTGGCGCGAATCTCACTGGCGCTGTCATGGCAGCCGTGGATTCCGCGACGAAGGTCAGAAGCATGGAGGCGAAGTTGGACGGTGCAAACCTAACCGACGCGAACATTTCTCAAGCAATATTTCTATCTCGTGATCAGCTACGGTTGGCACATGTTTCTGATCGGGGCCCGGCATGAATTTCCGGGATGCAGAAGCTTGTCCCGTTGCCCCTTGACCACGTTAGGGCCGTTAAAGAGTCACGCCGCGGTCACCCGAGAACGGGCCGGATGGCCTGCACCGTAATCGCAGCGTACGGGTTGCACCCGGACGACCGGGCGATCCGCTTCTTTCTGGCACGGCTCGGATCTCGGCGGCGACGGCGAAGGCGACTTGGCGCGGGCCATGTTGTAGGCGTTCGCGGACCTTTCTGCTCACTCACCTAGAGGCCTGACCAGCCGGCAGGTTTCCGAAGCGCAGTCCGTGGGCGCGCAGACGCTCGGAAAAGCTGTCAGGCGTTGGCAAGCTCTTCGCACCACGATCGGTATCGCCCCAAATGGCGATAAAAAGCCGATTTGCTCTGTTTAGACTCAAATAATACTTGCGACCACAACGATATCCAAGTGACATTTTTAGTTGGCTCGAGCCAGCGGATCGTGCATACTCAATCCGTGACCATCGGTGGAAACAAGGATCAGGATGGGTGGCGACCGGACCCAGCAGGACGCCACGAGTCGCGGTACTTCATAGGGGGCCAGCCGGCGCGGAAGGTTCGTGACGGCGACAAAGTCTCTATTGACTGGGAGCCGGTAAGCCAACCCGCCTCGACACGGCCCGACCAACCGGCTCCAACGGCGCCCACCGTCGGGCCGGTAACCGCATCTTCAGCGCCGTTTACCCTCCCCGAGACGCAGCCAACGACCTGGCAGCCCGGTAGCTGGGCCTCGCCCCCAACTGGTGGAGTACCTCCGTGGCAAGGGCTACCCGCCAGCCCACTCGGAGCGCCGCCGAACTACCTCCAGACTCCCAGCCGCCCTAAGCGCGGTCGGACGATCGTCCTCGTGGCCGTCGTAGTCGTGGTCGCCCTAGCAGCCGGCGTCGGCGTCGGCGTAGTTGTCCGGTCCCACAAGTCGAGGGAGAGTACCGCCACCTTGATCGCCCATTCCGACGCCGCCACCTTGAGAGCCGGGACCGCCCACTTCAACGAAACAACGACGCTCACAAGTCCGATCCCACTCACCCTGACTACCTCCGGCGACGTCAACTTCAAAACAGGGGATTTCGAGAAGAACCTGTCGGACTTGGGCAACACCGAGACGGCCCGATCCGTGGCCGGGGTGGGGTACTTCGAGCCAGGTCCAATTATCCCTCTGCCAGGAGGCGCCCACTGGGTGAAGGTCCTCCCATCCGACCTCGGCGCAGGGTCGGGATCGTCGATCGCGGGCACATCCAACTCGAGTCCTGGGGCCAACCTCCAGTACCTCGACAGCGCCGTGGGAACCGCGACCGTCGCCGGCCACCAGACAATCGACGGGGTCGCGACGACCGCCTACACGTTGAACCTCAATCTCCAAAGCCAGTTCCAGCAGGCTGGCAACGCGCTGAACAACCTTTCGCCGGCTTTGGGCCAATCCTCTGATTCGTTCGCCAACGATCCCCACTTGGCCAGTGTTCCCGCGGAGGTCTGGCTGGACTCATCGGGGCGGGTGCGCCAACTGACCTTCAAGCTGACTCTCCAGGCCGCAGGCGTGACCGTGTCGGAGACCGATACCAGCACCTTCGGCGACTTTGGTGAACCGGTTCATGTGTCGGCGCCAGCGGCCAGGGACACGGTGTCGTTCTCCGCTTTCAAGAACGCCCTCAATAACGCGACCCCCGGCCCGACCGCCTAAGCCCGGGCCGCCTGAGCGCGGCCGCCATCCGGGCCCCTGCCCGCGGCGGTCAGCTGGCGTCCAGCCGCCCGTTCAGGAAGTCGTCATAGGCCTGCAGGTCGAGGAGGCCGTGGCCGGAGAACCCGAACAGGATGACCCGCTCCTTGCCTTCCTCCTTGGCCTTGAGGGCCTCGTCGATGGCCGCGCGCACCGCATGGGCGGTCTCGGGGGCCGGGATCAGGCCTTGGACCCGGGCGAACTGCACCGCGCCCTCGAAAACCTTGCCCTGCGGGTAGGCGGTGGCCTGAATCCGACCCGATTTGACCAGGTTGCAAATGAGCGGGGCGTCGCCGTGGTAACGCAGCCCGCCGGCGTGAATCGGTGGCGGCACGAATTCGTGGCCGAGGGTGAACATGGCCAAGAGCGGCGTCAGCCCCGCGGTGTCCCCGAAGTCGTACTCGAAGCGGCCCTCGGTGAGCGTCGGGCACGCCGTGGGCTCCACGGCGAGCAGCTCCACCTCCCGATCGGGCACGAACGGCAGCGCCAGGCCCCCGAAGTTGGAACCGCCGCCGCAGCAGCCGATCACGATGTCGGGCCGCTCCTCCCCCGCCAACTGCAGCTGCTCCTTGGCCTCGAGGCCGATCACCGTCTGGTGCAGCAGCACGTGGTTGAGCACCGAGCCCAGTGAGTAATGCGAGCCGGGGTGGGTGACGGTGTCCCGCAGGGCGTCGGAAATGGCGATTCCGAGCGACCCCGGGTGCTCCGCCTCGTCGACCGGTGACTCCACCACCGACGCCCCCCAGGTCTCCATCATCACCCGCCGATAGGGCTTCTGGCGGTACGAGGCCCGCACCATGTACACCTTGCACTCCATGCCGAACAACGAGGTGGCGAACGCCAGGGCGCTCCCCCACTGCCCCGCCCCGGTCTCCGTCGACAGTCGCTGGCATCCCTCGGCCTTGTTGTAAAAGGCCTGGGCCACCGCCGTGTTGGGCTTGTGTGACCCGGCCGGCGACACCGACTCGTCCTTGAAGTAGATCCGCGCCGGGGTGTCCAGCGCCTGCTCCAGCCGCCGGGCCCGCACCAGTGGCGTGGGCCGCCACATCTTCAGGATGTCGAGCACCTCACCGGGGATGTCGATCCACGGCTCGGTCGACACCTCCTGGGCGATCAGCGCCATCGGGAACAGCGGCGCCAGGTCGTCGGGCCCTACCGGCTGCTTGGTGCCCGGATGAAGGGGCGGCTGCAGCGGCTCGTCCAGGTGGGGGGCGACGTTGAACCAGGCCGCAGGCACTCGGTCGTTCGGCAGGACGTAGCGCATGACCAGGCGCTCCTTCCATACGTGGTTGGAAAATGGCGAGCTTTGACGCTACTCCCGCCCCTCGGTGCCCGCTCAGGCCGACCGTGGGGTCAGATCAAAGCTGATGCTGGTCGTGCCGACCCTGGACCAGGCCCCCGCTTCGGACCACCGCCTGGACACCGGTGGCCGGCGTCTACCCGAACGCAGCGCGTTTGCGCGATGCTTACAGCGACACCCCGTTGTCGAGCGAGATGAGGAGCACTCAGATATGAGACGCCGTTGAGCTGCTTCCCCGTTCTCGCCCGGTCGGGTGAGCGATCCTTCATTGCGATAGCAGCGCCCGGTCCGGGCGGACTAGGTCGGTTGCTCCGCTGGCATCAGCGAGGCTGGTGTCTCGCGGGTGCCCCCACGGTCGCTTCCGCGTCGTGTCGTGGTCGGGGTTAGTTCGGCATGTATCCCGAAAAGCAGGATCGTCGAAAGGACTCTCAGATGTACGAGCACAGTTGCGCCAAGGCCGGAGCCGAGGGTTGCGGGTGGACCACCACCGCGGGCAGCGAAGAGGAACTCCGCGCCAAGTTGAATGAGCACGTCAAGAAGAAGCATCGGGTGCCGGGCGGAGTGAACGACACCATCTACAACTATCTGCGCCAGACCGCCCAGCGGTGATCGGTCCAGCGGAGGAGTCCATACGCACCGATCGGCGGCGACGTTGTGTCGGCTGAGGATATGGCGAAGGGACAGGCATGAAACTTGGTGTGGTCGGCAAGGGCGGAGTCGGCAAGACGACCCTTTCGGCTCTTATCGCCGAGGCGTACGTGGCGGCCGGAAGGACGGTGGTGGCCATCGATACCGATTCCAATCCCAAGTGGCCGGCATCATCGCCGTCCCCGTCCCCGCCCCGGCGGTGCCCACCGCGACCGCCACCGACGTCCGGTTTCTGACCGCCCGATGACCGACGTGAGCCGCGGCACGGTGGCGGGTCGCTGGGATGCCGGCGGGTTGGGCTGCGGTGAGCTGCTGCTGGGCCTGCGACGCCGCCTGGCCCCGTTGCCGGCGGGTTCGCTGTTCGAGCTGGTCGCCACCGACGCCGGCGTACCCGTCGATCTGCCGTCGTGGTGCCGTCTCACCGGCCACGAGTTGGTGGGCGCCGACCGGCCTGTGTATCTGATCCGAAAACGACAGGAGGAATAGAAGATGGGAAAGTTCTGTGTCATCGTCACCAACGCCAAGAACGACACCGACCGGGCGACCGTCGGGTTCGTGATCGCCAACGCGGCGGTGGGCTCCGACCAGCAGACGCTGGTCTTTTTGTCCAACGAAGGCGTCCGGCTGGCGGTGGAGGGCTACGCCGACGACATGCACGAAGAGGGATTCGCGCCGCTGAAGGACCTGATCACCAACTATGTGGAGGGGGGCGGCACCATCTTGGTGTGCTCACCGTGTTTCAAGAAGCGCGGCCTGGACGACACCGCGCTGGTGAAGGGGGCGACGATCGCGGGCGGCGCCAAACTGGTCGAGTTCCTGGCCGGCGGCACCCCCAGCGTCTCGTACTAGTGCAGAGGCCGTCGAGGCGATGACCGACACGACCGGCGGCAGGCACCCGTATCGGGCGGCGGCGAGTTTCGATGGCGGCGACTTGGATTGCGGCAACGGCCTGCTGCTGCTGATCCGCAAACACATCGACCCGCTGGCACCGGGCGAGTTGCTGGAAATCCTTTCGGTGGAATCCTCCGTCGAGGAGGATCTGCCGTCAGGGTGCCGCCTCACGGGCAACGATCTCGTCAACCTGGCCAGGAGCGGCCGGCAGCGCAGCTTCTTGGTCAGCAAGGGCCCCTTCCGCCCACCCGACGAGACCAGGAAAACCGCACCCGCCGTCGCCGGCGGCGACCCGGCGCGGGTGGCGTCGAAGAGGGCCAAACGCCCGAGGGCCGACCGGGGCCAGGCGCCTATCACGCAGCCGGTTGTCGCGCCCACCATCCCCGACCGTCTCCCCTCCCCGGCTCCCGTCCCCAAGATCGACGCCTTGTCGGTCATGGGGGTCGGCAGCTGGCCGAGGCCACGGTGGCTGCTGCGGGCCCTGCACGACCATCTCGAGGGCCGCTTGGGCGACGACGAGTTCCGCGACTGCGCCGACGACGCCGTCCGCCTCGCTGTCGACGCCCAAATCCGCGCCGGCGTCGACGTGGTCACCGACGGCGAGCAGCGTCGCGACAACTACGCCAGCTTCGTCGGCGGCCTCCTCGAGAACTGCCAACTCATCCCCGTCACCGACCTGTTGCCCTACGTCGACGACCCCGAGGAGTTCGAAGCGGAACTGGCCGCCCTCGATGTGCCCGCGGGCGAGATCCGCCACCCGGCGGTATTCGGCCCCCTCGGCCGGGGCCGGCCGCTGGCGGTTCACGAAGCGCAGTTCGTGCAACGCATCTGCGACCGGCCCGTCAAGGTCGCCCTGCCCGGCCCCTACCTGCTCACCCGCACCATGTGGATGGAGTGCATCTCCGACCGGGCCTACACCGACCGCGAAGAACTGGCACGCGACGTCGTGCGGGTCCTGCGCGAGGAACTCCACTACCTCCTCGCAGCCGGTGTCGCCCTGGTCCAGTTCGACGAGCCCGTCCTCACCGAGGTCGTCTACGGCACCCCCGGTGAGGGGGGCCGCACGTTCATGTGCGGGGCTTTGGGCGAACGGCGCGGCACCGAAGAGGAACTGGCCTTCGCCCGCGACCTCCTCCAAGACCTCGTCGCCGGCTCCCCCGCCGACCGCCTCGCCCTCCACGTCTGCCGGGGGAACTGGACCCCCGACGAGACCGTCGCCCTCGCCGGCGACTACCGGCCCCTCATCCCCGTCCTCGACGCCATCGGTGTCGGCACCTACCTGCTCGAACTGGCCACCCCCCGCGCCGGCGAGATTGAAGTCCTCGCCGCCCTTCCCGACGACCGCCGCATCGGCGTCGGCGTGATCAACCAAAAATGCCAAACCGTCGAGACCGTTGACCTGGTAGTCGACCGTGCCCAGCACGCGATCGGCCTCTTCGGTTCGCAACGGGTCCTGCTCAACACCGACTGTGGCTTCGCCACCTTCGCCGACAACCCCATCGTCAGCGCCGACATCGCCGAAGCCAAACTCTCAGTCCTCACCCAAGCACGCGACCGTCTGCGATGACCTCCCAAGTCGACCAGCTCCTTACCGTCGCCCGTCAACAACTCTGGGCACCGTCCAACCGCCGACGAACTCGACCAACTCCACGGGCCGTGGGGTTCTTAGATCAGGACTTTTCGACCGGCCCGAAGGCCGGCCAAGAGGTCGGGTGCGGGGCGTGCTGTCACCACAGCCCGGGAATGAGACGGGCGGTGTGGGCGGCGTAGTCGACGTAGGGCTGGCCGAGACCGCGGCGGAGACGGGCTTCCTCGTAGGGGATGCGGATGAGGACACCCAACAGAGGGATGAGTCCGAGGGCGGCGACGCTGAGCCAGTTGTCGAGAGCGACTCCGGCGCCGATCAGTCCGATCAGGCCACCGGCGTAGCTTGGGTGGCGGAGCAGCCGGTAGGGGCCGCGTTCAACCACGCGGTGGTCGGCTTGGACGGTCACCACGAAGGTGAAGAGCCGCCCGAGGGTCAGGATCGACCAGATCCGCAGGGCGGCGCCGGCGCCGACGACAACAAGACCGGCCGCGGGGAGGACGGGGCTGGCGCCGATTCCGGCCCCGGTGACGGCCGCGGCCTGGAACCCCAGGTTGATGGCGGCCACGATGCTGCCAATAAGGACGGGGAAGGTCCAGTCCAAATCACGGGCCGTGTCATGATTGGCGATACGAAGGGCGACCTCGGCGGCGGCCCAGATGGCGAGCAGGATGTCGAGCGCGGAGCGGACGGTGGCGGGATGGGATACGGCGACGAGCATGACGAAGTCGGCTTTCAGCGGCCGGCGGTAAGCCGGCGGCGGCGGACGTAGCCGATGGTCGCGGCGACCAGCGGGGAATGGGTGCTCATGGTGGGCTCCTTGATCGAGGTGGGCACGGTCACAGCGTGCGCCCGTGCGGGTCCGAAGTCGTCGCCCGTCGGTCTCGTCGCGACGTCAGCCGAAAGGCTGATTTGCCCATACCTCCCCGCAGGGCGGCCCTCCGGAGTGCACCTACTGGCTCGCGGGACCGGCGAGGCCGTGCTGGTAGGCGAGGATCACCAGCTGCACCCGATCGCGGACGGCCAACTTGGTGAGGATCCGCCCGACGTGGGTCTTGACTGTCGCCTCGCTTAGGTACAGCTCGGCGCCGACCTCGGCGTTGGACAGGCCACGCACCACCAATGCCATCACCTCACGCTCGCGCTCAGTAAGAGCGTCGAGCCCTGGTGGTGGGCCGAGGTGGGCCAGCTCACGACGGGTGGCGAAGCGGTCGATCAACCTGCGGGTCACCGAGGGCGCCAGCAGGGCGTCGCCCGCGGCGACGACGCGCACCGCGGACAGGATGTCGGCAGGGGCGGCGTCTTTGAGCAGGAATCCGCTGGCACCGGCCTGAAGGGCCGCCGCCACGTACTCGTCGAGGTCGAAGGTGGTGAGCACGATCACTCTCGGTCCGTCGGGTGGGGCCCACTCGGCGCAGATCTGGCGGGTGGCCTCGACTCCGTCGAGGACGGGCATGCGGATGTCCATCACGACGATGTCGGGCTGCAGACGGCGCACGGCGGCGACCGCCTGGGCGCCGTCGGCGGCCTGCCCGGCGACCTGCATGTCGGGTTGGGCGTCGATCATCATGCGCAGTCCCTCGCGCAGTAGTTCCTGGTCGTCGACCAGCAGCACCCGTATCACTGGCCGCCGCCAAGGGGCAGGCGGGCGGCGACGCGAAAGCCGCCCTCGGGGCGCGGGCCTGCCTCGAGTTCGCCGCCGTACAGTGCGACCCGCTCCCGCATGCCGACCAGCCCGTGGCCGCCGCTGTCGGCGGGCATCGATCGAGCGGCGCCGTTGCGCTCGGCTGGCCCATCGTCGGTCACCTCGACGGACAGCGCCTCCGCCGACCAGTCCACCCGTACACGGGCACGGCTACCGGCGTGTTTCAGGCTGTTGGTGAGCGCCTCCTGCACGATGCGGTACGCGGAGACCTCGACACCGGTCTGGGCGAGGCGGCCCTCGCCGTGCACCTCCACCGTCACCGGCAGGCCGGCGGCGGACATCTGACCCGCCAGGGTCTCGAGCGCCGCAACCGTGGGCTGCGGTGCCAGGCCGGCCACCTCGGCGTCGTCACGCAGCACGTCGACCAGCCGGCGCATCTCGGCGAAGGCCTGGCGTCCGGTTCGCTCGATCACCTCCAGTACCCGGCGGGCGTCGTCCTCGGCCAGATGCGGCATCACCCTGGCGCCGCCGGCCTGCATCACGATCACCCCGAGGGCGTGGGCGACAACGTCGTGCAGCTCGCGGGCGATGCGAGCCCGCTCGTCGACCACCGCCTGGCGGGCCTTGGCCTCCCGATCCCGCTCGTGCTCCACCCGGCGGGTGCGGGTCCAATCGCCCCGGAGCCACGCCGCCGCGGTCACCCCGAGCACCGCGAGCAGGTTCCACGGGTCGTCGTGGTGCGGCGCCAACCGGGCCAGCGACACCACCTCTGCGATCCACAGCAAAAGGGGCCACACCTCGGCCTTCTTCTGGCGGCAGGCGGCCAGGGTATAGACCGCCAACGGAATCGCCAGCCACGCCAGGCCAGGCCGGTACCCGGCGATCACGTTCATGAACTCCGCCGAACCGGCCACCGCCAACACCAGATCGGGACGCACCCGCCTCCACGCCAACGGGACCACTATCACCAGCATCAGGGCCACCGCCCCGGCATCCACTCCCCGGTAGTGGCCCCTCACGGCGACACCCCCAAAGACGAGGCCGACCGTGCCCACCCCAATCCCCGCGGCGGCGATCAGCCAGTCGGTACGGCGCTGGTCCCCCGTCACCCAGGTCCAGGCCGGCCAGCGGGCCACGCCCCCACCGTAGCGGCCGATCAAAGGAGCCATTCGCCGCGGGGTGATGCGTTGAGCATGCGCTTCCTGCCGAGGGAAGTCGTCACCCCTACGTCGCCGCGACTCGTCATACCAAAGGACGATCTGCCGCCGGGCCGGAGCCGCAGATCACACGCCAAGTTTGGTTGGACCATTGTCGGGAATACCGGGAGTTACATGGCAAACAGCGAGAGGGCCACCGGCCAGCGCCGGAAACGGGCCCGGAGACCGCTGGGGCCGCCGTCTGAGCGCGTCCGGGTTGACACCACCAGGGCGGCCAGCGGACCGTTGTGGCGTAAGTATCTGCGGGCCTTGGGCCCCGGTCTGGTCACCGGGGCTTCCGACGACGACCCGTCAGGTATCGCCACCTACGCCCAAACCGGCGCCAAGTTCGGCTTCGCCATGCTATGGGCGGCGCTCCTGACCCTGCCATTGATGTCCGCCGTCCAGGAGATCTGCGACCGCACCGCGCTGGCCAGCGGCCAAGGCATGGGGGAACTCATCACCGCCAAGTTCGCCACCCGCTGGCGAGCGGTGATAGGCGTCCTGCTGGCAGCGCTCATCGTGGCCAACGCCTTGAACATCGCCGCCGACCTAGTCGCCATCGGCGAAGGGGCAAACCTCTTACACGCGGGACCCGTCTGGCTGTGGGCGCTCATCGCCGGCGCGCTCATCACGGCCCTCGTCCTCTCCGGCTCGTTCCCCGTGATCGCCCGGGTCTTCAAAGTGTTGTGCTTGGCCCTGCTCGCCTATGTCGCTGTCCTGCTGGTCGTCCACGTCGACTGGGGCCAGGTCGCAGCACACACCGTGATCCCCCACATCCAACTATCGGCCGACTACCTGGCCCTGTTGGCCGGCGTGCTGGGCACCACGATCAGCCCGTACCTGTTCTTCTGGCAGAGCGCCCATCGCCTCGAAGAAATGCGCGACGAGCCCGAAGGCGGCCCCCATTTCGCCGAACCGCTCCCCGAGCGGGGCGATCGGGCGTCGCGGCTCAAGCAGCGCACCAGCCGCCTCGACGTCTTCTCCGGCATGGGCTTTTCGAACCTGGTCATGTTCTCCATCGTCGTGGCCAGCGCCGTCACCCTCGGCGCCCACGGCCACCGCGACATCCAAGGCGCCGCCCAAGCCGCCCAAGGGCTACGACCCGTCGCCGGACGATTCGCCTCAACCCTTTTCGCCCTCGGTTTCATCGGCTCCGGAATGCTGGCCGTTCCCGTCCTCGCAGGAGCCGGCTCGGCGGGAATGGCCGGCCTGCTGGGCAAACCCTCCGGGTTCTCCCGCTCCATACGCGAGGCGCCGGTGTTCTACGCTTTGGTCGTCGCCGGCACCCTGGGCGGGATGACACTCAGCCTCATCGGCGTCAATCCGGTTGGCTTGCTCGTTTTCGTCGCCATCATCAACGGCGTGGCAGCCGCCCCGTTCCTCATCGTGGTCATGATCATCGCCTCCGACGGCACCATCATGGGCGAATACACCAACGGACGCCTGGCACAATGGTTGGGCTGGGGAACCGTGGCCCTCATGGCCGCCGCCGCGATCGCCGTCATCGCCACCCTATGAACAATGTCAGCCGCTTCTGAGTAACCCCACTGGGCGATCAGCGCCATCGGGAAATGGGAAGAGCGCATCACCTACGCGAGAGCCGAGGCGAGTTGGCCTTGGCGATCCCGGACCGGTGCCGCGAAGTCGGTCGAGGTGCTCGGCGAGATCGTGAATCCTTTGACGACCAGCCAGATACCGAGAGAGAACTCCCAGGCGGCGATGGGAAGGGTGGCGATGCCCGACACAACGGAAACCTGGCTGACCAGCCCCGAGGCCATGGCGACGACGGAGGCGACGAGGAAGGGTGCTCCGACGAGGCCGAGCGCCGGAATGATGCGCGGCACCAGTCGGTACCGGTACAGCACCGAGCCGAGGCACAGGGCGTTTACGGCGGGAATGAGCCCCTGACCGTATCGGAACGTCCAGTTGTGGATGGCGACGAGGGTCCTCCCCGTGTGGACAAGGGAGGCCGCATGGGCTCCCGAGGCAACGGGTTGGCGCAGGGCGACGACCGCGACCAGGCTCACGACGCCCGCAAGGATCATGGCGCCCTCGACGACACGGGCGGCGGCGAAGCCGCGTGCGGCGGTTTGGTTGTGCCGCTTCACGACCGGGAACAAGGTGATGGCCGTGCCAACGCCGGCCAACGCGACGACGACCTCAAGGAAGGCACCGAGCAGCACCCCGGCGTCACCGCCGGCATGGATGATGAACAACCGGTTGTGCAGTACGCCGTTGTAGAGCGCCAGTGACGGGATCGAAATAAAGGTGATCAGGTACAGGACGCCGGCGACGAGCGCGGTCTTGCGCGTGGCCGTGGTTCGGACGGGGTAGGACATGTCGAACTCCTTTGGGATTAGGGATTGTCGGTGGTGGACGGTTCTGGCTGGTCGAGCGCGACCTGTGTCACCGAGAGCAGAGGCAGGCCCAGGTCGGCCAGCTTTCTGAGCAGCCCGTGGAGGGCGGCCTGGTCGACTACCGGGCCTCGGATGACGCTTATGCCGTCGCTCTCGTCGGTGATGGTCACGCCGTCGAACCACGTGGCCCAGCGGCGATGCAGGTGACCTTGGAGGCGGATCTCGTACCGTCCGGTGGAGTGCATGGGGCCGACCGGTACTTCGCTCATTCGTGCTCCTCCTCAGCCGGTGTTTTCGTTTGGCTAGGTCGGAAGGTACGGACGAACCTGGTGAGCCGTCATCACCACCTGTGGTGATTCTGCGCTATCGGCGCGGGCGTGGCGACAGCAGCTTCAGTTCTTCGCCTTGGCGAACCGCCGCCCGACGGTTGTTCACACCGAGCTTCAGGTAAACGTTCTTGGTGTGGGTGCGCAGCGTGTTCAGCGACACCATGAGCTCCCGGGCGATTTCGGGGCCGCCGAGGTCGGTGGCGAGCAGGCGCAGGACATCCAGCTCGCGTTCGCTCAGGGGGTCGATCAACGCCTGCGTAGCAGGGCGGTCTTGCAGGGTGGGGCCGGCGGCAGCCAGGAGTCGACGGACATAGTTCGTTCCGATCCCTTGCTTCGCCAGCGCTTGCAACAGCGGCCGCAGCGATTCGCCTTCATCGGCGAAGTCGCGAAGATAGCCCTCCCCCTCGGACAGGTTTATCGCCCGCCGGAGAGCAACGAGCGCGGAAGGGATGTTTCTTCGGGCCTGGTGGGCGAGGGCTTGCAGCACCAGGATCTCGATGACCGATCCCGTGCGCCCGCCGGATTCGGCTGCCCCGTGGAGCCGCGCCAACAGTGCGTCTGCCTCGTCGAGGTGGCGCTGCGAGCGATGTCGCCGGTGGCACGCGAGCAGGATCCGGGCCAGCGTGATGTGCTCGAACTCGCCCAGGTACGTGAGCTCGTCGTCGACGGAGAGTCCCCGCTCCCGTACCCATCCGAGCGCCTCTTCGAGGTCACCGGCAGCGGCGTGCAGGCGGGCTCGCTGCGCGGGGACCGGTCGCACATTCGGGAACATGTCGCTCACGTACACCCTCTGGGCGTCGTCGAGCAGCGCCCCGGCACCGTCCCCGTCGCCTTCGGCCTCCAAAATCCTGGCCATGGCGACCCGGCACCGGTACGGATTCTGGATGAGACCGTTGTGCTCGCCGAGCTCCTTGCTGCGCGCCAGGCTGCGCCGGGCAGCCTCCAAGTCGCCGCGTTCGCGGTGGATCTGGCTCATCCCGACATACATGTCCGCCGTGCCCCGAAGAACGGGGCCCTGATCAGCGACGAGCTGTAGGGCACGCTCGTAGGTGCGCAAGGCGGCGCCCAGACGACCCTGCACCATCTCGATGTCGGCGAGGGCGATCGAGCAGCCGAAGATGTCGGCGATCGATCCGGCCTGGCGCAGCCCCGCCACGCACTCGGCCCACGCCTGATGGGCTCGATCAAGGTCCCCGCTGGCCCACCACACCAGCCCCAACAGCCCCGCCGCGGCGGCCCGACTGTGGTGGTTCTCCTCAGGCGCAATTTCGAGTACCCGAGACGCGTGGGCCACCCCGCGCGGTACATCTCCCGCTATCAGCGCCAAGGCGGCCCGGTACATCTCGATGACGCCGGGAAGGAAGCGAAACTCTTCCTCGTTGACGACGACCATCTTCTCCGTTGGGGCGTCCAGCCACCCCTGTGCGTCCCGCAGCCGTTCCTCGACACCGTGGAGCTCTCCGGTCAAGAGCAAGGCGCCGACGAAGTAGACGTTGAGCACAGGGCGCACCCGAACCACCTCGTCGGGAAGCATCGTCACCCAGGCACGGAAGGTCGACTCCCGCCGAGTGCGGCGAATGGCGGGAATCGCCAACTCGGCCAGGTCGGCCGCCCGCTCGAAGTCGTCCCCAGCGAGAGCGTGGCGGATCGCCTCGGACGGCTCGCCCCGGGCGTGGTACCAGTCACTTGCCCGCCGGTGCAAGCCGGCGACGTTGCCGGGTTGCTCATCGCGCAGGTGGGCTCGCAGGACGTCGGCGAAGAGGTGGTGGTAGCGGTACCAGCTGCGGCGATCGTCGAGGGGGACGAGGAACAGGTTCGCTCGCTCCAATGCCGCCAGCGTGACCTTGCCGTCGACCTGGCCGGTGAGGGAGTCGCACAAGGGCCCGCTCAGCCGATCGAGGATTGAGGTGTGGAGGAGGAACTGTCGGACATGTTCGGGCTGGCGGTCCAAGACCTCCTCGGCCAGGTAGTCGACGATGTAGCGGTCGGTCCCCGCGACATCGGCGATGAACGACGCCATGTCGTCCCGCCCCTGGAGCGACAGCGCCGCCAGTTGCAGGGCGACGACCCACCCTTCGGCCCGTTCCTCCAGGGCGACAAGGTCCCGAGTCGCGAGCACCGATCCCAGGGCGGTGTTGAGATAGCTCGTGGACTCGTCGGGTGTGAAACGCAGATCCGCGGCCCGGATCTCGAGGAGGTCGCCACTGCTTCGTAGCCGTCCGAGCGGCAGGGACGGGTCCGAGCGCGTGGCGATCACCAGGTGGATCCGTGGCGGTAGGTGCTCGACCAGGAACGCCATGGCGTCGTGCACCTCACGGCCCTCGATGACGTGGTAATCGTCGAGCACGAAGATCACGTCGTCGGAAAGGGCGAACAGGTCGTTGATCAGCGTGGCGAGCACGGCATCGAGCGGTGCCTGGGATGACTGCAACAGCGAAAGTGCGCCGGCGCCGATCTGGCCGCCCACAGCGTCGCTGAACGCGGACACCACGTAGGTCCAGAACAAGGCTGGATCGTTGTCACCTTCGTCGAGCGAGAGCCACGCCACGGAGGGTCGCCCACGAGGCAGGGTCGACAGCCACTCCGTGAGCAGGGTTGTCTTGCCGAAGCCGGCGGGAGCGGAGACCAGCGTCAACGCCGCGTGCTCGGCTCCGCTGATGCGATCGTTCAGTCTCGGGCGGGCCACCACACCACGTGACTGTCTCGGAACGTGCAGCTT
>JBOGGN010000080.1:0-4618 GCA_050744165.1 Acidimicrobiales bacterium | reverse complement strand
GGGCTGGCCGGGGGCAATCACGGTTCTGGCCGCGGCGCCGCGGCACACCTTCGCCCCGATCGTCGGTTTCTACATGGACAAGCTCGTGGTGGGGCCCGGCGCCCACGGCGCGATCGAAATCGAGGCGCCCGTCGAGGACAACCTGACCAACGTGGCGGCGGCGCTCGGGGTCAAGGTCAGCAGCCTGCGGGTGGCGGTGCTGGCCAAGCCCCGCCACGTGGATCTGATCAGCCGCATCCGGGCCGCCGGGGCCGGGGTGGTGGAGATTCCCGACGGCGACGTGATGGCCGGGCTGGCCTCGCTCGTGCCCGGGGGCGGCATCGACATGTCGGCGGGTATCGGGGGCGCCCCCGAGGGCGTCATCACCGCCTGCGCGGTGCGGCTCTTGGGCGGCGACATGCAGGGCAAGCCGGCACCGCAGAGCGACGAGGAGCGCCAGATGGTGGCCGACGCCGGCGAGCTCGGCAAGGTCTTCGGCCTGGAGGACCTTTCCGAATCCGACGACGGCATTTTCGTGGCCAGTGGGGTCACCGGGTCAGTCGCCCTGCCGGGCGTTACCGTCGCCCACGACGGGTTCCACGTGCAGAGCGTGCTCATCACCCGGGACCAGGGGCTCTTGCGGATCGGCGCAACGGTCCTGGAGTCGTAGGCCCGGGCCGCCCGAGGCGGCCGGGCACGGCCCGAGGCGCCGGGGCAGCCCGAAGCCACCGCGAGGCCCCGAGGCGGCCGGAGGCGGCCCGAGGCGCCGGTGGAACCACGTCCCCGAACGACGCCGGCTACGAACTCCTCGCGAGATGTCGTTGAGGTGGGCCCATACTGGATTGGTCGTCCCCAGATGGGGGCTGCCCACGTGGGAGGGTGCCTAGTTGTGACCAGTCCCGGAGTCGCCGCACGGCTGGCGCGGCGGTTCGCGGCGGCCCAGGGCGTGGCCGACACGGTGCTCTACGAGGGCTACATCCTGTACCCCTACCGTGCCGCCCATGCCAAGAATCACGGGGCGGTGCGCTTCCAATGGGGCGTCCTGGTCCCGCCCTCGTGCCTGGCGGACGGGCCCTACGAGCGCTCCCACTGCCGCACCGAGTTGGTGGTCGATCCCGGGTCCGAGCCCCTCCTGGCGGTGCGGCTGCGGTTTCTGCGCCTTCAGCACCGCACGGTCGAGGTGGCGGACCCCGGGGCAGACGGCGGCTTCCGGCGGGTGGAGAAGCTCGACGTCGGCGGCCAGGTGTGGACCGAGTGGGACGAGGCCATCGAGACCGAGGTCGACCTGGGCGTGACCCCACTGCTGGCGGGGCCGGGCGCCGCCCGAGCGGTGCCGTTCTCGTTTCCGGCCACAGCCACGACGGAGCCGGTATCGGAGGCGGGTCGCCTCGTGCGCGCAACCGAGGCGATCGGCTGCGAGGTCCGCATGCGCGCCCAGCCGGCCGAGGGCGCCGCGACGCTGGTCAAGGTGACCATAGAGGTGGAGAACACGACTCCGTGGTCCGACCCCACCGCGGGGCGCGACGAGGTCGTGCGACGCTCGCTCATCGCGGTCCACACCCTGGCGGCGGTCGAGGACGGCTCGTTCTGCTCGGTGCTCGACCCGCCGGCGGGGGCGGCCGAGGCGGTGGCCAGGTGCCGCAGCGTCGGGTCCTACCCGGTGCTCGTCGGCCCTGCCGGCGCCACCGACGTGGTGCTGGCGTCGCCGATCATCCTGTACGACTACCCGGCGATCGCCCCCGAGAGCGAGGGCGACTTCCACGACGGCCTTGAGATCGACTAGCTTCTGGCCCTCCGGGTGCTGACCCTCACCGAGGCCGAAAAGGCCGAGGCCCGCGGCACCGACTCCCGGGCCAGGGCCATCATCGACCGCTGCGACGGGATGGTCCTGACCTCTTTCGACCGGCTGCACGGCAAGCTGCGTGACCTTCGGGCTCCTGCGCCCGAGGCCGACGGTCCCCCTCCGATGCCGTGGATGGACCCCGCCGTCGACGCCCAGTTCGACCCCTGGAGCGATGTGGTCACCATCAACGAAACCCGCGTGACCAAGGGCTCCCGAGTCCGGCTGCGCCCGAAGCGAGGGGCCGACCTCCACGACATGTTTCTGGCGGGACTCACGGCGACGGTGGCGGGGGTCTTCTACGACGTCGACGGTGGCTGCCAGGTCGCGGTCACGATCGACAGCGACCCCGCCGCCGAGCTGCTCGAACTGCAGGGCCGCTTCTCCTACTTCCACCCCGAGGAGATCGAGCCGCTGGCTGCCAGCGAAAGAGGGCTGGAAAAAGGCGCCGCCCCACGCGACTCACCCCCCAACGGAGCGGTCGAAGCGAGCGCGCCATGAGCGCCGGGAGCCCTCGCATCCTGGTCGCCGGCATTGGGAACGTCTTTTTCGGCGACGACGGCTTCGGGGTGGTGGCCGCCAACCGGCTAGCGGCGCTTGCCCTCCCCGAGGGGGTGGTCGTCGAGGATTACGGCATCCGCGGCGTCCACCTGGCCTACGACCTGTGCCAGGGCTACGACGCACTGGTACTCGTCGACGCCATGCCCATGGGCAACGAGCCCCCGGGAACGGTCATGTTGCTCGAACCGGACAGGACCCCGTCGGTGGCGCCCGACGGCCCCGTCTCGGTGATGGACGCCCACACCATGAGCCCCCTCGTGGTGCTGACGACAATGGCCAACCTAGGAGGCTCGGTTGGCAAGGTCTTCGTCGTAGGATGCCAACCAGCGACAATCGAGGAAGGTATAGGACTCTCGGAACCGGTTAGCGAGGCCGTCGACCGAGCTGTTGAGATGGTGAACGACTTGCTCACTGCCTTAGTGGGTCGGGCGTCCACCGGCGAGTGCCAAGCTGCAGGAACTCAATGAAGGAGAGCGAAGATGCGCTTCGTCGACGAATACCGTGATCCCGCGGCGGCTCGGGCCTTGGTGGGACGGATTACCGAGCTGGCCGGCGATGGACACTTCAAGTTCATGGAGGTGTGTGGCGGCCACACCCATACGATCTACCGGCACGGCATCGAGCACGTGCTGCCGTCCAGTGTCGAGTTGGTCCACGGGCCGGGGTGCCCGGTTTGTGTCATCCCCATGGGCCGGGTGGACGACGCCATCTCCGTGTCGGAGAACCCAGGCGTCATCTTCACGTCCTTCGGCGACATGATGCGGGTTCCGGGGAGCAACGGCAACCTGCTCGAGGCCAAGGCTCGGGGCGCGGACATCCGCTTTGTGTACTCCCCGCTGGACGCGTTGCGCATCGCCAAGGACAACCCCGATCGGGAGGTCGTGTTCTTCGCCGTCGGGTTCGAGACGACCGCCCCGTCGACCGCCTTGACTCTGCTCAAGGCCCGGGACACCGGGATCACCAACTTCAGCGTCTTCTGCAACCACGTGACGATCGTGCCCCCGATCAAGGCCATCTTGGAGTCTCCGGACCTGCGGCTCGACGGTTTCCTCGGGCCAGGCCACGTGTCCACCGTGGTCGGGCAGCGACCGTACCGGTTCGTCGCGTCCAAGTACGGCCTGCCACTGGTGACGGCGGGGTTCGAGCCACTCGACATCCTCCAGGCCATCGCCATGTTGCTGCAGCAGATCAGCGAGGGCCGCTGCGACATCGAAAACCAGTACACCCGGGTCGTTCGTGAGGAAGGCAACCCGGTGGCCCTGAAGGTGCTTGGCGAGGTCTTCGAGCTCCGGCCCCACTTCGAGTGGCGGGGTTTGGGCTTCATCTCCGAGAGCGCCCTCAAGCTCCGTAAGGAGTTCGAGGCCTACGATGCCGAGCTCAAGTACCACGTGCCCGGTGTCCGGGTCGCCGACCCCAAGGCGTGCCAGTGCGGCGAGGTTTTGAAGGGTGTCATCAAGCCGTGGGAGTGCAAGGTCTTCGGCACCGCGTGCACCCCGGAGCACGCGATCGGCACCTGCATGGTCTCGCCGGAGGGCGCCTGCGCCGCCTATTACAACTACGGGCGCTACGCGCGCGAGAGGGAGCTCGTCCCGTGAGCGGCGGCGAGACGACCGTGAGCCAGCGCCGGACCGATTCCGACCGCGAGCGCCGGATCCTCGAGATCATCGAGACCGCCCGCTCGAAGCGGCCGAAGTTCAAGGACGAGCGCGTGACCATGGCGCACGGCGCCGGGGGCAAGGCCACGCAGACGCTGATCGAGGGGCTCCTGGTGCCGGCGTTCGGCTCCGGATCCCTGGACGAGCTCGCGGACGCTGGAACAGTGGTCGTCGAGGGCCTTGGGCTCGCGTTGACGACCGACACGTTCGTCGTCAAGCCGATTCGATTCCCCGGCGGCTCCATCGGCGAGCTGGCGGTCAACGGGTCCGTCAACGACCTCGCCGCCGCCGGCGCCGAGCCGCTGGCGATCAGCGTCTCCCTGGTCCTCGAGGAGGGTCTGCCGGCGGACGACCTGCGCGCCGAGGTCGAGGCGATCGCCGCGGCCGCCGTGGCCGCCGACGTTGAGATCGTCACCGGGGACACGAAGGTCGTCGAGCGCGGCAGCTGCGACGGGATGTACGTCTGCACCACCGGCCTCGGGCGAATCGACTCGCGCGCGAGCCTGTCCCCTGCGTCGCTCCGGCCCGGCGACCGGGTGCTCTGCTCGGGGACAATCGGCGAGCACGGCACGGCGATCATGCT
>JBOGGN010000079.1:0-6213 GCA_050744165.1 Acidimicrobiales bacterium | reverse complement strand
GACATCATGCTGTCCTACCTCGGGGGCGCCGACTCGCTCCGGCTTCCGCTCGCGGCGGCGCCGGCAACCCAAGCGTCCCAGCTGGCGCCAGAGGAGACGCCCGCACCGACGCCCGCACCGGGGCCGGCGGGACCCTGGCCGGCGACTGAGGCAGGGCCGGCCGCACCCTGGCCGGCGGCCCAGGTGTCCCCACTGGCGGCTGAGGGGGGGCTGCCCGGACGGCGTGGGCTCACCGAGGCAGCCGTAACCGAGACGATCATCGGCATCGTCGCCCGCCGCACCGGCTACCCGCGCGAGATGCTCGGCGCGGGGCTGGACCTGGAAGCCGATCTCTCCATCGACTCCATCAAGCGCACCGAGATCATCATGGAGTTGAGCGGCCATCTCCGGGCGGCCGGCACATCGTTGCCTGACGGAGCGATCGAAGCCCTCGCACGGCTGAAGACGATCGGCGCCATTGCGGTATGGATGACGGCGCACGACCCGGTCGGGACCCCGGGCCCAGTCGCCGCTCCGGCCGAGGCGACGCCTCTGGTTGCTCCAACGGAGGTCGACGCCAGCCCGGTTGAAATGGTCGTCGTCGGCGCGCCTCGTCGTTACCGGATGACCGTCGTCACCGAGCCGGCCGAGACGTGCAAGCACCCTGCTGGCCTGACCGGGCGACGGATCGTCGTCGTCGACGACGAAGGCGGGGTCGGTTCCATGGTGGCCTCAGCCCTGCGCCAGCACGGTGCCGAGGCCCTCCTCCTCGGCGGGCATCACAACCTGGAGGCGGCGTGTGGCCGCACCGACGGCGTCATCCACCTCGGGGCGCTTCGCCTCGGCAGTACTCCGATCCTCCCCGCGGCCTTCGCACCTCTGCGAGCCGCCGTCGTCGGTGGCGCCCGTATGGTGCTCGTGGCGACCGCTGCGGGCGGGCAGTTTGCACGTGGCCTCGACGAGGCCGTCGAGGCCGTCGACCCGACACCGGGATTGGGGATGTGGGGCCTGGCCCGCACCCTGGCCCTGGAATACCCGGAGGTCACGGTGCGAGCCGTCGACATCGACCTACGGGCGGGCCCTGAACGAATCGCGAACTGGCTGCTCGGTGAGTTGGACACCTCTGCGGACCCCAGGCAGGCGTCGCCAGTCGTCGGCTACGGCTTCGCCGGGCGGTCACTCCTCGTGCCCGTGGCGTCGGAGATCCTCGGAATCGGGCCTTCGCACCCGAGCGAGGCCGTCCGGGCCGCCGTGGAGGCCCTCGGCATCGGCCCCGAATCGGTGGTGCTCCTGACCGGTGGCGGTCGCGGGATCACCGCCGGCTGTGCCGTCGCCCTGGCCGAGGCATCAGGGTGCCGCATCGAACTGCTCGGCCGGTCACCTATGCCTGCGGCCGACGAGCACCCCGCGGTCGCCGCCGCCACCGACGCCGCGACCCTCCGCCGAGCCATCCTCAACCAAAGCAGCCACGCCGGCCAGGACATGGAGTCGCCCGCCCGAGTGGAGGCCGAAGTCCGCCGGATCCTGGCCAACCGGGAGCTCCGGGCCACCCTTAGCGCCGTGAGAGCGATGGGTTCGGCGGTGCGCTACCACGCGGCGGACATCACCGACCCCCTCCGGGTCAGCGAGATCGTCGAGAGCATTTTCGGGACCTGGGGCCGCCTCGACGGCGTCATCCACGGGGCGGGAGTGGTCCACGACCGCCTGATCGTCGACAAGACGCAGGAAAGCTTCGCCCGGGTGTTCTCCACCAAGGTCGACGGGGCGAAGGTGCTGGCTGCGGCGCTGGAGGGGCGGCCGCGGCTGCGCTTCTTGGCCATGTTCGGGAGCATCGCCGGCGTCTTGGGCAACCCCGGCCAGGTGGACTACTCGGCAGCCAACGATGCCCTGGACACCCTGGCCCACATCTGGGCCCGCCATGGCGAGCGCACCGCCGCCCCCAGCCGAGCCAGCGCCAAGGTCCTGTCAGGCGACCTCCTTCCCGCCGCAGAGGAGCCCGACTCCGCCAACGGTCCGGGGATCCCAGGGGATGTCGCGGACCGCGTCCTCTCGATCGACTGGGGGCCGTGGGCCGCGTCTGCCGCCGGGATGGTGTCGCCTGAGCTCGAGCGAGAATTCGCCCGCCGAGGGGTGGCCATGATCTCTGCCGCGGACGGCGTCGCCGCCCTGTTCGGAGAGCTCGCCTGGGGGGACCCAAGCGACAGCCAAGTGGTGTACGTGGCCGGGGCACTCGATGACTTCGCGGCACCGGCCTCGGGAGCGCCAACCGGGTGACCGGGCTGCGCACCTGGTGTGGCTTCGACGCCGCGGCTTCGGCGATCGCCGGCACCGGTACCGTCCATGTCGCCTCCTCCTCGTCCGAGGGTCTCTTGGCGGCGCTTGAGGCGGAGCTCGAGGCGGCGCTGCCGGCCGGACTCCGGCCAACCGATCCCGCCGGGGTTGCCCAGACCACGCAGGGGCCGTGGCGTCTCGCGATCATCGATCCCACGCCCGCCCGCGTCGCCTTGGCTCGCAAGGTGATCGACCGGGGCCTGCCGTGGCGGGGTCGCAACGACGTGTGGTTCACCGACGCGCCGCTCCTGGGGCCGGCCGGCCATGAGTCGCCCGAAGGCAGCACACACGGCGCGGACCAGGACGCCGGCGGCCGCCTGGCGTTCCTTTTTCCCGGCTTCGAGCCCGAGCCGGCAGGGCGCGTCGACGATGTCGCCGATTTCGCCGGCCTGCCCCGCCCCTCGCCCAGCCAGCTGCGGGCGCCACGGGAGGCGGACGAGGCGATCGTCAACCAAGCCGTCGACATCGTGACGAGCAACCGACTACTCGCCGCCGCCTTGAGCCAACTCGGCGTCCACCCCAACCTGTACGCGGGCCACAGCCTCGGCGAGTGGACGGCGATGATCGTCTCGGGGATCTGCGGCCTGGAGGACATCGACCGGCTGTTCGCGCCGGTTCGGGCCGGGCGCGCCACGTTCCCCGAGGTCGCCTACGCCGCCTTGGGCTGCGGGGCTGATCGTGCCCGGGGCGCGCTCGGCGGGCTCGACGGCGTGTACCTGTCGCACGACAACTGCCCGCACCAGTGCGTGGTCTGCGGACGTCCGGACCTGGTGGATGCCGCTTTGGACCGGCTGAAGGAACGGGGCGTGCTCGGCCAGACGATGGCGTTTCGCTCCGGCTTCCACACCCCGCTGCTCGGCCCCTGCCTGCGGGCCGGGCGCGAGGGGCTGGCCGCCCTCACCGCCGGTCGGCCGCTCCGACCGGTGTGGTCCGCGACGTCCGTGGCGCCCTACCCCGAGGACCCCGCCGCGCTCCGGGACCTGGTGCACGATCACCTCCTCCAGCCGGTCCGCTTCCGTGAGCTCATCGAGGCGCTCTACGCCGACGGCGTTCGGGCGTTCGTCCAGGTCGGGGCGGGAAGTCTCCCCGGCTTCATCCAGGACACCCTGGCGGACCGGGAGCACCTGGCGATCGCGGCCCAGGTCTCGGGACGGCCGTCGCTGCCCCAGCTCGCCCGGGTCCTTTCGGCACTGTGGGTGGAGGGCGCCACCGCCTCCGAGGCCATGTCGGAGCGGGGGCCGGCGCCGTTGCTGGTTACCCAGGGACCTCCCTCGGCCGACATCACGTTCCCGGTCTCCGAACCGGCAATGGCGCCGCCCGCCGTCCCGATCGCCGGCAACGCCGTCCTGGCCGCCTTTGAGGCCACCGTCGCCCAGGCCAACGCGGCAAGCGAGGCGGTGATGGCGGCGTGGCTATCGCGGAGCCAGTCGGCAACCCCTCGAGCCACGACCCGGGTCTTCTCGCTCGACGCCATGCCCGAGCTCCGCGACCATTGCCTGTTCCGCCAGGCGCCGGGCTGGCCCGACGACGCCGACGCGTTCCCCGTCGTGCCCATGACGGCCCTTCTCGAGATCATGGGTGAGGCCGCACTCGCGGCGGCGCCAGGTCGCACCGTCGTCGCCATCACCGACGTTCGGGCCCAGCGGTGGCTGGCCGTTGCGCCGCCGGTCACGGTGACGATCGAGGCAGCTCCCCTCACCGACGGACGGATGCGGGTCGCGATCGGTCCCTACGCCCAGGGAACCGTCGAGTTGGCCTCGGGCCACTCGCGGGCGCCTCGACCGAGCGCGCGCTGCCATCGGCTGCGGGGCGAGCGGGCTCCGCACGCCGATGGACGGTCCCTCTACGGGGACGGCTGGATGTTCCACGGCCCCGGCTTCCAGGGCGTGGTGGCCATCGATTCCTTTGGCGACAACGGGATCCGGGGCACCTTGACCACCCTCCCGGCGCCCGGTGCGCTGCTTGACGCCGCGGGCCAACTCGCCGGGCACTGGGCTCAGGCCTGGGCCGAGACCGATCGGCTGGCTTTCCCAGCGGCCATCGACGCGGTGCGTTTCTTCGGGCCGCATCCGGGTCCGGGCGACGTGCTGGCGTGCTCGGTCGAAGTCCGCTCGTTCAGCACCGAGTGGCTGCGGGTCGACTTCGAACTCGTCACCACCGGCGGCGACCTGTGGGCACGAGTCGAGGGCTGGACCTGCCGACGCTTCGCGACCGACGACGTCACCTGGCCGGCGGTGCATACCCGGCCCTCTGAGACCAGTGTCGGCCAACACCAGCCCGGCGGCTGGTGCCTCGTCACAGATCGCTGGCCGGACCGGGCCTCCATGGAGTACACCATGCGCCGGTACCTCTCGAGCGCCGAGCGGGCCGAGTTCGATACCCACAACCCGAGGGCACAGCGGACCTGGCTGCTCGGGCGCATCGCGGCCAAGGATGCCGCCCGGGCCTGGATGTGGCAGCGAGGCGAGGGGCCGCTGTGGCCCGCGGAGTTCCGGGTCGGCAACGATGCCAGCGGGCGGCCATGGATCCGTCGCCACCCGGCCCGCGGCAGCGAGCGGTTCTCGGTCTCCCTGGCACACACCACGGGCCAGGGCGTGGCGATCGTTCGCCCGGCCGGGGATGCCCGGGTCGGCATCGACATCGAGTCGGTCGCCGCAGTGACGTCGGCCTCTGACGCCGTCCGGGCATTTGCCTTCACCGAAGGCGAAGTCGAGCTGCTCTGCGAGCTGTCTCCGACCAGCGCGGAGCCGAGTCCGCTGTGGATGACACGCTTCTGGACCGCGAAAGAAGCAGTGGGAAAAGCCTCGGGCACCGGATTGGCGGGCCGCCCGAAGGAGTTCGAGGTGCGCACGATCGACGGAGCCGCCCTGGTCGTCGCCACCCGGGCACACGGGCCGAATCCAGCCATCCATCGGGTGCAGACCCGGGTCCTCGGCGAGCACCCCTGCGAACACGTCGTTGCCTGGACCGACGAGCCCAACCACACCTACGAGCCGAACCACACCCGGCCGGCCGGAACCCAGGGGGGACCGGCCCATCGCCGGCGGACCATCAGCAGGAGGGAAGCGTCTTGACCACTGACACGTCCGACGCCGTGGCCGGCATCACTGAATGCCTGGTGGCGGTGATCGGCGACGAATTCCTACTCGAGATCGAGGTCGCGCCGGAGACCACCTTCAGCCGGGACCTCGAGCTGGAGAGCATCGAGTTCATCGCTCTCGCCGAGCGGCTCGGTCAACGCTACGGAGGCCGGGTGGACTTCACGAGCTTCCTGGCGGGGCTCACGATCGACGAGATTCTGGCCCTGACCGTCGGTGACCTGGCCCGCCACATCACCCGTTCCCTGAACGACACCGGTGGTAGCACCGTCGGCGGTGGTCCTGGCGAGGCGGAATCGGTCGGAGGGGCTCAGGGTGGCTGAGGTCACCGCCCGGGGCATCACGTTCCATGTCCAGCGACTCGCCCGAGCGGCAACCGCCGTTGGGCCGAGCCCCCTGGCCCGGTACCACCCGAGCGTCGTGTTCGTCCACGGGCTGTTCATCGACAACATGTCAAGCCTCTACTACAGCTTGGCGAACCCCGTCGCCCAGGCCGGCGCCGACGCCATCCTGTACGACCTGCGCGGCCACGGCCGCAGCGAGCAGGCACCGGACGGCTACACGCTCGACGACTCGGTCGAAGATCTCTTCGCGGTGGTCAATGCGCTGGGCGTCGACGGCCCGGTTCACGTTGTCGGCCACAGCTATGGCGCGTCCATCGCCCTCCGAGCCGGCCTGCGCCACCCGGAACGACTCGCCGGCTTGACCCTGATCGAGCCCCCTTGCGCCGACACCGACGACGGTGGCAGCTGGGTCGACGACGTCGCCGACGCATTGACCGCGATCGCCCTGTGCGCCGAAACCC
>JBOGGN010000078.1:0-12609 GCA_050744165.1 Acidimicrobiales bacterium | reverse complement strand
CGCCCAAGGTTCGCCGGAGTCGGTCGATCAGGCGCCCTCACCGGCCGGCGCGCCCGGCCACGGCGAGACCGTCTGGCACCCGTACTCCTCCGGCGCCACGTCTCGCATCGTCTCGGTGAACTGCCAGCGGTGCCCCGCCAGGTCCTCGACGGTGCATTCCCGCTCGCCGTACTGATGGGTGGTCGGCGGTTGCAGCACCTGGGCGCCGTAGCCGCGGGCCCGCTCGAAAGCGGCCTCGACGTCGTCAACCCGGACCTTGATGAGCTGGGTGACGACCCCGGGCTGCGGCGGCTGAAGCTGGTCCCGCACGTCGGCGACGATCATCGCCCCGTCAGGCCCGATGCTCATCTGGGCTCGGTGGCTGTCGCCGATCCGGGTCCGCTCGGCGAAGCCAAACGCCCCCTTCAGCCAGTCGACGGCCGCCCGGACATCGGGGTATACCAGCACCGGGATGACTGTCACCGGCGGGATGGACCGGTTGGCCTTCACGACACCGGGGGGGAAAGGTCGAAGGGGACGGTGCTACATATCGGGACCGCCATAGGGACCATGATTGTAGGGATGAGCGAAGCGGCGGCGCTGGAGGTCGACCACCTCGGGAAGCGCTTCGCCAACCGGGTGGCCTTTGACGACGTCTCCTTCGAGGTCGGATCGGGCGAGGTGTTCGGCTTCCTCGGACCCAACGGCGCCGGGAAGACGACGACCGTTCGGACCCTGGGAACCCTCCTCACGCCGACCGCGGGCACGGCGGTCGTGGCCGGCATCCCGTTGGGCGCGGACACCGGGGCGGCCATCCGGGCCCGGATCTCGATCATGCCGGAGGCGCCAGGCCTATACCTGCGCCTCACCGTGGCCGAGAACCTCAGTTGCTTCGCCGGGCTGTACCGCCTCGACGACGCCGCCGGACGAATCGGGCGGGCACTCAAGGCCGTCAATCTGACCGACCGGGCCGACGATCGCTGCGGGTCACTGTCGAAGGGCCTCCGCCAGCGGGTCGCCCTCGCACGAGCCCTGCTCAACGACCCGGTCGTGCTGTTTCTCGACGAGCCCACCTCGGGCCTGGACCCGGTGGCGGCACACGACGTCCACGAGCTCATCGCCTCGCTGCGGGCGCGCGGGGTGACCATCTTCCTCACCACCCACCGGCTGGAGGAAGCCGAGCGGTTGTGCGACCGAGTGGCGATCCTGAACACCACGTTGCGCCTGATCGGCCGGCCCGACGACCTGCGCCAGCAGCTGTTCTCTCGCGTCCTCGAAGTGCGAACCGCCGCCCCCCTCGCCGACCCCGCTCAGATTTTCGGCGGCTTGCCAGGCGTCGAAGGTTGGGAGCAGCCACCGGCTGGCGGGTACCGCCTCACGGTCTCCGACCCCGATGTGGCGGCACCAAAGGTGGCCCGCGCCCTGGTCGGAGCCGGCGCCGACATCCTCTCGATCGCTGAATCCCGCCACTCGCTCGAGGACGTGTATCTCGAACTCATCGACGACGACGTCGAGGGGGCGCGTCGATGACCCTCAGCTGGACCCGCGTCGGTGCGATCTTCCACAAGGAGTTGCGCGACTACCGGCGCAACCGCTTGGTGGCCCTCACGATGGCGGTCCTTCCGGTCGCCTTCATCGTCCTGCCGATCATCCAGCTGTTCACGATCCCAGCCAGGGCCGCCAGCAGCGTGCTCAACACCCGGATCGGGCTGTCCCTTCTGTACCTGCTGCTGATCCCGACCTTCTTGCCGTCGACGCTGTCGGCGTATTCGGTCGTCGGTGAGCGTGAGCAGGGCACCCTCGAACCGGTCCTCACCACCCCCATCAGCGCCGAGGAATTCCTAGTCGGCAAGGCACTGGCGGTGCTCGTCCCGACGCTGGCCATCGCTTACCTGATCTTCGGGATCTTCCTCGTGGCGACAGTGCTGTTCGCTCACCAGGGGGTCGTGACCGCGGTGTTTCAACCCTCGCACCTGTTGATCCAGGTGTTCTTCACGCCGCTGCTGGCGGGCTGGTCGATCTGGGTCGGCACCGCCATCTCGGCCCGGGCGAGCGACGTGCGGGTGGCCCAACAACTCGGCGTCCTTGCTAGCCTGCCGCCGCTGGCGATCGTCGCCTTGATGGCGACCAAGGTGATCACTCCCTCGCTCGGCATCGGCTTGGCGCTCGGGGCCGCCCTGCTCGCCGTCGACGCTTTGGGGTGGCGCGCCGTCGCCGCCATGTTCGACCGCGAGAAGCTGGTGACCGGCGCCAAGTGAGGCGACACCGCGTCACGCCCGCACGATCTTCACCAGCCGCACGCGGCAGTTGAACAACTCCCAGCGCCGGCCGGTCGTCCACTGCGCCACAATCCAGGCCCCGGGTACCACCGTTGCCGCGCCGCCGGCGGCAACCTTGTGCCCGAGCTGCCGGATCTCGGTGCTATCCAGCGCCCGAAGGTCGATGTAGAGGGCGTAGCGCACGCTGACGTCGGCGTCACGGAGGTGGATCCCCCCGTGACGGGGGCCGCCCGGCAGCCAAAAACTCTGCACCGTCTGGTCGTCGGTGTCGACGGGGTGACCCGACAGGAGGTCGCGGGCGGCGTCGGCCAGGCGGACGCTCTGGGCCGAGGCTGCTTGCAGGGTGAGCTGCCACTTCACAAGCGGTGACCCGTCGAGCGGATCGACCACCCCGAGGCCCAACCCTGCCTCCTCTCCGCCTGAGAACCTTGGTGTCGTTCAGTCGCCCAAGGGTACGAGGTGGACGTCGTCGACCTTGGGATGCCATCGGGCGTCGAACCGGCACCCCGGCCCGTCCACCTGGAGGACCGGTGTCGCCCACGTGCCCCCGACCGCCACGAAGGTCGTCGTGGCGGCCGCAGTGCAGCCCGTCGCGTGGTGAAGGTCGGCGCCGGCCGCGGCCGCGCGCGGCGCCGCGGCGGGCATTACCACTCGGACCGCCCGGGGCTCACCGACGGTCGCCGGCGGGACCGGAACGGTCACCGCGACGGTGAGGAAACCGGCGACGATCAGCACCAGGCCGGCTGAGAAGGCCACCTTGAAGCGGTCAAAGGCGGCCCGTACCGCCTGCTCGTAGGCCCAGTCCCGCAGGGCGTCGGCCGCCCCGAGGGTGGCCGTCAGGGTCGTCGCCTCGACCGGGTCGCCGGCCGAGACCCTGGCCGCGACCAGGGCCCAGGTCTGACCGAACTGCTCGCTGTCCAAGAAGTACGGAGCCCCCACCCCGGCACTGAAGGCGGTGCTCAGTGTCGACGCGTTCGAGAGTACGGCCGTGAACGACGCCGGCTCGGTGCTCAGCACTGTCGCTCCCCACCACACCGTGGCGCCGATCCCCGTGACCACTGCAACCAGCCCGACCAGCGGCCACTTGTAGGCGTCGAGCCACGACAGCCCCGAGTTTGTGGCTGCGCCCGCGGCCACCAGTCGGGGCACGAGCACCGCGCCCGTCGCCACCACTCCGGCCACCGGGACCAGTGACACCAGCCACTTGGCGGTGTCCCGGAGAGCGTCGCCGCCGCTGCTGTAGATGGACAAGGTAAGCCCCCATTACCTATCTGCCGAGGTACTATCTACCTGCTACCATAGGTAGTCAGCCTCGAGGAGGTAAGCGCATGTACCACTCCGACTATGGTCCCGTCCCGGTGTCCCGGCTCAAGGCCGAGTCGGGAGCCATCTTCGACGCCCTGGCTCACCAGCGCCGTGTCCTCATCGCCAAGCATGGTCACATCGTCGCCGCCATCGATCCCTCCAAGGCGGTACCGAGTGAGCTCATCGTCGATTACGCCACCCCGGGCCAGCCGGTCCTCCACGAGCTGCGTGCGACCGACATCAACCAGTCCTCCCCGTCCGCGGCGGTGAACGCGGCCGTCGGTGGGTCACCGCACTACGTGACGAAGGATAACCAGGTCTACGGCCTGCTCCGGGAGATCACTGACGACGAGCTGGCCCGCAGTTACCCGTCGGACACGGCGATCGTCTGGCAGGAGTCGGAGATCGAGCACTACCTCGCCTCGCACCCTGACGCCAACGCCGAGGACCTGGCCAGTCTGAGCGACCGGCTCGACGAGGAAGTCCACACGGCGGCGGTTTCAGCCCATCCGGACCTCGACTACGCCCTCTGCCGGGAGGACGTCGATCAACTCCGTCGCCACATCGAGGTGACGGCGCGGGACTTCGCCGAAAACGCGGTGGCCCTGTTGCCAGCCGGGGCGGCCCCCGGCCCGGCTGGGCTCGAGCCGTTACGCCAGGCGATCGAAGCTCGCACCATCGCCGCCGTGGCCCGGTTGACCCACGAGATGCTGTCGCCGGTCACCTGCCGGGTGCTGACAACACGGGCCGTGACCGACCGGGTGCTCGACGTCGCCCAGGCGTCGGCTCGCGACGCCCTCGATGCCCTCGGCAACGGGCGGGGGCGGGTGGTGCGGGGCATTTTCCCCAACGATGCCACGGAGAAGCGGGCGTCCCGCGCGGCGGCGACGCCCATCGAGGACTTGCAACCAGGCACCGCGCTCGACTCGTAGCGGAATCCGGGAAACTGACGGCGCGATAACGCGTGATCACGCGGAATTTTGGCGCCAGTTTCGGTCAGACCTGGCCGCCACTCGCTGAAGCGCGCGGACGGCGCTTCCCGGCTACCGAGGTCGGGTAGCCGCGGCTCGACCGAGCCAGCGATGTCGGCCCGAGCGGAGACGGAACCGATTGCCGCCTCAACGGACCAAGATCGTGGGGCGGTCGGCGGCACCGGTCCCCGCCCGCAAGGAGTGAATATGGTGAACGAATCCGAGGCCCAGGCCGCGCGAGCCCTGACGCTGTCCGACGGCAACCAGATCCCCCTTCTCGGCCTCGGTGTCTGGCAGGTACCCGACGGTCCCGAGTGCGTGAACGCGGTGCGGTGGGCGCTGGAGCTCGGCTACCGCCACATAGACACCGCCCAGGCCTACGGCAACGAGGAGAGCGTAGGCCGGGCCCTGCGGGAGAGCGGTGTGCCGCGGGAGGAGGTGTGGATCACCACCAAGTTCTATCCGGCCAAGCGCGACCCGGCCGCGGAAGCCGAAAAGAGCCTGCGCCGCCTCGGCGTCGACTACGTCGACCTGTACATCATCCACTGGCCCCAGCGTGGCCCCACCTGGGCCTGGCCTGGCATGGAGCAGGCCCGGGCGGCGGGTTACGCCCGCTCCATCGGCGTGTCCAACTTCAGCGTCGCCGAGCTGGACGAAGTGCTGGCCATCGCCAAGGACCCGCCGGTCGTTAACCAGGTGCAGTTCAGCCCCTTCGAGTTCCGCAGCTACCTGCTGACCGTTTGCGAGCAGCGAGGTGTTGCCATCGAGGCCTACAGCCCGCTCGGCACCGGCCGCCACCTGGGCAACAAGGAGGTCCGCAAGGTGGCGGAACGGGTCGGGCGCACACCGGCTCAGGTCCTGCTGCGCTGGTGCCTCGAGCGCCACCTGGTGGTCCTCCCAAAATCGACCCACCGCGAGCGCATCGCAGAGAACGCCCAGATCTTCGATTTCACGCTCTCGCCGCAGGACATGGCCGCGCTCGACGCGTTGGACAAGACGGGCGGGGCCGAGGCGGCGCGCGAAGGCAAGTGGTGGTGACGTTGACGCCTGCGGTGGACGGCCGCTAGCGCCACAGGAGATCCACCACGCTGCCTTTGACGCTACCCATTTGGAGTTGAGTCGCCTCCGAGATCCTCGGCGCGGGACACGAGAAATGCCCACTCGGCGGCATTACTCGTGAGTTCTGCCGCCTGCAGGAACGCCTCCGCGGCTTCAGCATCGCGCCCGAGTCGGGCCAAGAAATCCCCCCGCACGGCCGCCATCAGGTGGTACGTGTCCAGCGCCCCGGTGGCCTCGATCGCGTCGACGAGTTCCAGCCCAGCCGCCGGGCCGTAGACCATGGCAACAGCCACGGTCCGATTGAGCTCCACCACGGGCGAGGGGAACCGCTCCGCCAGCATGGCGTACAGCCCCGCGATGCGCCGCCAGTCGGTCGCGTCCGCGGTCTGCGCCACCGCGTGGGTGGCGGCGATGGCGGCTTGGAGCGCATAACGCCCCGGTAGCCGCCCCAACCTCAGGTTTAGGGCATGCGACCGCCCGAGGGCGGCGAAGCCTCGCCGAACCAGGAGGTGGTCCCAGCGGGAGCGGTCCTGGTCGGCCAGCAGCACCACCCCGGCCTCCGGACCCTGGCGCGCCCGGGCCCGGGACGCCTGAAGTTCCAACAGCGCGGACAGGCCGTGGACGTCCGGCTCGTCTGGCATGAGAGCGGCCAGCATGCGGGCCAGGCGGAGGCCGTCCTGCATCAGTTCGAGGCGTACCCAGTCCGCACCCGAGGTGGCGGCGTAGCCCTCGTTGAAGATCAGGTAGATGACCTCCAGCACCGATTCCAAGCGGGCCGCCAGTTCCTCGCCCGACGGCACCTCGAACGGAATCCCCTGCTCGGCGATGGCCCGCTTGGCCCGCACGATCCGTTGGGCCACCGTCGGCTCGGGCACGAGGTAGGCCCGGGCGATCTCCTCGGTGGTGAGACCGCCCACCAGCCGCAAGGTGAGCGCCGCCCGGGCGGGTGGCGACAGGATCGGGTGGCAGGCGGTGAACACCATCCGCAGTAGGTCATCGTCGATGGCGGTGTCGGGGTCGACGCTCCGAGGCAGCGGCGGTTCCATCGGGTCGGTCATGAGTTCCTGGCCCAAAAGGGCCAGCTTGGCGGCGTACGTTCCGTCTCTGCGGATGCGGTCGTAGGCCTTGTGCTTGGCGGTGAGCATGAGCCAACCACCCGGGTTGGGCGGCACCCCGTCGCGGGGCCACTGCTCCAGCGCCGCCACCAGTGCGTCCTGGGCCAGCTCCTCGGCCAGGTCGATGTCCCGGACCAGCGCCGTGAGGCCGGCCACGAGGCGGGGCCATTCGATCCGCCATGCCGCGGCCACGGCCTGGCGGGCACGCTCATCGGGCGACCGTTGCCGGCCCATGCAACGAGGCCGCTCAGCCCGGTTCGACGACTCCGCGGACGTCGACCTCGATCTCCCATTCGGGACCGTGGATCGACAGGAACCGCGACGCCCACTCAACGGCTTCTTCCTGGGTGCGGGTCTGGAGCATGCAGTAACCCCCGATGATTTCCTTGGATTCGGTGAACGGGCCGTCGGTGACGGTCTGTTTGCCGCCCGACAGGCGAATCCTGGTCGCCTCCTCTATGGGCCGCAATCCACCGGTGTCGAGGAGCACCCCGGCCTTGGTCATCTCCTCCAGCAATTTTTCCATCGCTTGCATGAGGTCGTCGCCGGGCTCGGGGGGGCCCGCAATCGCCGGGTCGAGACGGATCAAAATGAGGCTGCGCATTTTCCCAGCTCCTTTTACTTGTTGACCGAATAGCGGAGGTAGACGGCGCCGCTGGCAAAGGCCTTTGATTCCAGCAGGTCAAGGTCCAGCTTGGCCTTCTCGTGAAACAGGGGGGTGCCGCGGCCAATGGTCACCGGGTGCAGGAACATGCGGAACTCGTCGATCAGCCCCATCTCGACAAAGGAGTGCACCAGCTGGGGACTGGCGTAGATCGCCATCGTGCCGCCGGGCGCCGCCTTCAGAGCCTCGACCTCGGCGGCCACATTGTCCCGGATGAGGCGGGACCCGTGCCAGCCAGCAGAGGTGAGCGTGGTGGAGAACACGATCTTCGGCACCTGGTTGACCCACACGAAGTGGGAATCGGGCGACCGGTCGGCGTCGGGCAGGTCCCGGTACGGGGTCATGCCGCCCCACAGCGGCACGTCGGACGGCTCGTCGGACCAGAACGCCTGCATGCCGAGGTAGGTGCGCCGCCCGTAGACCGTGGTGTCGACGTCGGCCCGGATGTGCTCGTTGCCGTAGGCGGCCGCCTCCTCGCTGTAAGCCCGGAAGGTGAACTCAAATCCCAGGCCCTCGTTGGAGGCGGCGAAGCCGTCCAGGGTGACCTGCTCGATGGCGACGAGCTTTCTCATAGCGGTCCTTCCTTTGTTCGAGTGTGGGCCCGTGGTGACCCTCGCCCATACATCGATCCCAGGGCGCTGGGATCGACATCCCGCCGTCGCAATGTTCGAGCGAATCCTTCAGGGCGGCGTTGATTGCCCGATGATGGTGCAATGACCGGGCCGAGCCCCAACCCGCCCCCGCCGTGGTCGGCGCGGATCACCGATTCCACTCCGAGCGGGCCGGCCGGAAGGCTATATCTCCCAACACCGGGAGTCCCCCAAGATCGGTGACTAGTCACCGGACTACGCCGCAAATGGCCCGATCGGGCCATTGCGCCAAGGCGCCGGATTGCTCACCATGAGCGTCGTGGCTCGGCGGGGGGTTATCGGCGCTTGGATAGGTCTGGCGCTGCTTCTGGTCGCCTCTGGGTGTGGCGCATCATCGGGCGGGTCGTCGGCCAGCGGGGCGGCGACCAAGGTCGTGACCCACGCCATCGGATCCGCCACCGCGGACCAAGCGCTGGCGACCACCAGCACCCCGACCCCGGCGACCCCGGCTACCTCCGCAACTCCCGCGCCTGCGCCCGCCCCGACAACGGCGACAACGGTCCGACCCCACGCGACCCCGGTCGTCCCTGCGGAAACAACGACCGCACCGGTCGCCGCCACGTCCTCGACCACCGCCCCACCGGCCACGACCACCACGACGCGGCCGGTCACCGTCGTCACCGTGCTGTGGGCCACCGTGTCGATCACGAACCAGTTCGGCTCGCCCGTGGATGTGAACCTGAACGGCGTCCACTACCAGTTGACCCCGGGCCAGTCGCTGCTGGAACAGCACGTCACGCCCGCCCCCAGCGGCAACGACGTCATCGAACTGACCGACCTCGACCACCCGAGCTGTGGGGTGGGCGACGCGCAGGGCTATTTCGTCGCCAACCTGTGGTACCAGTTGAACATCGTCACCGCCAAATACACCTGCACCGGAGTGGGGCCTGGACCCGACTTCCAGCTGCAGCAGGCCCTCGCCAAGACCGGCTGACACATTTCTGGGGTGGAAAATGCCCGCCCCCAACTGTCCCCGACCCACGGAGGGGAACCCGGTCAGCCGCCGCCCGGGGCCAGCCACTCCAGAAGCAGCCGGTTGACCTCCTCCGGCGCCTCCAGCTGCATCCAGTGGCCGGGACCGTCGAGCCGCTGGTAGCGCCAGGGCCCGGTCACGTACGCCGCCGACGCCACCATCGCCTCCTCCACCAGGGCCACGTCGCCGCTGCTCCAGATACCGAGGGTGGGGGCCGCGATGGGCGGAAGCGCTGGGGGCGGCTCGATCAGGCGCCGAGGATGCAGGTTGGCCCGGTACCAGTTCAACCCGGGGGTCAGCGAGCCAGAAGTCTCCACCTCGGCAATGACCTCGTCGGCCCTGGGGTGGCGTGCCCAGCGACGGAAGTTGGCCCAGCCATCCTGTGTGAGCCACGTCTCGGCGATGCCCTCGAAGAGGAACAGCAGCTGGTACCAGGCCTTTTCCCGCGCCCGTAGTCCGCCCGCCGCGGACGCCGTCGGGTGCCCTACCGAAAGCACCGCCAAGCGGTCGATCCGATCCGGGGCGAGCGAGGCCGTCACCCAGGCAACCGCCGCCCCCCAGTCGTGGCCGATGAGGTGGGCTCGAGCGATTCCGAGGTGGTCGAGGATGGTCCCGACGTCGGCCACCAGGTACATCATGTTGTAATCCTCGACGGCCTCGGGCTTGCCGGAGTGGCCGTGGCCGCGCTGGTCGGGGACGATCACGCGGTAGCCGGCGGCGCTGAGCGCCTCGACCTGGTGCTCCCAGAGCCGGCCGGTGTCGGGCCAGCCGTGCAGCAGGACGACCGGCGTGCCGTCCTCGGGCCCGGTGACCTCGACGTAGAGGGCGACGCCGCCGCTGTTCACCAACATGTCAGGCCACCAACATGTCAGGCAACCGACACGTCAGGCCACTGCTGCCAGGAGCTGTTCCCGGGTGGGGCCCAAGGGCGGCTGGGAATCCAGGAGGGGTTCGGCATCGGCCAGGACCTGCTCCGCGAATGGCCGGTCCTCCAGAAACTCCTCGGGCGTGCGCAGCATCATGGCAATCGACATCAGGCCCCGGAGGTTGTCGCCGCTTTGCAGTGCAACCGCTCCCAGGGCGTGCTCGAGGCGCCACGCCGGGTCGTCGGTGGTGAACGGGCGGCCCTCGATGGTGGCCTGTATCTCCTGGAGGCGCAGGGCGTCGTAGTGCCGGGTCGTCCGGAACCAGGGCTCGCACGTCTCTCGGGTGATGTCAGCCCATCCCGCCGCCGTCTCCCACGGATCCGCGGGCTGGTCGCGCAGGTAGTCGCGCAGGGCGACGGCGTGCATCAGGCCGATGCTCATGCCCCGGCCGAGCGAAGGGTTGGTGCACGACCAGGCGTCCCCGACGGCAGTGACCCCCGTGGCCACCGGCAGCCCGTCTGGAGCCAGATCGCGGATCCGGTCCTCGATCTTGGCCATCACCGCCACCCGGTCGTCGATCGGCGGGGCGTCGATCCAGTGGGCCGCCAGCGGCAGCATTCGCACCACCGCCGCCCACTTGTCGGGATCGGTCAGGCGACGCAGGGCGGCATCCTCGGAGCTCGCGGTGATGACGACCGACCACGTGCCGTTGTCTGCCGGCAACGTGAGGTAGCCGATGGAGTCGCAGTCCTGCTTCAGCGGCCCGATCATCGCTGGCAGGCTGCCGTCGGACGACGCGAAATGCCGCCCGAAATACACAAAACCGGAGTCGTCGACCTCCTGGTGAAGCGGCTTGGCGCCGATGGAGTCCAGCCACCGTGGCAATGGGGAGCGGCGGCCGGCGGAGTCGACGACCAGGTCGGCGGCTACGTGATCTCCGTTGTCCAAGGTGACCCCGGTGACATGGGGCACCTCGGGGCGGCTCGGGGCGCCGGTGAGGAGGGAGGCGACGGCGTGGCCGCGCCGCACGGTGACTCCGGGCGTGCCCTCGGCCAGGCGGCTCACAACGGCCTCCGCCACCGGCCTCCTCGCGGTGACGACGTCGAAGCGGTCATCGTCGGGGCGAGCGCCGCCCTTCATCTCATCGGGGATGTTGGCGATCACGTTGTAGTGGCAGGCGCCGGCATCGTCGAGGCCGGACACCAAGTCCGGCAACTCAGCACCGGCGACCACCCGGAAGCGGGACAGCAGGAAGTGGGCCAACCGGAACTGCGCCACTCCTGTCCGTTGCCACCCGTTCCATGCGCCAGACGGGTCGGGTGCGCTCTGCTCGTCGCGGTCCACAACCGTCACCTCGTGGCCGTCCTGGGCGAGCAATGTCGCCGTGCACAGCCCGATCATCCCTGCACCTACGACTGCGATTTTCAACGTGGTGCCTCCTTTATCTGGGCGTCTACCTGGGCGTCGCCTCGCCGACGCTACGTCGCCTGGTGGCCCAGGGCTTTTGTGACCCAGGGACGGGTACCATCCGGGCGGTGGCGTCGGAAGGCGTTGAAGGGCGGATCGAGTCGAAATCGGCGAACCTGACGCGTCGAGCCGCGTCCACCGAGCACGCAGTTGAGGCAAAGGCGGAAGCCACCGAGCGCGTGGTCGAGGCGAGGGCTGAAGCCACCGAGCACGCGGTCGAGGCAAAGGCCAATACCGCCCTCAGCGTCCGGCCGCGTCTGGCGCGCGCCGCCGACCTGGTGCGGGGCGTGGTGCGCCAACAGTCGGCGGAGCAGGTGAGTCTGGCCGCGTCGGGCGCCGCCTTCTGGCTCATCATCTCTGCCTTCCCCACCGCCGTCGCGGTCGTCAGCCTCTTCGGTCTCATCGTCCCCCCGGCCAAGGTCGCCAACGACCTCGGAACCCTGGCCCGCGCCGCCCCGTCGTCGCTCGGGTCGCTGATTACCGACCAGCTCCGCCAGGTGGCCGCCTCCGACCGCCAGCGGCTGTCCGTCGGGCTGGCCATCTCCCTCGTCACCGCCGCGTGGAGCGCTTCTGCCGGCGTCTACAACCTCGACCGGGCGGTCAGATACTCCTTCGGCTTGCCCCGATCGCGCTACCTGCGGGCTCGAGCCCGGGCCCTGTCGGGGGCCGCCGCCTTGGTGGTGGTGTTGGGTGCGCTGGCGCTGTCGGCCTCGGTCGTCGGCGCCCGGGCACCGGCAGGCGTGGTCGCCGGAGCCGGCATTCCGGTTGCGTTTGTAGCCTTCACCGCGGGCACCACCACCATGTACCGGCTCGCGGTCGGCTCGGTGGTGCCTATCCGCCGCCTTCTGCCGGGGGCGGTCGCAGCCGCGGTGGCTGCGGTCACCGCCCTGACCGCGTTCGCCATCTACCTGGCGGTTTCGACCCGGTTCACGGCGCTGTACGGCGCGTTCGCGGGCCTGGTGATCGGCATGGTCGGCATGTACCTGGCCGTCTACGCGGTACTGCTGGGCGCCGTGCTCGACGCCCGGCTCGACAAACTCCCTTGAGACCCCCGGTGGCGACTCGTGCGAGCGGATGGCTCACTCCGCGTCGAGCGGGCGGCGGGGGCGTATGGCGAGCGGGGGCCGCCCTCAAACTGGCTACGTCTAAACGCGTTTGATAGCGCTATTGGGATTAGGGCACCACGATCAACGGGAACTGGTCGCGCCGTATGATTCCCGAGCCAACCGAGCCACCGACACGGTGGAACCAATGCGCCGGTCCGCCGACGATGATCATGAC
>JBOGGN010000077.1:0-1631 GCA_050744165.1 Acidimicrobiales bacterium | reverse complement strand
CCGACGAGTTCCTGGGTCTCGCCTACCCGGACGGGGTGCAACCGGCACCGCTCGACTTGTGGCGCGAAGAGTTGGCCACTTTTCCCACCGATCGCAAGGTCGAGCTGGCGCTCGAACTGGAACGCATGGTGCGCGCCGCCGATCCCCGTGTCCGCCAGGTGGAGTCGTCCTACTGGGGTGACTCGTCGGGTGAGTCGGCGGTGGCGAGCAGCACCGGGATCGTCGGCACCTCCCGTCGCACGTCCTGCTTCGTGTCCGCCGCCGCCATCGCCGGGGAGGGGGCCGACACCCAGACGGGGTACGGCTACTCGGTCGGGCGGGCGCCGTCGGACGTCTCCCTCGACAAGGCGACGGCCGACGCCGTCACTCGGGCCACCCGGCTGCTCGGCGCCCGCAAGCCGCCGTCGGCGCGGGTCACGGTGGTGTTCGAGCCCCGCATCACCGCCACCCTGCTGTCGATCGTGACGGGCACGCTGGACGGCGAATCGGTGCTGAAAGGCCGCTCGTTGTTCGCAAACCGGGTCGGCGAGATGGTCTCCGTGCCCGACCTGGTGTTGTTCGACGATCCGACCGTCCCCGAGGCCTACGGGGCGGCGCGCATCGACGCCGAGGGGTTGGCCTGCCGGCGCAACGTGCTTGTCGACGGCGGGGTCCTGCAGGGCTTTCTCTACAACACCTACGCGGGCCGGCGGGCTGGCAAGGCCACCACCGCCTCGGCGGTGCGGGCCGGCTTCAAGAGCGGGCCCGGCGTCGGCGCTCGGGCGGTCGCTTTGGTGCCGGGAACGATGTCGCCCGAGGAGATCCTGGCCTCGGTGGGCGAGGGGCTGGTGGTGCAGTCCGTGACGGGGGTCCACTCCGGGGTCAACACGGTGAGCGGTGATTTCTCGGTGGGCGCCGAGGGGATGCTGTTCCGGGGCGGGGAGCTGGCGGAGCCGGTCCGGGAGTTCACCATCGCGTCGACGATCCAGCGGATGCTGCTCGACATCGTTGCCATCGGATCTGACCTCGAACGGCTCCCGTCGTCGGCGGCGGGCCTCACGCTGGCCATTGGCGGGGTCAGCATGGGCGGTGTTTAGGCCGCTGTAATCAGGTAGGGGCGGCGCCGCCCTACGCTTCGATCATGGGGTTCTTCAGCAGTCACAAAGGTGACCTGGTGTCGCCCGAGCGGGCCATGCCCGGGCGCGACTCGGCCATGCGGGTGCCGTCCGGCCATTTCGTCAACGGGCACCCGCTACAACCGCCCTTCCCAGAGGGGATGCAGCGGGCCATCTTCGGGATGGGCTGTTTCTGGGGGGCGGAGCGCAAGTTCTGGCAGCTGGGAGGCGTTTACACCACGGCTGTCGGCTACGCAGGCGGGTTCACGCCCAACCCGACCTACCGCGAAGTGTGCACCGGCCAGACCGGCCATGCCGAGGTGGTGCTCGTCGTTTTCGATCCCAAGGTCGTGAGCTACGAGCAGCTGCTGAAGGTGTTCTGGGAGAGCCACGACCCGACCCAGGGCATGCGCCAGGGCAACGACATCGGCACCCAGTACCGCTCGGGCGTCTATCCGGCGAACGACGCCCAGGCCGCCGCGGCCGAGGCTTCCAGGGAAGCCTACCAGAAGGCGCTGATCGCCAAGGGTTTCGGCA
>JBOGGN010000076.1:0-6352 GCA_050744165.1 Acidimicrobiales bacterium | reverse complement strand
GGTGCTGGGCGACCGCGGCCAGCCGTCTTCAGGCGGGGAGGAGCTCGGTGATCTCGCCCACCTCGACGCCACCGCCCACAGCCAGGCCCGGGCTTCCCTTGGCCAGGGAGACGGCGGACTCGAGGTCGTCGGCCGTGACCAGCGAGTACCCGCCGATCGAGGTCGAGGAACCGGACTCGCCCAGGGTCGTGGACGAGAACACCGGGTTCCCCCGGTCGGCCACGTGCGACCCCAACTCCTTGAACCAGGCGACCCAGGCACCTGTGGCGCCGGGCTGTCCGGGCTGGTAGTTGTTCGGTATGCGGTAGGCGAACACGTATTTCGGCATTGGTGACACTCCTTTGACGACGGCTCCCGGGCGGCAGCCGTCATCGAAGACCGACACCGAGGGTCCCGCGAACTGGTCGCTCCGGACCCGCCCAGTTCCGGTCACACCCGGTGTCCATAGTGGTGATGGAAGGAGGAGCACCGTGCCCATGACGCTCATCGAGCGAGCGAGTGCCGGCGACGGCGAGGCATTCGCACAGCTGACCGACCCCTACCGGCGGGAGCTGCAGGTCCACTGCTACCGGATCCTGGGCTCGCTCCAGGACGCCGAGGACGCATTGCAGGAGACCATGGTCTCGGCCTGGCGGGGCTTGCCCGGCTTCGATGGCCGGGCGTCGGTGCGCACCTGGCTGTACCGCGTGGCCACCAACCGCTGTCTCAACGCGCTTCGCTCGACCGCCCGCCGTCCCCAAGTCGAGTGGTCGGTGCCCGGGGTGGAGCCCCCGGAGCCGACTCGGCGGGCGGACGTGGTGTGGCTGGAGCCCTATCCAGACCGCCTATTGGAGGACGCGGGCTTGGCGGCGCCGGGACCCGAGGCCCGTTACGAGGCCCGCGAGGCCATCTCCCTGGCCTTCGTCACCGCCCTGCAGTTGCTCCCGCCTCGGCAGCGGGCCGTGCTGATCCTCCGTGATGTCCTCGGGTTCCACGCCGACGAGGTGGCGACCATGCTCGAGGCATCGGTGGACTCGGTCAACAGCGCCCTCAAGAGGGCCCGGGCGACCCTGCAGCAGCGGATGGAGCCCGCCCCCGACCGGCCGCCACCGCCACCGCCAGATTCGCCCGTCGAGCTGGAGTTGGTGGCCAGGCTGACCCAGGCCTTCGATGCCGGCGATGTCGATGCGCTCGTGGCGCTACTGACCGAGGACGTCTGGGTCCGCATGCCACCAGTGCCGCTGGAGTACCAGGGCCGGGAGTTGGCCGCCGAGTTCAACACCACCGTGACCTTCCGCCAGGGCCGCACCTACCGCCTCGTGCCGACCCGGGCCAATGGCCAGCCCGCCTTCGCGTCCTACCTGCGCTCGCCAGCCGGCGGCCCTCTCCATGCCGTCGGGCTCGTCGTGGTCACCCTTGCGGGCGATCGCATCTGCGACTTCATCCGCTTCGACAACAGCGTGCTGCCCCATTTCGGATTCCCCCGCACGCTCCCCGAATAGGGCCGGTCGCCGGTGTCCCCGAGGCCCTTTTCCCACATCCAAAAGGCACCGGGGGAAAAGAGCCGCGGCTCACCCCGGCAGCGCCGCCGCCGGGCATTTCGCCGTCCGCTGGGTTCGAGCGCGGGCTCGGTCAGCCGCCGGCCATGGCGCCGACGACGTGGAATGGTTCCGCGCCGCTGGCCACCGCCGCCGGCAGGGGGTCGTCGGGGCTGTCGTGGGACAGGTCCTCCTCGCACGCAAAGAAGCGCACGAACGGCCGCCGCCGCTTAGTGGCCGGATCTCGAACCGTGCCTTGCAGCATCGGGTAGGCCGTCTCGAGGGCGTCGAGTACCAGACGCTGGGTAGGAGGGTCGTCGACGTCGAGGCTCACCTCCGATCCGGTGCCCGCCAGGGTGCGAAGGTGGTAGGGGAGGACGACCCGGACCGCCATCATCGAGGTCCCGATCGTGGGTCGGTCAGGGTCTGGACCTCCACAGAGAGCACCCGTGGCAGGTCCCGGGCGATTGGCTCCCAAGTGTCGCCGCTGTCGGCGGAGGCGTAGACCTGGCCACCGGTGGTCCCGAGGTACAGGCCGCAGGGGTCGAGGCTGTCGACCGCCAGCGCGTCGCGCAGGACGTTGACGTAGCAGTCGGCCTGGGGGAGTCCGGCCGTCAGTGGTTCCCACTCGTGGCCCCCGGTGCGGCTGCGGTAGACCCGCAGGCGGCCGTCGGGCGGGTAGTGCAGAGAGTCGCTGGCGATGGGAACGACGTAGACGGTCTCGGGCTCGTGGGCGTGGACCGCGATGGGGAAGCCGAAGTCGCTTGGGAGGTCGCCGCTGATCTCGGTCCAGGTACCGCCACGGTCGTCGCTTCGCATCACGTCCCAGTGCTTCTGCATGAACAGGGTGTCGGGCCGGGAAGGGTGGCGCGCCAACTTGTGGACGCAGTGGCCCACCTCGGCATAGGGGTCAGGAAGTCCCTCGGAGTGCAGGCCCTTGTTGGCCGGGTCCCAGGCGGCGCCCCCGTCGTCGCTGCGAAATACCCCGGCCGAGGAGATGGCGACGTGCAGCCGCTGCGGATCGATCGGGTCGACGAGCACGGTGTGGGTGCACATGCCGCCGGCGCCCGGCTGCCAGTTGGCGCCGGTGGGGTGCGTGCGCAGGCCAGAAAGTTCCGTCCACGTTCGGCAGCCGTCGGTCGACTTGAACAGGGCCGCGTCCTCCGCACCCGCATAGACGGTGTCGGGATCATCAGCCGATGGCTCGAGGTGCCACACCAGGGCGAACTCCCATGGGTGAGGCGTTCCGTCGTACCACTGGTGGGTGCCAGTCTCGCCGTCGTAGGCGAAAACGTTTCCCACCGGGTCCCAGGTGGCGCCGCCGTCGTCGGAGCGCTGCATCAGCTGACCGAACCACGCCGTCGACTGCGAGGCGTACAGCCGGTCGGGCGCCGCCGGGCTGCCGGCGATGTGGTATATCTCCCAGCCACCGAACAGCGGCCCGTTCACCTCCCACTTGGTCCGGTGCCCGTCGGAGGTGAGCAGGAAGCCGCCCTTGATGGTCCCCACCAGGACTCGTACCGCGGTCATCGATTCCCCTTTCGATAGTTCGCAGTTCGGGACATCACGGCGCCCCGTTCATCTGTCAGCACATTGACGTGCGGCAGGCGCCGTTCTCATCGGTACCCAGCATCTGGGCGCCTTGCAGTCAATGGGCGTCGTTCTCCGCCATCTGGGCGGCCCGCACGTCGGTGTGCATTTCCCAGGGCGGCTGGGGCAGGACGCGGCCTGTTTCCAGCAGCGACTTCAAGTTGGCCATGACCGTCGGCCAGCCCGTGGATACCGCATCGAGGGCCTCGGCGTCGGCCAGGTTTACGTGGGTCACGGTGACCCGCACGATGTCGCGGTACGGCTCGATGGCAAAGGTCACGCGACTCGGGCCATCGGGCGGCTCCGCCCCGGGACCGTCAAAGGTCATGACCAGCCGCCGGGGCGGGTCGGCTTCCAGCACGGTGCCGACCACGTCGGCAATGCCGGAGCCGTCGGAGCGGCGGTGTTCCCAGACCGAGCCGGGCTGCCAGTCTGAGATGTTGCTGTGACCCCAGTACTCCGCCGTCAGGTCGGCGTCGGTCAGGGCGTGCCATACCCGTTCGGGCGTGGCGCCGATGTAGGTGACGTACCGGAACGTGGGCTTGTCGGTCGTGTCGGGCATGTCGTGCTCCTCTGCTCGTCGTTTGATGCTGCTCAGTGCGGCCAGCCGGGGGCGCTCGAACTTGCCGATCCACCGATCGGCGATCTCTTGCACCGGCACCGGGTTGAGGTAATGGAGCTTCTCCCGACCCCGCCGCAACGTCGTGACGAGGTTGGCCGCTTCAAGGACCTCCAAGTGCTGGCTGGCCGACTGCCGGGCCATGGCCAGCGGCTGGCAAAGCTCCCCCAGGGTCTGGCCGTTGCGTTCGTGGAGGCTGTCGAGCAGGGCACGGCGGGTCGGATCCGCCAGGGCCCGGAAGACATTGTCCACCTGAGCATTATGCAGGCATTTACCTGCGTAATGCAAGTCGGCGGTTAGGTCGGACGGACCGACCCCGCTGGTGGGCCGACCGGGCCACGACCGCCTGCAGCGCGGATCTGAACGTAGGCGCCCGCGAGATCGACGACGCCCTCGATGGTGGCGGCGCCGCTCAGCTCCTCGATTCTTCGGAGGAGAGCTTGCTCCGCCTCGGCGGCTGCCACCGTGGTGGTGGTGTCTCTGGCACCGGCGGCGGCAGGGGCGCCAACGTTGCGGCCGGTCTTGTTAGTGGCGGCGTCCTTTGTTGCGTCGTTCTTGATGGGCCCGTTCTTAGTTGCCGTGGCGTTGGTGGTCTCGTGGGCTGAGCCCATGGCCCACGAGAGGCGTTCGCCCAGGTCGCTGAGCGACGGGCCAGGCCCGGGGCCCTTCTCCGACCCCGCACCCGGCCCAGGGGCGGTGAACTGGTCGACCAAGGATTTGAGCGACCGGAGGAGGTCCCCTCCCTTTCCCTCCTGTCGAGCCTGCTCGAGGAGGGCCGAGACCCCGCTGAGGTCCGAAATTCCGAGGTCCTTGGCCAAACCGGCCAGTCGTCGCACCCCGGCGAGGAGGTCATCGCCACTCGGACCGCCGCCGCCGGTTCCCGACCCGCCGCCGCCGGTTCCCGACCCGCCAATGCCGTCCGTTTCCGACGCACTGCCCGCATCGTCCGGGTTCGGCTCTGATTGATCCTCCATCATCAAATGAAGGTACCGCTCGCACCCCTGGGGTGCGGGAACACTGTGCGCCTCGGAAATCGCCCCAATCGCCGGGTGAGCCGGTCAACCGATCCCGAGGGGAGCACACTCCTGCTCGACCTTGAGAACGGTGGCGCTGGCCGCGGTCGTGTTCTTGGCATTGATCTCGGTGCCCAAGGTCACGAGGTCTGCCAGGCAGCGTCGCAATGCGGTGATCTGTATCTGCTGGTTGGAAACGGTGGCCTGGCTACTCCGCAGCGCCCCTTGTGTTGTTGCCAGCATCTGCTGGGTTTGGTGAAGTTGGTTGTTCCGGGTATGCAGCCTGGCGGCGTTGACGCCGGCCACCACGGCCACCACCACGAGGATCGCGGCCAGCACGGCGGCGATCACCCAGGGCGCTCGTGTTCTGCCATTCCGCGACGTCGGTGCCGGCGTCGGTGAGGCCACCGCTGGCGGCGGGGTGAGCGGTGGTGCAAAGACATCCCCGGCGACCGGCGCACCGAACACTTGTCCCGACAGGGCATCGCTCACTGGAGGGGGTGGAGGAAAGGCCGGAAACTGCGCCGTTGCGCCTGCGGTCGCGTCCCCGCCCTCGCTGGGAACCTCACTGGTGTCTGGTTCGGAGGCAGTACCGGCTGGTGCCGCGCCTTGTTGGCTAGGCGGAAGGGCCCCAGTGAAGCCAGCCGGGCCGCCCGGGGCCGGGGGGCGCGCTGGGATCCACGGCCGCCTCGGTGCGGGACCAGGCCGGGTCCATCTCCCCGGTTGCGGTAGTGGCGGGAAGCTGGGCCCTGCTGCAAGCGACGTTGGAAGCCCAGGTCCTTCGCTGGGCGCCGGTGGCGGCGGCACGACGGGGTTCACACCGGAGGTCTGTGGTGCCGGAAGATCCGGAACCTCCTTCGATGTCGCCGGTGGCGCCGGCGCAGGGGAGTCACTCCTAGCCACCGAGGGTGGGGGGAAGCCAGCCTGGCGACGGGGACGTGCTTGCGGGACGACGGGACCGCCTCCCGGGGGCGCGGACGCGCCGGGTGGCGGCGGTGGTGGTGGCGGCGGGCTGACGGTCTGCGTGCTGGCGGGGCTGTCCGACCTCACCGCCGCTCCGTCCCCGGGCTCGAGCGAGCCAACCGGGCGCACCGAAATGGGCGCGCCGCAGGCGCGGCACGTCGTCCAGTAGGAACTCACGGCGGCCCCGCAGGTGTCGCAGGTCAGCGTTGGAGGCGATTCGCCGGTGTTGGTCATGAGGCCGATTATCGCGCCCCGTCGTCCCCGGCCCGAAAGGGTGTGAGACTGATGCAGACCCTAGGAATAGCGGCCCTCCTCGATGCCGGACGGCAAGAATGGGCGCGACAGCAACCTGCTGAAATCCGTAATCGGCAAGATTTCAACGAACGAGAATGGGCGCCGTCGTCCAGATATGAAGCGTCGAGTTTCCCCCTCATGGGGTCCCACGACGAGGGGTCCACGTACGCAGGCACCACAAGGCCGAGATGGTCGTAGAGGCGCCGCGCCTTGGGCGACAACCGGGTTTGCTCGGAGAAGTCGCCGATGGTCATCAGGCTCATCGCTTCGATGGTGCAGCCTGCCCCGGGGCCAAGGTCAAGTAGAGAAGAACCAGCTGGGAAAATGGCGACCCCATCCCCCTCCCGCCCCAGGTG
>JBOGGN010000075.1:0-8362 GCA_050744165.1 Acidimicrobiales bacterium | reverse complement strand
GCGGCACCCCGGGCCAGGCGGTGGCGGCGCGCCATGCGGGCCCGGCGTTGAGCGTCGTCGAAGCGCGGAGTCACGCCCGGAAGATACCGAGGCCGCAGGGGGAGCTCCGGCGGGAGCCACTGCCGGCTCCCCCTTTTTCCCACCTTGTGGTTACAGCCAGCCGTTCTCGTCGGCGACCTGGACCGCCTCGGTGCGGTTGCGGGTGGCGGTCTTGGCGATGGCCGACGACAGGTAGTTGCGGATGGTGCCCTCGGAGAGAAACAGGCGGCCCGCGATGTCGGCGATGGTGGCGCCGTGGCGGGCCGCGGCCAGCACGTCGCGCTCGCGGGCGGTGAGGGGTGAGGGGCCGCTGGCGATGGTGACGGCGGCCAGCTCGGGGTCGACGACCAGCTCGCCGGCGGCCACCCGGCGCACCGCCTCAGCCAACTGCTCGGAGGGGACGTCCTTCACGATGAAGCCCCGTGCGCCGGACTCCATGGCCCGGCGCAGGTAGCCGGCCCGGCCGAAGGTGGTGAGGATGAGGACCCGGCAGGTGGGGACCTCCCGGACGAGGGCGGCGGCGGCGGCCAAGCCGTCGAGGCCCGGCATCTCGATGTCGAGCAGGGCCACGTCGGGCCGGTGGGCCTTGGCTGCGGCCACTACCTCGTCGCCGCGGCCGACATCGGCGACCACGTCGAAGTCGGGCTCCAGCGCCAGCAGCGCCGCCAGGGCGGATCGGATCAGGGACTGGTCGTCGGCCAGCAGCAGCCGGATGGTCACGCGGGGACGGGCGCCGGCACCTCCACGTGGATCCGCCACCCGCTCGGCGCCAGCGGTCCTGCCTCCAGGGTGCCCCCGGCGGCGTGGACCCGTTCCCGGAGACCAGCGAGGCCGTTTCCGGGGTGGGCGTCTCCGCCGACCCCGTTGTCGACCATCTCGAGCGAGCGCTCCCCGAGGGTTACCGCGCAGGTGGTGGCGTGGGCGTGGCGGACGACATTGGTCAGCCCCTCCCGGACCACCCAGGCAAAGAGGGCCTGGTGCTCGGGGGCGACCATGTCGGTGGCGGTGGGCAGCCGGGCGTCGATGCCGGCGGCGCGGAGGAGCTCACGGCCGGCGGCCAGTTCCCCGGCCAGGGTCACGTCCCGGTACTGGGACACGACGGCTCGGACATCGTTGAGGCAACGCCGGGAAAGTTCCTCGACCTCGGCGATCTCGGTTGTCGAACGGGTCGGGTCGGTCGCCGCCAGGCGCCTCGCCAAGCCCGCCTTGACGGTGATGGTGGTCAGCGAGTGGCCGAGGAGGTCGTGGAGGTCGCGGGCGATGCGGGTGCGCTCGTTTTCGGCCGCCAAGCGCGCCACCTCGGAGCGGGCTTCGACCAGGGCCTGGTTGGACCGGACCAGGGCGAAAAAGGCGTACATGGCGATGCTGATCATGGCGATGCCCAAGAGGGCATTGGTGTCCACGCCCTGGTGCCACGAGGGGATGGCGGCGGGCACCAACACCGAGACCGCGGTGAGAAGGGCGACAACTGGCAGCACCAACCGGCGCAGGGAGGCGATGCTCAGCACCGCAATGAAGATGACCATCACGAATGCGTCGCCGTGGGCGAAGGGCAACTCCGCCAGCCACAGGGCCACCAGCATGCCGTACACGAGCCAAAAGCGGGTCAGCCGGCCGGACCAGAAGACAAGGAGCGAGTAGAGGTAGGCGGCCGAGAAGACGACCAGGATGGCGTCGCCAGCCACGATCCCGGCGCCGGAGGAGTAGCGAGCGACGCCGGCGCCGGTCTGGATGAGCACCACGAGGAAGACACCCGGGAAAAAAAGGCGGCGGGCGAGGGCCCACTGGGTCTTTGTTTCGGCGCACGCCGGGTCGGGCCGGCCAGCAACTTGGGGCCAGCGGGGACTCAGGAGGCCGGGCAAGGTGTTGCCGCCGGCGCTAGACGGGCGCCAGGGTGGCCACAGGAGGTGGGCCCTGGGCTTGGCATCGGCGGGAGGCGCCTCGGCGGGCGGAGCCTCGGGGCCCACGGCCTCGGGGGGCGTGGGGTGCTTCGGGGCCTCGGAAGCGAGTTGCTGATCCACGTTCTGGGCCGAGCGTACCGGCGACGTCACTGCCGCTTGGTGTCCCGCTCGTAGACCCGGACCGCAAGGGCCAGCAGCACGATCGACCAGCCGATCACCGAGATCCATCCCTCAACCGGCCAGCCACCGCCGCCCTGGGCCGTCTTGCCGGCTTGGACCAGCCAGTAACTGGGCAGGGCCTTGATCACGGTGAGCAGGAAGCCGCCGTTGACAATCGGCCCGAAGGCGCCCGACAGGAGGGCGAGCAGCGACGTGCCGCCGCCGAGCACGGGGCCGAAGGCGTCGGGGTTGATGACATGTCCCACCATGATGCCGAGGATGGTGAAGGGCACCAGGCCGAAGAGCACCAAGCCACCCATCTCCAACCAGCGGCCCGCTCCGAGGTGGACGCCGTACGCGGCGCCGGCCACACACAGGAGCACCAGGGTCAGGAAGGCCATTAGGTAGCTGGAGACGACCTTGGCCCGGAAATAGGAGGCGACGCTGAGGGGCGTGATGCGCAGCTGGCGGTTCCAGCCGACCTCACGTTCCAGGGCGATGCGGCCGCCACCGGCCACCACTGCTCCCATGGCGCCCCATGCCACCATCCCCGACATGTAGTACAGGGTGAAGGAGACGCCGTCGATTTTGGCGCCTTGGTGGGCGCCCCCGATCGACAAGAACAGGATCAGCGGGAAGGCGAGGGTGAAGATAAAGAACCGTCGGTTCCTGATGGTGCGCAGGAGTTCGTAGCGGGTGTAGGTGACGGCGGTCATCGGGTTGCCTCCAAGGGCGGAAATGGCGAGGGTTGCAAAGCTGGCGAGGGTTGCATGTCCGGATCGCCGGTGAGTTCGAGGAAGGCTTCCTCCAAGCCGGCGCCGCGCACCTCGATGTCGCGGGCGGCGGGGTAGGCCGCCAGCAAGGCCCGGAGCGCGTGGTCGGAGTCGGAGCAACTGAGCACGATGGCGTCACCGTGGCGCTCGGCGCTCTTGACCCCGGGCAGGGTCATCAAGGTGACGACGGGGACGTCCTCCAGCGTGGCCCGGACGGTACGCAGGCCCACCCGCGACTTGATCTCCGTGGCGGGACCATCGGCCACCACGTGGCCGTGGGCCAGGAGGATGATGCGGTCGGAGTAGGCGTCGGCCTCCTCCAGGTAGTGGGTGGCGAACAAGATGGTCTTGCCGCGGGCGGCGAAGGACCGCATGGCGGCCCAGAACTCGCGGCGGCCCTCCACGTCCAGGGCAGCAGTGGGCTCGTCGAGAACCAGCAGCTCGGCGTCGGCCACCAATGCCACGGCGAAGCGAACCCGTTGCACCTGGCCGCCGGACAGCTTGTTGGTGCGCTGCTCGGCAAACTCCTGCGCCCCGGTCAGGCGCAGCACCTCGTCCACGTTCATCGGGTGGGGGTACAGAGAGGCGACCATGGTGACAAGCTCCCGGACCGAGAGCTCTTTGATCAGTGCCCCGACCTGCAGCATGGCGGCGACCGCCCCCGACTTCACGGCATCGCTCGGAGCCAGACCGAAGACCGACACCGTGCCCGAGTCCGGTCGGGTGAGGCCGAGCAGCATGTCGATCGTTGTCGACTTTCCGGCCCCGTTGGGACCAAGGAGGGCGACGGTTTCTCCTGGCTGGATGCGGAAATCGATGCCCCGTACGGCGCGGACCGAACCGAACGACTTGGTCAGGCCGGACGCCACGATGCCCCGCGCCAAGGGTTCTCTTGAGAAGGGAGTCACGGTCCCTATTGTGCGGCCACACGCCCTGGGCTCGGTAGTGCCGGGGGGCAGCAATCGTGGGTGACATTTGTCATGCGTTTGAGGATCGGCGTGCGCCCCCTTGAGGGTGCATCCGCGGAGGGCGGGGAGTTTTTCGACCCCTTTGACCTGGGAATTCCAGTATCCTGGCGTTTGGCATCAAGGATCCGTCCGGACCCGCTGGGGCATCAAAACTGTCGATCGACCAGGGGTGGGAGCATCTATGGCAGGCAATTACGGAGTACGGGAGCGCCGCCTGGCCTGCGGCATGACTCAGGCGGATTTGGCGACGAAGGCCGGCGTGAGCCGCCAGTTGGTGGCCGCCGTGGAGGCGGGACGGCATTCGCCCGCGGTCGATGCCGCCCTCGGCATCGCCCGGGCGTTGGGGACGTCCGTGGAGGGACTGTTTGCACCCCAGAACACACCGATCACCGCCGCCCTCGGCGGCACCTTGCGCCCAGGGATGCTGCTTCGGTTGGGGCGGGTCGACACGCGCTTAGTGGCGGCCGAGCTCCCGGACCACGCGACGCGGGGATCGGTATGGGCCACGCCTGACGCCGTGGTCGAGGAGGGCGGGGTCCGGGTGCTGCCCGCGGCGAGCCCCGCGGGATTCGTCGTGGCCGGTTGCGACCCGGTGCTCGGTGTGCTTGAAGCCCTGCTGGCCGGTCTCGGGCCGTCGAGCTTGCTGGCGGTGCCGGCTCCCACCGGGCGGGCCCTGACTGCCATGACCGAGGGCAACGTTCACGCTGCCGTCGTCCACGGCCGCAGCGGCTTCCTGCCACCGGCACCGACCAGCGTGGTTCGCTGGCATTTGGCCAGGTGGCAGGTTGGCTTGGCGTACACCACGCGCAAGCGGCCCCCCACCCTTGCCTCATTGCTTCGAGGGGCCGGGCCCATCGTTCAGCAGGACGCGGCGGCGGTGTCGCAGCAGGCGCTGGTTCGGGCCACCCGTTCGGCGGGGTTGAAGCTTCCCGCCGGTCCCGTCGCCACGGGCCATCTCGACGCCGCGCGGCGGGCCAACGAGACGGGGAGTGCCGCGGTCACCATTGCGGCGGCGGCGCAGGCTTTCAAGCTTGATTTTCTGGCGCTCGAGGAGCACGTCGTGGAGCTGTGGGTCGATGCCCGGTGGCTTGGACATCCTGGGCTTACGGCGCTGGGCGAAGCCCTTGTGGCGCCGGCCTTTCTGCAGCGAGTAGCGCTGTTCGGGGGGTACGACCTCACGGGGTGTGGGGACCGGATCGAGGCTGCCTAGTCGGTCTCCGGTCCCGGTAGAAAGACGCTGTAGAGCAGGCGTCGCCGTCGACCCTTGGCCGGAGGATTGGCTAACCGGGGTTGGACAACGGCCATCAGGTCACGGACGAAGTCGGTCTGTTCCGCGTCGGTGAGCCACATTCCTGCTGCCCGGTAGCTGATCTCATCGCGCGCCAGGTCGGGGTCATGGTCGGGTCCGCCGGCCGCCAAAGAGCGGTCGAAGTCGCCCAGCAGCCCTACCACGAAGGCCATAAACGCATGAGCGTGCTGGTCGCGGTCCATTGCTGCGGCGTCGGCCACCATGTGGAGGATTCCCGCCTGGGTTAAGCGCGACACGTGGCGGTACAGGCTCCCGGGGGGACGTCGTCGAGCTCGGCTGCCAGCTGGGCGGTAGTCAGGGCTCGGTCGCCGAGGAAGGCCTTGATGATTCGCAGGCGCACTGGGTGCAGGAGCAGGTCGGCGCTTGCCACTCGGCAATACTCGGCGACTGTTCTTAGGAGTGGGAATGTTCACACTTAGCGTGGGGCCGGCGCCATCGTCTTGTCGCTCGCCGACGTACCGACCTACGCGACAGCGGCTGCGAAAGCTTCACCTTCGCAACGGCCGAGAGATCCGGAGCATCCTCAACGGTCTTGCCGCACCGCCGCCGTCGGCATGAACCTACAACCTTCCACAGCCAGCTAGGGGAGGACGCCGCAGAGGTCGCCTCGTGACTCACGGCGTAATCGATTCGCTCCCATCGTTGCCCATGGTCGACCCACCACCTGTAACGCAGCGTCGCCGAGGGGAAGGTACTCGAGTCCATGATCTGGGGTATCGACGCCCTCATCACTTGGCTCTCTGAGCCTCCGAACTGACCCCCCAGCTTGTATCACCCCCAAGCCCGAACTTCAGCACCCTCGCGAAAGACCAGGTCACAGCATCCTCGCCTATCTTGACTCAGCCTTTGGACAGGGGATGCTTCAATCGATAATACACCTTCTTGTTGTAGCCCGAGCCCAACAATGATCGCTCCTGGACTCTATCGATCGATGGATTCTTGCCATCGTCCTCGCCGTGGAACTTCAGTCCTGTCTCTCTGAAGTCTGTACCGATATTCGTACCTATCTCGGCCGCGGTGCCGCCTACACTCTTGTAGAAGTCCGCCTCCGCCGTCTCCCGTGACTTAGCCACGAACGGCTGGCGCGCCGCCACCTGCAACTTGCTATCCCAGGGCCTCAAAATTGTGTCCACGGCGTTCTTCAGGTCGCTTACATGACGATCCTCGTGTCCTTCCACCAACTTGATGAACGACGAGTTGTCTGGCTTGCCTTCCGCGACCAACGGGATCTCCGTCGAATCCCCATTATAGCTGGCGAGAAGTTCGGCAGAAGGTTGATCCAGGTCAGGTTCCCAATGCAGCAGGCCACGGATGTAGTCCTTCTTGAAGGTGCCGGCATTCCATGGGGGCGCCGTGGGAAGGTCCTCTCGGTAGCTGGCAACGTTTCGCGGTTCCTTGCTGACCGATACCATGGCCGATCCGTCACCCTGCTCCTCAACCCTGAGTTCGGGTCCCGCGACACCCTTGGCGGCGTCGCCGGGCTCGGGAAAGGTCTCGGAGTTGAGGATGCCGAATGTTGTCCCGTGGTCGTGTGCGACTGCGGGCTCTACGAGCGGAAGGGCCTGATTCAGCACCCTTTTTCGAGTTCCCTCCTTCCAGACCACCGATCGCTGCAACAAAAGGTCGACCACCGCCCGATTCCCGATTCGACGCTGAAGGTCGAGCAGCGCTTCCGAGCTCCCAGCAGCGGGTCCAACTCGGCCGTTGCCAGTCACAGCACCGGCGCCAAAGTGGGCTCCAGCGCTGGATCGACGGTGCTCACGTTCCCGCAGGATCCACTCTCCTTCCGTCAAGCTCCAGAAAGGTCGGTACCCGGAAGCATACTACGGCTGCTGGTTTGTCCCGGGCTGAACGAGCCGACCCCCCGAATTGGCGGCGCGACCGCCCAGCGCCCGACAGCTGACCCGCTGTGTTGGCTGTGGAGCGCGACCGCTTCGTTTGCAAAGAGTCGCTCCATAAGGCCCCCCGGCGACGCCCGACATCGCCGAAGCGGACGGTTGTCAGCACGTGCGCTTTTCTGCTCGCCACCGGGGGGTGCCCCCATTTCTGCCGAGATTGAATAGTCGGACCAAGCGGCGGCGGCGGTAGCACCCGGGCAGCAGGGCGGCCGAGGTCGGGCGATACCGGCGCCGCCTCATCTAGGTGCGCCCCCAGGCAACGCCTCACATGGGTAGGCGCCCAGGTGTGCGCAGATCGACCTTGGCGGTTCACGGGGCAGCAACGACACCAACACAGACGTCGGTTTGGCTGCATCTCATGAGCGCTGTCATCGACAAGCCGAATACCGACAATTCCTATTCGCCCAACGTCGCGATCAGGGATTCGGCGCGCGGTGGTCACTGGATCGATCAGTGGGAACCCGACGACCCGGAGTTCTGGGCCCGAGCGGGCCGCAAGACGGCTCGGAAGAACCTGGCCTTCTCGGTCCTGACCGACCATATCGGGTTCTGCATCTGGGTGATCTGGACGATCGTGGTCATCAACCTGGCCAACATCGGCATCACGATGTCGCTGTCGGACCAGTTCGTCCTCACGCTGGCGGCCAACCTGATCGGTTCGCTGCTTCGCATCCCCTACACGTTCGCGGTGGCGAGATTCGGCGGGCGGGCGTGGACGACTTTCAGTGCCGCGTTGCTCGTCCTGCCCGCGGCGCTGCTCGCCTTCGTCGTGCCGAGCCACTGGTTGGCCCACCAACCCCACGGCGACCAGTTCTGGGTGCTGCTGGCCTGCGCCGCCACCGCCGGCGTCGGCGGCTGCATTTTCTCGTCCTCCATGGCCAACATCTCGTTCTTCTACCCGGAAAAGAAGAAGGGCTTAGCCCTCGGCATCAACGCCGCCGGCGGCAACCTGGGGGTTGCCGTCTCGCAACTGTTCGTGCCCCTGGTGCTCATCATTGGGGTGACCGCGGCCGGCGTGAAGCTGCCCAAGCACCAGGTGCACATGGCGTATGCCGGTCTGATGTGGCTCCCGTTGATCGCCGTGGCAGCCGCTGGGGCGTGGTTATTTATGGACAGCCTGACCCAGGCCAAGGCGGACAAGCGCTCGTATGCCGAGTCGCTCGGCAATCCCCAGACGTGGGTCCTGTCGTTGCTCTATGTCGGGACGTTCGGGTCGTTCATCGGCTTCTCCTTCGCCCTCCCCCTTGTCATCAAGAACACCTTTCCCGAGTTCCTACTCGGACATCCGTTCATCGCCAACTACCTGGCCGGACTC
>JBOGGN010000074.1:0-8881 GCA_050744165.1 Acidimicrobiales bacterium | reverse complement strand
CGGACGGATATCTTCATCCCTCCCGAGGGGAGTGCTTCGGCTTGGAGGTGGCCTTGGTGGGCGTCGACGACTGAGGTAACGATGGAGAGCCCGAGCCCGACGCCTTCGCCGTTACTGCCTCGTCCATCCAGGCGGCTGAACGGTTCGAACAGTGACGCCACGGCCGATTCGGGCACGAGGGGCCCGGTGTTGGAAACACAGAGGTATGACGCCGCGGTGTCGGTGCCGGTCACGACGGTTATCGATCCCCCGATTATGTTGTAACGGACGGCGTTGTCGACGAGGTTGGCCGCTAGGCGATCTATGAGAGAACGGTCACCAACGGTGGGGCCGGGCGACAGATCGGCGTCGACGACGATGCCCGTAGTTCGGGCAGCGGCGCTGACTTGGTCAATGGCGTCCAGGGCGGCAGCTTCGAGGTCGACGAGTTCATGGGTGGCCAGGCCGCGGTCTGATCGGGCGAGCGTCAAGAGCCCGTCGATCAGCGCTTCTGATCGATCAAGGCTCTGGCCGACGCGACAGACGAGGGCTTCGAGCTGTTCGGTGGTTCTCGCCGGTTTGGCCATGGCCACGTCGATGAGGGTGCGCATGGACGTGAGTGGGGTTCGTAGTTCGTGGGAGGCGTTGGCCACGAACCGACGTTGGCTACCGAAGGCCATATCGAGACGGTCCAACATGTCGTCGAAGGTGTCGGCCAGCTGTTTGAGTTCATCTTCGGGCCCGTCCAGGTTGATCCGCTCGTCCAGACGCTCCTGTGAGGCCCGGAGGGCGGCAGCGGTGACCTGGTGGAGGGGGCGCAGGATTCGCCGGCCCACGGCCCATCCCAGGACACCAGCGATGAGGGTGGCTACACCGAGACCGACCAGGGACCACACCAGCAGCTCGTGCAGGTCCCGGCTGCGCTGATTAGTGGCCCCGAGAAAGTATTGGCATTGGGCCACCAGAGCCGAGTCACGCTTGAGGGTGCCGTTGGCTTCGGCGCGCTGGCAGGTCGAAGCGAGAGCGCTCGGTATGGTGACTTTCGCAGGGCTGGGACCGAGGCTGTGGTCGACCACGATGTAGGTGGCGGCGACAAACCGCTGCGCCGGTGACGAAGAACAATCCGGCGCAGGCCAGGGCAATGCGGGCCCGCACGCTGCGACGGGCACCGATCCTGGGTCGCTGATCGGCTACGGCCATGTTCAGGGGATCCGGTAGCCGCCGCCGATGAACGTCTCGATCAGAGGCGGGTCTCCCAGTTTGCGCCGCAGGCGTCCCACGGTTACCGCAACAGTGTTGGTGAACGGATCGGCGTGTTCGTCCCACACTTGTTCGAGGAGCTGCTCGGCGCTCACGGCCGCACCATTGGCGCAGACGAGCACTTCGAGCACCCCCAGTTCCTTCCGGGCCAGCGGCACCGACCTGCCGGCTCGGGTGACGGCCCGCCGGGCCCGATCGACGGTCAGGTCACCCCGGGTAAGCACTGGCGTGGTCGACGGGGTGCGCCGGGCCAGGGCGCGCACCCGGGCCACCAGCTCGGCGAAGTGGAATGGTTTGGCCAGATAGTCATCGGCGCCCAGGTTCAGGCCGTCCACCCTGTCCTCGATCCCTCCGGCGGCTGTCAACATCAAGATCCGGCTGGGCCTCGGGGACTCGACGATGTGCTGGCACAGAGAGTCGCCATGCAGCCGAGGCAGGTCGCGGTCCAAAACCACGACGTCGTAGGTGTTCAAAGTCGCCTTGTCCAGCCCGCTCCGCCCGTCGTAGGCGATGTCGACCGCCATTCCCTGATCGCGCAGGCCCTCAGCCACCGCGTCCGCGACGACCGAATTGTCCTCAACGACCAGCACCCTCACGGGATCCATGGTGGCGTACCGCCGATAACAACGGGATAACACCCCTCGCAGAGGGAGGGGGTCGCCTCGCCTCGTCCCGCTCTGGCGGTGTTATCGCAGTGTTATCAGACGTTTCTTACCCTCCGCGCATGAAGAACTCCACACATGGACGGACCAGGGAAGAGTCCAGACAGAGATCAGCTGGCAAGGGCGTCCGATGAACGTGATCGAAGCTGACGCCCTCACCAAACGGTACGGCCGCACGTGGGCGCTGCGCGAATGCACGCTGGCCGTTCCGGCGGGGCGCCTGGCCGCGCTGGTCGGGCCCAACGGGGCAGGCAAGACCACCTTGTTGAACCTGACGGTCGGCCTCGCAACGCCCTCCGCGGGCGCCATCGCGGTCCTCGACCGCCGGGCGCCCGGGTCGCCGGCCGCGCTCGACGGCATCGCCTTCGTGGCCCAGGACGCTCCCCTTTACAAGAACCTGTCGGCTGCCGACATGCTGCATCTCACCCGAAACCTGAACCGGCACTTCGATCAGCGATACGCCCAAGGCCGGCTGGACGAGCTGGATATCCCGCTGACGCGAAAAGCGGGCAAACTGTCCGGCGGCCAGCAAGCGCAGCTGGCGTTGACCCTGGCGCTGGCCCGGCGACCACGGCTGCTCATACTCGACGAGCCGATGGCGATGCTCGATCCCTTGGCCCGCCACGATTTCATGGCAACGGTCCTGACCGCCATGGTTGACAACGGTGTGTCGGTGCTGCTGTCCTCCCACGCACTGGCCGAGCTCGAGCGGGTGACCAGCTACCTCATCCTGCTCTCAGCCGGCCGCGTCCAGCTCGCTGGCGAAGCCGATGACCTCCTCACCCGCCACCGAGTCCTGGCCGGCCCATCCACGCAGGCTGACACGGTCGCGAAGGGACGAGACGTGGTACACGTCCGGCACGAACGGGCCCGCGCCGAGCTGCTAGTCAGAGCGGGCGCACCTGATCCGGCCCCGCCCGGATGGGAGATGCACCCGGCGAGCCTCGAAGAGCTGACCCTGGCCTACCTCCGCCAGACCAGCGCCGGGGCCCCGCCCCGCCCAACCGACACCAGAGCCTTCAAGAACTCGGAGGTGACCACGTGACCGCCCTTTCCCCTCCAACCGTGCGCACCCGTCAGCGCCTCGACACCGACCCGGTGCCGTGGCGGCGGATGGCCTGGGTCATCTGGCGCCAGCACCGCATCGCCCTCGGCGGCCTAACCGTCGCGCTTGGCGCACTGGCCACCTACGTGGCGGCCCTCGGCCTCCAACTACACCACGCCTACCACACGGCGATCACCTGCAACCTGAACTCGCCCACATGCAATGACGTGATCAGCAACTTCAACTTCATGAACCACGCTCTCCAAGGGGGCTACATCCTGCAGGCAGTACCAGCGCTGATCGGGGCGTTCATCGGGGCCCCAGTGCTCGCCTGGGAACTCGAGACCGGGACGTTCCGCTACGCCTGGACCCAAGGCCTGCAGCGGTGGCGTTGGACGCTCGCCAAGCTGGTTTCGCTCGCCGTGGTGGTGACCGCCGCCGCCGGCGCGCTCAGCGTGCTGTTCTCGTGGTACTACCAGCCCTACCTCGCCACGACCAACCAGTCCCGCTCCCTCAACGAGTTGTCCCCCTTCAGTTCCGGCCTGTTCGACCTGCGCGGGGTCGCCTTCGCCGGATGGACGCTCGCGGCCATCGCTATCGGCGCACTGGCGGGCATGCTCATCCGCCGGGTTGTTCCCGCCATCGTCGCAGATCTGGCCGCCTACACCGGCCTCGCCATCGTGGCGGCGAACATCCTGCGCCAGCACTACCTCTCGCCGCTGCTTACCAGAGCGGTGAACGTGCCCGGCTCCGCGTGGGTCACGAGCCAGTATTGGACCATCGGCGGCAGGTTCGCGTTCCACAGCTGGCGGGACGCCCCCCTTTCCCTGGTCCAAAGCTGCGCCTCTGGCGCTGCGCCCGGACCCCTCGGCAAGCCTGTCGTCGGGACTTTCGCGCAGTGCGCCGCCCGTCACGGCTATGCCCAACTGACCAGGTATCAGCCGGCCGGCCGGTTCTGGACCTTCCAGTGGATCGAGGCTGGCTGGCTAATCGCCCTCGCTGCGCTCCTCATCGCCGTGACCATCTGGCTCGTCGACCGTCGGTCGGCGTGACGCCTCAGTCACAACAATGCCCGGCCACCGCTCCTCGTGCCCAAGCGTTTGCAGCGCCTTGGCCGCCGCTAGGCGCAGCGGTCTCGCCAAGGTGGGTTGCCGCGCCTCCGGGCCGGTCTGGGCAGTCTCGATTTGCAACCAGGTACGGGCGACACTCGATGACGCCGTAGGAAGCGAGCCTACGGACCTAGTTGTAGTGACCTACCCGACAGCTTCCGTCGCCAAGGTGACAAGGGCAACTTGCAGCTATTCGTCTACTCGAAACAGGCGCTCCCGCACCTCTACCAGGGCGAAGCCCAGTAGGTTCCCGCCGCGCCACTCGCTCGGCAAGACAGCCTTCGGGTTGTTAGCTCCCATGCCGATTCCCCAGATTCGATCCCGAGGGCTGGCCTCCACCAGCACCTTCGGGGCTGTCGACATCAGATAGCCCTGCAACAGAGGGGACTGCGAGAACTTCGCCACGTTGCCGTCAACAACAAATTGGTAGCGGTGGGCGGCCCAGACGTGCTCCTCGAAATTCGACACCGTTCGCCCGAGCTTCTTGGCGACAGCGGGGTTCTCCTCCGTGAGGATGCTCTTGACGGTCGAGTCGTCGCCGAACAATCGGGCTTTGGCTGCCATCATGAAACCCTCAGCATGAAAGTACGTCGTTCCGTCCACAACGAACGACGCTGGCCACCACTGACTAAGCACCCAGGGGCCAACCGGGCTCGTGCCCTTCGCTGTGTGCCCCCAGAAATGAAAGAAGTCTGGGAGGCAGCCGCCCGCTTCGTGGCCGAGCAGCTCCTCCATCCGGTCCTCCGGCGAAAGCATCACCACGCCAATCAGCCTGCCACGCCCCTGAGACGGGCTAATCGAGGCGACCGCTCAAAGCAGTGGGACGGGTTCCCCGAACAGCCCGAGACCGGCGCGCTTCGGCGGTGCCTGGATGGTCGCGGTGCCCGTCCCCGTCACCGAGCTTCCGCCAAGGTCGGTGACCTTCACTTTGAAGGTGTGGGTTCCGCCCTTGGTGTAGGTGTGCCTGCCACTGACGTCGAAGCCGGCCATCGGGTCGGCGCTGATGACTCCGGCTGATGTGGTTCCGTCGCCCCAGTCGATGGTGGCTCTGAACGAGGATGCGACAGCCGGGTTGCCGTCAATCAGGTGGGCCACAATGCCAGCAACCGTCACCGGTTCAGTGCCGGAGATTGCCACCGTGTGCAGGGACAGCGGGGCGTTCTGAATTACTTCTTTCACACTCGCCTTGGACCCGGTGAAGGCGGCACTACCAGAGTAGGTCGCCCTAATGGTCGCGTTACCTTTGGGCAGGGTTTCGGTGATGGCGGCGGTGGCGTTGGGGCCCAGGGCAGCGGTCCCGAGGTCGGTCGACCCGCTGGAGAAGTCCACGGTGCCCGAAGGAGTGCCGTGGCTCGCCGCGCGCGCCGTCACCGTTGCCGTGAAGGTCGTCGCCTGGCCCTCGGTGGCCGGGTTGACACTGCTTACCACCGACGTCGTCGTCCCGACCTTGTTAATGACGGTGAGGGTGGTGGTGCCGGTAATGGTGCCGTCGGTGGCGGTGATGGTGGTGGTGCCGGCGGCGATGGTGGTTGCTGCCCCGGTGGTGGCGTTGATCGTGGCGACGCCGGTGTTGGAACTGGACCAGCTGGCGGTGGTGGTCAGGTCCTGGGTGCTGGCGTCGGAGAAGGTCCCTGTCGCCGTGAACTGCTGGGGCGCTCCGGTGGGCTCTGTCGGGTTGGTCGGGGTGACCGTGATCGAGGTCAGCGTCGGAGCCGGTTGGGCCGAAATGCCCCGGATGGTTTCGACCTGCGGACTACCGGCGTTGTTGAACACCGTCACGGTGGCGTCGGTCTCGCCAGTGGTGGCGGGAGCGTTGAACGTGACCGTGGCGCTGCAAGCACTGCCGGCCGGGATGGGGTTGGACGTGCAGAACAAGTCGGAGATCGTGAACACGTTGGCGCCGGTGTTGTTCGGATCGTTGCTGATGTCGGTGATCGGACCACTGGTCGGTGCGATGCCAAAGATAATCGTGCTGCCGGGTCCAAGCGCCTTCATGTTGAAGAACCCCGTGATGCTCCCGCCGGGGGCGGCCGTCAGCGTGAGAGGGTTGGGCGTGACCAACAGGCCCGACGTCTGGACCGTGCCTTGCAGGGCGACGGTGTCGGGGCTGGACGGAGCGTTGGAGGTGATGGTCAGAGTCGCGGTGGCCGCGCTGCCGTTGGTCCCGTAGGAGACGGTGATCGTGCACGACTCTCCGACTTGCACGGTGATCCCGTTCGGGCATCCAGTGTCGGCGATGAACGAGCTGGCGCCCGACCCGGTGATCTGCACATTGTCGATGGTGAGGGGTCCGTCCCCGGTGTCGGTTACCACGACCGGTGCGGACGGAAACTCACCCGACCCGCCGACGAGCGAGACGCTGGTGGTCGAGAGCCCGACCGCAGGCTCCTCGCCGATGGAGGTGAGGTCTACGGCTGTCGGGCTGGTCGCAACGTTTGAGGTGAAGGTCAGCGCCGCGCTGTAGGACCGGGCCTGGGTGGGAACGAACATCAACCCGATGGTGCACGACTCGCTGTGGCGAAGGTTCGCGCAACCGTTGGCGCTGGTGATCGTGTACGCCGAGGCGTCCGGACCGGTGAGCGAGATTCCCGTGACGGCGAGTGTTCCGTCCCCGGTGTTGGTGAGGGTTTCAGTGGCATTGAACTGCTGACCGACATCGACAGACATCGGAAGCGACGTCGCCGACAGCCCGAGCGCCGGATTGGTGCCGGTACCCGAGAGCGCCGCCTGCTCGGAAACGCCGCCCGCCGGCACGACGAGGTCGGCGGAATACGACCGATCCTGCGTGGGGGCGAACTGGACCTGCACGGTGCATATGGCCGCCGGCTGGAGGGTCTGACCGGAGCAGGTGTCGCTGGAGGTCGTGAAAGCCGGGGCGTCGGCGCCGGACGTGGTGATCGTGCCGATCAGTTCCGCGGCCGCACCCTCGTTGGTGATCGTCTCGGTTTGGGGGGCACTCGTTTCACCGTCTTGGACCTCGCCGAAGACCCGGCGTGCGAGGAACCCGGTCGGCGGGGTCTGCAGCAGCACGGAGAGTCCGCCCGAACGGCCACCTGTCAGATCCTTGACCCCGACGACGATGCTCGGACGACCGTCACCGGTGAGGTCCCCGACGGCGACCGTGGTGGCGAACGGGCTGGCGGTGGTGCTGCCGGTTGGGACCGTTATCGGCGCCGCGAACGTGCCGTCGCCGTTGCCGAGGAAGATCGAGACCGAGTTGGCGGCGCCGTCGGCGGTGACCAGATCCGGAATGTCGTCGCCGTTCATGTCGGCGATGGTCACGGCCTGCGGGTCGAACGCCGGAGTGATGATCTGCTGGGCCGGGGCAAACGTGCCGTTGCCCTGGTTCAACAGGACCGACACCGTGTCGGACTGGGTGTCCGCGGTAACGATGTCCTGGCGCCCGTCGCCCCTCAAATCACCGATAGCGATGCTCTGGGCCGGCCCCCCGATGGCATACGGGACTGCCGGTTGGAAGGTGCCGTCACCGTTATTGAGCAGTACCTGCGCGTAGGAGACGGCCGTCGATGGATCCTGGGTCGTGACGACCAGATCGCGAGACCCCGGCGCTCGCAGGTCGCCCTCGGCGATGGCGAACGCTCCGGACGGGCCGTAGAGGGACGGCGCACGGAAGGTCAGCGGTGGGAGCGGTGTGGGCTGTTGCTTGACCACCGCGACCCGGCCCCCGTCCAGCGTGGCGATGTCAGGTCGGCCGTCGTAGTCGAAATCGGCGACGACGCTCGGGCCACCGCCGGCGACGGTGTCCACTTCCGGGTCGAACGAACCGTCGCCACGCCCGGGAAGCACGCTGGCGCCCGCAACGACATCGAGGTTGCCGTCGGCGTTCATGTCGGCAAGCGCCACCGAGGGGGCGTCGCCAGCGTTGAGGAGATCGCTGCTCGGGGACCCCAGCCCGCCGTTGCCGTCGTTCAGCAGCGTTTCGACGCCCCCGCCGGCGGCGGCCACGACCGCGGGCGCCCCGTCGTTCGTGAGATCGCCGATGGCCACCCCGTGCGGATTGTCACCGAGGGTGTAGGACACGCCGGGAGCGAAGGACACGGCGTAGCTGCTCCCCGCCGCTTCCGCAGCCACGGGCCCGACCAGGGCCGTTCCGGCCGTGAGCAGGCCCGCGCCCAGCGCGGCAGCCGCCCCCAGGCTGACGAGCCGGCGAGCCAGCTGGGTTGGCGCGAGCGACCAGCGCCGGCGATCGTTCCGAGCGCGTGTCGCGACGGGCCAAGCGCCCCCAGTGTGAGCCATGCGTCCTCCCTGTGTGACGTCCGCCGAATGGGCGGCAGCACTCGTTCTGTCGAAACGAACGGTACCGATGGCGGCAGGGCGGTACATCTGCCAGATGGCATATTTCGGGGTCTTGTGACCCTTCCGTTGGTCGATTCGGAGTTCTCGAAGCACTTTGTGGGGCGATTGGAAGGCGCCTGCGAAGCGCGCGGCGTGAGCCGGGGGTCCGGGGGGACTTCGGAGCCCCATTCCGCCGGGGGCCCCATGCCGCCGAGGGGCCCATGCCGCCGGGGGTGGTTCTGCGGCATCCGAACCGTCCCTACCGTCGTCGTGGATGGCTCGCTCCTCAGGTGCTGCCAGAACACCGGCTCTACGCCGCAGGCTCTGTGGGCGGCCGGACTCGGTCCGCCCGGTCACACCGAATTCCAGTCCTCCTAGGGAGCTTACGAGTCGCTCCGCCGCCGATCAGCAACCGGCGAGAACCTGTTCATCGCCGCGTGCCCTCGCCGCCGTTCTCGGCGGACGGCGTTCTGTGAACTTGGCCGCGTTCTGTGAACTTGGCCGCGGCTGACCGAGTGGTACGACCATTT
>JBOGGN010000073.1:0-4367 GCA_050744165.1 Acidimicrobiales bacterium | reverse complement strand
GGGGCAGCTCGAGGCGGTCAGCGGCGGCGTGAAGGTGGTCTTCCAAGTCCTCTTGCCGGGGGTTCATGGCTGGTTCTCGTTTCGGAGTTGGTCGGCGCGGGGGGCGTCGATCGTGGCTTTGTGGTGGGATCGGAGGGTCGTGCGGTCGGCCCAGACGTCGGCGCCGGGCTCGGTGGCAGCGCCCGGCCGGGGTTCGGTGCCAGCGCGGGGTCCGGGCTCGTCACGAAGGTGCCCGAGGCGCCGGGCCAGGGTCTGGTTGGCCCGGTGGAGCCGGCTCTTCACCGTGCCCACCGGGGTCGACAGGGCGATGGCGGTCTCGGCTTCGGACCAGCCGAGCAAGTGGCGGCACACCACCACGGCTCGCTGGCGGACGTCGAGCGCCGCCAGGGCGGCCAGCACGGCGGGCTCCCGGATGGGGCCGATGTCGGTGAGGTCCCGGTCAGGCCGGGGTGCCGGTGCTCGGCGCCGCCGGCGCAGCACCGAGCACGACCAGTTGAGGGCGACCCGGTAGACCCAGCCGCCGGGGTTCTCGAGGGTGCTCACCCGGGCCCACCGCTGGTAGGCCCGGGCCATGGCTTCGTCGACCGCCTCGACCGCGAGGTCGGCGTCGCCCAGGGTCAGGGTCAGGGCCCGGGCGATGCGGTCCCGGCCCTCTCGGTAGAAGTCGGGAAAACGAACCACCAGCAGGCCCGCTGCCGGCGGCCCTTCCATGATCGGGGGCTCGGGTGGTGGGGGTAGGTCGTCAAGGTCGGGTCCGAGGATGAGGCCGGCAAGCGATTCCACGGCTGGTACACGTTCGCGGGGCGTCTCAGGTTCCAAGGTGGGCCTTGCTCTCGCTGAGCACGCCCCGAGCCTGGGTTTCACCCGGGTCCCGGGCCAGGGCCTGGCGGGCGGCCGCCGCCGCCTCAGCCCACCGGCCCTGGCCGGCATGGAGGACCGCCAGGTCGGTTGCCGCCGAGGCACTCCGGGGCGCCAACCGGTCGGCGGCCAGCCATGCCCGCTGCGCCCCAGTGGCGTCCCCGGCCTGGGCGTCGGCCACGCCGAGGCGCAGCTGGTCCTCGGCGTCATAGGGGTTGGCCGCCACCAACTGCTCGTTGTCGGCGCGAGCCTCCGCCAGGTCCCGGGCCGAGCCGGAACGCAGCGCCCGTTCCAGGAGCAAACGTCCACGCTCGTCCCGCACGACGGGATCGGATGGGGAAACGCCCAGCGCCTTTTCCAGATCGCTTAATCCCCGGGTGAGAGCGCTGGGCGTGTCGGGAGCTGCGTCGGCCTGCTCGGCTGCCAACCAGTACTCGATCTGGTCGGGTCGCAGCCCCGCCGCCTGGTGGGCCAGTCGCCGGGCGGCCGGGTCGTCCTGGCGGGCCAAAGCGGCCGTCGACGCCCGGGCGGCCCGATCGGCCAACACGTCCCGGACGCCGGCGACCGCGGCCACTACGGCAGCCACCGCCAGAACGACCGCCACCAGCCGGGGGACGGGTAACTGCACCTCGCCACCCGCCCGGCCGGTCAACTGCACGTCGCCACCCGCCCGGGCGGTCCCGTGACCTGGCCTCGATGGGCGGCTCGTGTGGGCTGCCGCACCGCGTGCCGGCGCCACCTGGCGGAACTGGGCCAGCAGCAGCCCGGCCAGCAGCCATGCCGCCGGCTCGAGGGTTGCGACCGGGAACAAGGCCAGTTCCTGGGCGCCGTAGGCAATCAGGCCCACCGCGACGCCGGCCATCCACGGGGGGCCCCCGCGTAGTGCCCGCAGCGCAACCATCGCCACAACGGCCAGGAGAGCGGCGTAGGCGGCGGCGCCGAGAAGACCGGTCGTGACGGCGACATCGAGCAGCGAGTCGTGCGCTCGGTCGGGGAGCGGTGACAATCCGTAGGTCTCGACATAGTGGGCGTCGAGTCCGTCTGGCAGGGCGATTCGGTAGCCCTCCGGCCCGACCCCGGTCAGAGGGTGGTGTGCCAGCACGCCGAGCGCCACCGACCACTCGGCGATCCGGCTGTTGCCACCCGCCCCGCCATGGTCGAAAAACTGCGGCACCCGTCCGGCGACACCGGTCACCACGCCGAGGCCGACGACGACCACCACGGCCAACACCGCCGCGGCTGCGGCTCGTCGAGCGTGGGCCCGGATGCGCTCCCGGTGTACGAAAGCGACGACGGCGGCACCCACCAGGACTCCGCCCCAAGCAGCTCGGGCGCCACTCCCGACCAGCGCCACGCCGGCCAGGCCGGCACACGCCATCGCCACCCGGCGCTGCCGACGACTCCAGGAGGGGTCCAGGGCCACCCCGAGCGCCATCGGGAGCCCCAGCGCCATGGCCGCCCCGAGGAATGACGCCGACCCCATCGAGCCGATGAGCCGTGAACCTGCGTCGACACCGATGGGTTGCCAGCCCAGCTCCTCTGCCAGCGCCCAGGCGCCGGCGAGGCCGGTGGCGGCGACGGAGGCACCGACCACCAGCCGGCCGTCGCCGATGTCGGCGACGTTCTGGCCGGCCACGAAGACGAGGAAGCACAGCACCCAGGTGAAGACCCCGAAGTTCCGTTGTGGGCTACCGATCCAGGCCTAGGTGGGGTCGAGGCCCACCGCCGCCGCCACGACAACCAGGCTCAGGAACACCAGCCACGCCACCAGCGATCGGCGGTCCATCCGGATGCTGCGGGCGGTGGCCGTGCACGCCAGGGCAGCCAGGGCCACCACGCTGACCACGGCCCACTTGCTCGGCCCGAAGGGCGAGTCGCCGGCCGGGTCCGCCACGAGCAGCGCCGCCGGCAGCACGAAGGCGCACACCGCGGCCCGGGCGTGAGGACGCACTGCCCGGTCAACCTACCGTCGGTAGGGCATTGGGCCCCGTGGTGGCGGCCACGACGGATACACCCGCGAGGCGCCCCGTCGGTTCCCATTCTCAAACTGGCGTCACCAGAACGCGCTATAACGCGTTCTGGTGACACCAGTTCCCGGCCGATTCCGCCGAAGTGTGTATTCTTAAGGGTCAGTGGCGCTTGGCGACGAGAAGTACGTCCTGCTCACGACCTTCAAACGGGATGGCACGCCCGTTTCCACGCCCGTGTGGGCGGTTGCTCTCGATGGCGACACCTTCGGGTTCTGGACCAGCTCGGGCTCGGGCAAGGCCAAGCGGCTGGCGCATACCTCGCGGGTGACCGTCCAGCCCTGCAACGGACGCGGCCAGGTGAAAGGCGGGAGCCAGCCGGTCGAGGCGACGGCCCGGGTCGTGACGGGCCCAGAGTTCGACGACCTGCGGCAGAAGATCATCGCCAAGTACGGCTTCCTGACCAAGATCACCCACGCCCTCGGCACCATCGGCGGGATTATCAAACGCAAAAAGATCCCCTACGGTGACCGGGGCGTGATCGTCACCCCTTCCGCCAGCTAGACCTCGGCCCCACCGGACGGCACCCGCTCGAGGGGGCCAGCCTCTCCGGCGGGCGGGCGCGGCCTGACGGAGCGGCGGCTAACTCAGGCCCTAACGCAGGGTGATCGAAAGCAGCCGTGCCGCCCCGAGCGCGGCGGCCGCCGCGGTCAGCACGAAGCCCGCCCTGCAGAGTCCGCTTGGGAGGTGGAGCACCTTGGCGACGTCGGCGGCGTCGCTGGCGCCCGGCGCCCGCGGCAACTCAAAGGCCGCCCGGAGCCCACCGAGGGCGAGGAACCACACCGCCACCGAGCCGACCCCGGCGTCGATGCCGGCCGTACCCCGGAAGAACAGCCAGCCGACGCCCGCGATCCAGAGTGCCATGACGACGGAGCCGAAGAAGTTGCGAATCCACAGGATCATGTTGACCACGCCGAGAGCGAGCAGCGCCACCAGCCAGATGCGGGGCTGGCGGTACGCCAACAGTGCCGCCCCGCCCACCGCCAGCAGGCCCGGCGCGGGGTACCCGGCGGCCGCCGTCAGCAGGCGTCGGAACCCGCCCCCTTTTCCATAGTGCAGCGTCACCCCGGACGAGTCGGGCCGCAGGTGGATGGCGGTCACCTTGCGGCCGACGACAAGAGCCACAACCGCGTGGCCGCTTTCGTGGACAGCCGTGACGCCCAGCCGAGCCCATCGCCAGACTCGCCGGGGCACCACCAGCAACAGCGCCAGCGCCAGGGCGAGGGCCGCCAGGAGCGGGCGGCTGACCTGATGGCCGGCGATGCGATAGGCGGTGGCGGTGGCGGTGCCGATGACGGCTGCTGCCGCGGCCTTCAACACCGCGGGACAAGGCGATCAGTGGGCACGGCGCACGCCGAGGGTGTGGGTGAGGGCGGCCACCGCTCGGTAGGGGTCGCGGCGCCCCGCTTCTTCCTCGGCTGCGACCAACTCGTCGAACGTGGCGTCGCCGGGAAGCTCGACGTCACCCCAGTGGTCGGTGAA
>JBOGGN010000072.1:0-17316 GCA_050744165.1 Acidimicrobiales bacterium | reverse complement strand
CGTCATGACCCTGCCTATCGGGGCCACGCCCGTCGACTTCGCCTATTCAATCCACACCGAGGTCGGCCACCGCTGCATCGGGGCCAAGGTCAACGGCCGCCTGGTGCCTCTCGATTCGGCGCTCCAGTCGGGCGACAGCGTCGAGATCTTCACGTCCAAGGTGCCCTCGGCGAGCCCCAGCCGGGACTGGCTGAAGATCGTCGTCACCCCCCGGGCCCGCAACAAGATCCGTCAGTGGTTCAGCCGGGAGCGGCGCGAGGACGCCATCGAGAACGGCAAGGACGAGCTGGTCAAGGCGTTGCGTAAGGAAGGCCTGCCGGTCCAGAAGCTGACCAACTCAGCCGCCCTGGCTCATCTGTCCGAGACGATGAACTATGCCGACCTCGACGCCTTCCACGCCGCCATCGGCGAGGGGCACATCTCGGCCAAGACCATCGCCGGGCGCCTGGCCAAGGAGCTGCGGGGGGGCGAGGCCGAGGAGCAGCTGCCGAGCACCGCCCGCCGCCCGAGCCGGCCCAGCCGCACCAACACCATCGGCGTCCACGTCGAGGGCCTCGACGACCTCATGGTGCGCCTCTCACGGTGCTGCACCCCGGTGCCGGGCGACGAGATCATGGGCTTCGTGACCCAGGGCCGCGGCGTCAGCGTCCACCGCGTCGACTGCGCCAACGCCATCGCCCTGTCGGCCGCGGCAGTGGGCCGGGTCATCGACGTCGAGTGGGACCGGGAGCACGCGGGCAGCTTCGTGGCCGCCATCGAGGTCAAGGCGCTCGACCGCACCCGCCTCGGCGTCGACGTGTGGAAGATCCTGAGCGACCACCACCTGAACATCCTGCGCAGCGAAAGTCACACCGGCTCGGACAGGGTGTCGCGGATGCGATTCGAGTTCGAACTTGCCGACCCCGCCCACCTGGAGTCGTTGCTCAACGCCATCAAGCGGCTGGACAGCGTCTACGACGTGTACCGCATCGTGCCCGGCAAGGGCGGCGGCTGACGCCAAGGATGGAAAAATTCGCCGTCGTCGGTTGCATTCGCCGGCGGGGGCGATGCGGCGCTGGCGACCGGGAATATCTGAAAGCTCGACGGGTGCCCGCCGGTAGCCTGGCTCGGCCATGGCCCCGACCAGCGAGTTCAGGACTCCCAACGGGACCCGCGACATCCTGCCGCCGCAATCGGCCCGCTGGGAAGTGCTGCTGGCCCGCTTCGCCCGCACCGTGGAGGCGGCGGGCTACGGCCTTCTGATCTCGCCCATGTTCGAGCACCTGGAGGTGTTCCAGCGGGTGGGGGCGTCGACGGATGTGGTCCGCAAGGAGATGTACCAGTTCACCGACCGGGGCGGCCGGGAGATGGCGCTGCGACCCGAGGGCACGGCGTCGGTGGTGCGGGCCTTCGTGCAGCACCGGCCGCCGCTGCCGTGGAAGGTGTGGTACGCGGCGCCCAGCTTTCGCTACGAACGGGCCCAGGCGGGGAGGTACCGGCAGCACCACCAGGGCGGGATCGAGGTCCTCGGCACCGAGGATCCTGATGTGGACGTGGAAGTCATCGACCTGGCGTGGGCGTTTTTCGCCGCCATCGGGATGCGCCAGGTCACGTTGCGGCTCAACTCGCTCGGCGACGCCACGTGCCGGCCGGTGTACCGGCAGATCCTGTCCGACTTCCTGGCGGCGCGGGCGGATCGGCTGTGTGACGAGCACCGGGAGCACTGGCAGGACAACCCGCTGCGGGTCCTCGACTGCAAGAAGCCCGACTGTGTCGCCGCCACCACCGGCGCCCCCCACCAGGTTGACTACCTGTGCGATGCCTGCCGGGACCACTTCGAGCGGGTCCGGGAAGGTCTGGCCGCCCTCGGGGTCCCCTTCAGCCTGGATCCCCGGCTGGTGCGGGGGCTGGATTACTACACCAGAACGACCTTCGAGTTCGCGGCTGCCGCCTTGGAGTCGGCCCAGAACGCGGTCGGTGGCGGCGGCCGCTACGACGGCCTGGTGGAGGAGATGGGCGGGCCGCCCACGCCGGGGATCGGATTCGGGATCGGGCTCGACCGGACGCTTTTGGCCTGCGACGCCGAGGGCGTCCTGGCTGCCTCCGAGGTGGGGCCGATACTGGATGTCTACGTGGTCGACTTCGCCGGCGGGGCCGCCGCCCGGGACATCACCGCGGAGTTGCGCGCCGCCGGCCTACGGGCCGACCGGGCCTTTGACGGGCGCTCCCCGAAATCGCAGTTCAAGTCGGCCGACCGCTCCGGCGCCCGCTGGGCCGTCATCGTCGGCCCCGATGAAGTGGCCGCAGGCGTGGTGGGCGTCAAGGACCTCCGGGCCGGTGGCGACACCGGCCAGGACCGGGTGGAGCGTGAAGAGCTCGTTGCCGAGCTGCGACGGCGTCTCGTGAACGCCTCAACCAGCTTGTAAAGAACTCATAAAGACAGGCGACTCGGAGCGCTAACCGAGTCGTCACGCCGATGAAAGATGGCACCCGTACCGTCCCCGGCATGATTCGACGCAAACTGAAGGGGCTGAAGGACAAAGACACCCGCAAGCTGATCTACACGATCATGGGCGGGAAGATGCTGGGATTGGTTGCCATTCTCGGCATCATGAAGGGGTTCTCGTGGTATGTCGAGACCTCAGCGGGCGCATCGACGCTGGTGCACCAAACGGCCGTCAAGGCCGGCGATCTCGTGAGCCCGGTCAACACCGTTTGGGTACTGCTAACGGCGTTCCTGGTGTTCTTCATGCAGGCCGGATTCATGGGTCTGGAGGCCGGATTCGCCCGGTCCCGGGAGACGGTGAACGTGCTCATGGAGTGCGTGTTCGACACCTGCCTGTGCGGGCTCTTGTACTGGGCCTTCGGGTTCGCCTTCCAGTTCGGCAGCGGCAATGGGGTCATCGGCCACCAGTACTTCCTGCTCCACGGGATGACTCCGGCCTACGGCACCACCCAGGTGTCGTTTCTCGCCTTCTGGCTGTTCCAGTTTGCCTTCGCCGATACCGCATCGACGGTGACCTCGGGGGCCATGGTCGGCCGCACCGGCTTCAAGGGCGACATCCTCTACAGCATCATGGTCTCGGGGTTCCTCTACCCCATCTTCGGGCACTGGGTCTGGGGTCCGGGCGGGTGGCTGGGCAACACGCTCGGCTGGTTTTCCAGCCTGGCGCCGAAGGGCATCGTGTTCCGGGACTTCGCCGGCTCCACGGTGGTCCACACGGTGGGCGGGGTCATCGCCCTGGCGGGCTGCATCGTCCTCGGACCCCGGATCGGGCGGGTGTTCAAGCGGGACGGCGGCGGCCCGTTGCCGCCCCACAACCTGACGTGGGGCTGTATCGGCGGCGTCATCCTGTGGTTTGGCTGGTACGGGTTCAACCCCGGCTCGACCCTCTCGGCCATGGACTGGCAGGGCATCGGCCGGGTGGCTGCCAATACGACCATCGCGGCCTGTGCGGGCGGGATGATGGCAGTGCTCTGGATCTATCCCCGGACCAAGAAATGGGACCTCGGGATTTCGGTCAACGGCTTCCTCGGCGGCCTCGTGGCCATCACCTGCCCGTGCTATTGGGTTTCACCGTGGGGGGCGGTGGTCATCGGCCTGGTGGCCGGAATTGTGGTCCCAGTCGGCATCGACTTCATGGAGCACATGCGCTGGGACGACCCCATCGGGGCGGTGCCGGTGCACATGTTCGCCGGAATCTGGGGAACGCTCAGTCTCGGGTTATTGGCGACCGGCCAGTACGGGGTGCCCACGGCCACCGGGGCCGACACCTCGACGGTGGTCCGGGGCCTGTTCTACGGCGGCGGCACCGGCCAGTTGCAGGCGCAGTTCATCGGGAGCCTGTCCTGTGTCATCGCGGTCGGCGGGGCCGCCTTGGTGATCATGTGGCTCGTGAGGCAGATCCCGGGCTCGTGGAATCTCCGGGTCAGCCGGGAAGGTGAACTCGAGGGCCTGGACGTGCACGAGCACGGGACGGTCGCCTACCAGCTGGACTTGGGCCAGGGGCTCGTCTACACGCCGCCGGCCGTGCTCATCGACCTGACCGCCCCCGCCCCCGACCCCGCTCCCGGCAGCTCGGTCACTGCCTCAAACGGGGCGGTGGCGGTTGACGTCGCCGAGGGCCCCGAGGGCGTGCCCGCGGCATCGGATGACGTCACCGTCTAGGTCGGACGTGGTCTTCCGCCCGGCGAGTCGGATTCGTGGGCCACGGGCGAGCCAGGGGCAGCAAACTGTGCCATGGCCACGACTGCGACCGGCACCGCTGCGGCGGTGCCGGTCGGGCGTGGAGGCGCGGCGTCGCCCGCGGCAGCCGGTCGTGCTCCCCGCCGGTCCCGGCGGGAGCCCAACGCGCTGGTCGGCCTCGCCATTGGCGTGGCGGCTGTCGCGGTCGTCACCGTCGCCCTGCTCCCGTTCAACACCTCCGTCGGCAGGGCGATACCCGCGTTGCTGCTCGTGCTCCCGGTCGTCGCCGCCGGGGTACTCGGGGGCCGGCTGGCGGCCGTCGCCACTGCCGTGGCGGGAGCCGCAGGGTTCAGCCTGGGCTTCATCCCCCCCGTCGGCAGCCTGCGGGTGGCCGTGTCTGACGATGCCGTGGCGCTGGTCGTGTTCACGCTGGTGGCCATGGCCGTGGGCACGCTGGTCGCCCTGGAAGACGACCGGCGTCGCTACGCCGAACAGCGGGCCACCGAGATTGAAGCCATGCATGCCCGTTTCCAAGCCCTGGTCGCCGAGCAAGAGGTGTTACGCCGGGAGGCCGATCGCCTAGCTGTCATGGAGCAGGTCGACATCCAGCGGGCGGCGCTCCTCCGGTCGGTCTCGCACGACCTGCGCACACCCCTCGCCTCCATTCGAGCCGTCGCCTCGGACCTGCGATCGGGGGCGGCACACGGCGAGGCCGTCCGCCAGGACCTGCTGGGCCTGGTGTGCGACGAGGCGGAACGGCTGGACCGCATCGTCGCCAACCTCCTCAGCCTGAGCCGGATCGAAGCCGGAGCGTTCCAACCGGAGCGCCAGGCGGTGGACCTGGAGGAGTTGATCGAAGAGGTGGCCCGCCGGCTCGGCCGGTTGTTCGACGGGGTCCGGCTGGAGTGTTCGGTGGCGGCAGGCCTTCCGTTGGTCGACGTCGACTACGTCCAGATCGACCAGGTGCTGTCCAACCTGCTGGAAAACGCGGCCCGCGTCGCCCCCCCGGGCAGCATCGTGGGCGTGACGGCAGCGCCCCTCATCGGAGACGACCACGGTCCCGGTGAGGTCGAGGTGGTGGTGAGCGACCAGGGCCCGGGCATCGACCCCCGACTGGTCGACCATCTTTTCGAGCCCCACCACGGCGGCCAGGCCAACACCTTGAGCGGGGTTGGGCTGGCGCTGTGCCGGGCGATCGTGGAAGCTCACGGCGGGATGATCGAGGCGAACGGCCAACCGGGCGGCGGTGCCCGGCTGCGGTTCACCTTGCCGGTACGGACCGGCTAGCCGCGACCATGGACAGCAACGGGGACCTGGTGCTGGTGGTGGAGGACGAGCGGTCGATGGCCCGCATACTGTCGGCCAGCCTCCAAGCCCGGGGCTACCGAGTCCGGCTGGCCCGGACCGGTCAGGAAGCCCTCGACCAGAGCGCCGCCGAGGACCCGGCGGTGGTGCTGCTCGACCTCGGCCTGCCCGACATCGACGGCGTCGAGGTGTGCAAACGGATGCGGCAGTGGTCCAAAGCACCGATCATCGTGGTGACGGCCAACGGAGCCGAGGACCGCAAGGTGACGGCCTTGGACGAGGGAGCCGACGACTACGTCACCAAGCCCTTTTCCATGCCTGAGCTGCTGGCTCGACTGCGGGTGGCGGTGCGCCGTCGTCGGGAGATGAGCCCCTTCGTCGACGAGGACCTTCTGACCGTCGGCGATGTGGTCGTGGATACCGCCGACCACAAGGTGAGCGTCGCCGGCCGGCCGGTGGACCTGACCCCGAAAGAGTTCGAGTTCCTCGCTCTATTGGCGCGCCACCAGGGCCGGGTGCTGACCCACCGGCACCTCCTGCGCCAGGTGTGGGGGCCCGAGTCGGTGGAGCGCACCGAGTACCTCAGAACCTATGCCAACCAGCTGCGTCGCAAGCTCCACGACGACCCGGCGTCGCCCCGCCTCGTCACCGAACCTGGCGTCGGCTACCGGCTGATCGCCAGGGAGGCACCGCCTTAGCTCGACCGGAACGACGCAACGTCCGAGATCATGACTCGACGGAAATCGTTTATTACCTCCCACATGGGACACACCGCCAGCCAAGGCTGGCCCGAGTGCACCGTCTTCGAGGCCAACGGGCCATAACTTAACGGGCCTAACACAAGTGCAGGGCGTGGGAACGCCCTGCATTTGTGTTAACGGTGTTACGTTAGTTCCGCGCTAGCCAGGCCGGCCTCAACCGGTCCATCCACGACGCCGGATGGGGGGCAACTCCTGCGATACCTCAAGGACAGCGGAACCCTGTCAGGACCTCGTCGCGTGGGCCGGATCAGCGGCCACGCTTCACGGTCCGTAGTGGTAGCGGGCTTGTAGGACGACGACGTCATCTCCGTCGACGAGGTAGACCAACCGGTGCTCGTCGTCTATGCGTCGAGACCAACACCCGGCCAGGACATGTCGCAGTGGTTCGGGCTTCCCGATCCCGTTGCGTGGATCACGCAGCACGTCGTCGAGGAGTCGGTTGAGTCGCTTCAGCGTCGCCTGGTCGGTGATCTGCCAGTACCGGTAGTCATCCCAGCCGTGAGCGGTGAAGCACAGGCGCATCAGCCCAAGTCGTGGAACTCGCGCTGACCCGCTTGGGCCTGGGCCAGGCTTTCGAGAATCCGTCGGGCGTTGGCGGGCACCCGGAGCAGCCACGCCGTCTCGCTGAGGGCGTCGTAGTCGGCTCGCGACAGCAGGACTGCGTCGCCGTGTTTCGAGGTGATTCCAATCGGCTGACGGTCGTCGTTGACCTTTTTGATGAGCGGAAAGAGGTTCTTGCGAGCCTCGCTGGCGGTGATGGCCACGGTGACCTCCAGGGATCAACTGGTACAGCTTATGGTACCAACGCAGTGGCGAAGGGGCCTCCTGGGACCGCCGACGGTGGCGCGGTCCCAGATGGCCCGCCTCCAACTCGGTCGCATCGGTGATGCCGACGCGGACGGAGTCACCGCTGTCGACTTCGCGGGTGCGAGCACGGGGTCGTTCAGCGTCGTCTACCCCGACAAAGACCCTGCCGGGTCAAAGTCCCTAGCCTGCAGCGCGATGCCGAGCGACGGTGGCGACCTGTTCACGGCGGCGCTCAATGAGCGCCTGGCTCGCCAGGCGCCGCTGGCCGCCCGGATGCGGCCCCGGACCCTGGACGAGGTCGTGGGCCAGGAACGACTGTTGGCCCGGGGCCGCCCGTTGCGGGCCCTTATTGACTCTGACCGCCTGTCCTCGGTGATCCTGTGGGGACCGCCGGGGACCGGCAAGACCACCTTGGCCCGGCTGATCGCGGGCGCTACCGAGCGCCGGTTCGTCGCCATGTCGGCGGTCACCGCCGGGGTCAAGGACGTGCGGGAGGTTATCGCCGCCGCCCGCCAGCGACTGGCCGAGCAGGGCAGCGGCACCATCCTGTTCCTGGACGAGGTCCATCGCTTCAACAAGTCACAGCAAGATGCCCTGCTGCCGGCGGTCGAGGACGGCACCCTCACCCTCATCGGGGCCACCACCGAGAACCCCTTCTTCGAGGTCAACGCCCCGCTGTTGAGCCGGTCGACCCTGTTCCGGCTGGAACCGCTGTCCGACGAAGCGCTACGCACCATCATCGGCCGGGCTTTGGTGGCCGAGCGGGCCGCCGCTGTGCCCGAGGCCGTCGCCCTCTTGGTCAACCTGGTCGACGGCGACGCCCGGGCGGCGCTGGTCAGCCTCGAGGTGGCGCTGGCCCTCGCCGCGGAGCGCCACCGAAGCGGCGACGGGGACGCCGTGGTGACCGTCGCCGACGTGGAGGCGGCCCGCAGCGCCCGGGCGCTGCGCTACGAGGAGGACGACCACTACGACATCATCAGCGCCTTCATCAAGAGCATCCGGGGCTCCGATGTCGACGCCGGCTTGTACTGGCTGGCCCGGATGCTGGCCGCGGGCGAGGACGCCCGGTTCATCGCCCGCCGGCTGGTGATCCTGGCCAGCGAGGACATCGGCATGGCCGACCCCCTGGCCTTGGTCGTCGCCGACGCCTCGGCCCGGGCAGTGGAGTTCGTGGGCCTCCCCGAGGCGCAGCTGAGTCTCGCCCAGGCCGTCATCCACCTGGCGACCGCGCCCAAGTCCAACACCGTCAAGGCCGCCTTCGGGGCGGCCGCCGCCGACGTGGCCGACCAGCCGACCGGGCAGGTTCCGGCCCATCTGCGCGACGCCAGTTACCGCCAGGCCCGTCGCATCGGCCACGGCACGGGCTACCAGTATCCCCACGACGACCCGTCCGGGTGGGTGGCCCAGCAGTACCGGCCCGACCACCTTGAGGGCCGGACGTACTACCGACCCACCTCCCACGGAGAGGAGGCCGAGATCGCCGAGCGACTCCGCCGGCTGAAGGACGGCTAGCAGCGCGGCGAGCAGTGGCGCTGGGAAAAGACCCCGCCCCACTATGCTCACGTCGGAATGTGGGGAGTCGAGCTGGTCGCCGCGACTTCCGACCCGACGGTGGCCATCCTCGTCACCATCGTGTCGACGGTCGTGGTCATGGGCCTCTTGGCGGTGGTGTGGTCGCTGGTGCGAACGATGCGGGTGATGCGCACCGGGGCCGACGATCTTCGACGGGAGAGCCTCGACCTGCTGACGGACATGCGCGACGCCCTCGGCCTCGCAAGCGGCCAGCTGGAGCGTGCCGATCGCCTGCTCGGTGCTGCCGAGTCGATCTCCACGCGGGTCGACACTGCCTCCCGCCAGGTGTACGAGACGCTGGCCAACCCTGTGGTGAAGGTGATGGCCTTCGGAACCGGGACCCGTACCGCGGCCCGCCGGCTCCGGCGAGCGACACGGGAGGGCTGAGCGGTGTTCAAGCGGCTGTTCTGGCTCGGAATCGGGGTCACGCTGGGCTTCGGATCCTCATGGTGGATTACTCGCACGGTGAAGCAGCGCGTTGAGCAACTTCTGCCCGAGCAGGTGCGCGCCAACCTGGCGGCCAAGACCCGCCGCGCCGGCAACGACCTCCGAGCCGCCCTGGCCGACGGTCGCCGGGCAATGCACGACCAGGAGAGCGCCCTGCGGTCGCGAATGGAGATCCGTCGGGGTTGAGCGCCTCTCGCCAAACTCCTCGGCTCAGCCGGGAGCGTCTGCCAATTCTTCCTCGGCCAACAATGCCAACCCCGATGCCCCTAAAATGCAATCGCCATGCGGGGCGTGCTGCTCGAAGTGCCGGAATCGATCCTTGCGGATCGACGGCGCTTGGGCGTCGACCGCTTCGACGAGATGTGGGCCGGTGAGCTTCACATGGTTCCCCCGCCGAGCGAGGAGCATCAGCGCATCGGCCTCCGGCTGGTCCTCTTGCTTGCTCCCCTAGCCGAGGATGCCGGCCTGTCGCTGCGATACGAAACCGGCTTGTTCGATCCAGACGCCGAAGACCCCTCCGACTACAGGGTGCCCGACCTGGTCGTCTTTGGCGAGTCACGGCGCAGCGCCCGCGGGGTCGAAGGGGCGGCCACCCTGGTCGTCGAGATCCGCTCGACCGGAGACGAAACTCTCGGCAAGCTCCCCTTCTTCGAACGAGTGGGCGTCGAGGAGGTCTTGGTGGTCGATCGTGACACCAAGGCGGTCCGCCACTGGACCCGGGATGGGGAGCGATTGGTTGAGGACGACTCTGCGCCGGGCTGGATCGGGCTTGGCTGCCTCCCTGTGCGATTTGGGGCCGAGGGTGGCCAACTCTTGGTCGAAGATCGGCTGGGCATCCGGCCCGTCTGACCACCCAAGACCTCGACTCGACCGCTTCCGAAGCTGGCCTGGAACTCCGGCGATGCTTCGGAGGGTCAGGGGTAGTCTCGGGGGATCATGGACGCCAACGGCCTCCGGCACGCCTACCTGAACTTCTTCGCCGAGCGAGGCCATGCCGTCACGCCGTCGTCGGGACTGATCCCGCACCATCCCCGGGCGCCGTTGTTCACCAATGCCGGGATGAACCAGTTCCTGCCGTACCTGCTCGGGGAGGAGATCCCACCCCACGCCCGGGTCACGTCGGTCCAGAAGTGCGTGCGGATCAAGGGTAAGCACGACGACATCGAGCTCATCGGCCGCACGACCCGGCATTTCACCTTCTTCGAGATGCTGGGCAACTGGAGCTTCGGCGACTACTTCAAACAGGGCGCCATCGACTTCGCGTGGGAGTTCGTGACCGAGGTACTCGGCCTTGACGGTGACCGGATCTGGGTCACGGTCTACGAAACCGACGACGACGCGGCCGCCCTGTGGCAGGACCGGATCGGACTTCCCGCCGAACGCGTCCAGCGCATGGGCGCCGACAACTTCTGGGAGATGGGCGACACCGGCCCGTGCGGGCCGAGCTCGGAGCTGTACTACGACAAGGGCGAGGAGTTCGGTGCTCCGGGCGGGCCGGCGCACGGTGGCGAGGAGCGCTACGTCGAGTTCTGGAACCTGGTGTTCATGCAGTACGACCGCCAGGCCGACGGGTCGCTGCAGCCCTTGCCCAAGCCCAACGTCGACACCGGGGCAGGACTAGAGCGGTTACTGGCGGTCATCGACGGGCTGCCGTCGGTCTGGGACACCGACACCGTTCGCCGGGTCATCGCCGCTGCCGAGGCCGCCACCCACCGGGAGTACGGTTCCGACCCCGAAGCCGACGTCAACCTGCGCATTCTCGCGGACCATGGGCGCTCCACGACGTTCTTGGTGAACGACGGCGTTTTTCCCAGCAATGAAGACCGCGGATACGTACTGCGCCGGTTGATCCGCCGCGCGGTGCGCCACGCCTTTCAACTCGGCGTCGACGAGGTGATCATGCCGGCCCTGGTGCACGCCACGGTCGAGGTCATGGGCGGCGCCTACCCCGACCTCCGTCGCAACGAGGGTTTCATCACCGGCGTGCTCGCCCGGGAGGAGGAGCGGTTCCGGGCCACGCTGCGGTCGGGGCTGGCCATGCTCGAAGAGTCCCTGGCCGGCGGCGGCGCGGTGGCCGGCGAGGTGGCGTTCCGGCTCCACGACACCCACGGCTTCCCGATCGAGTTGACCCGGGAGATCGCCGCGGAAAAGGGGGTGGCGATCGACGAGGAGGGGTTCGCGGCCGCCATGGCCCATCAGAAGCAGCTGTCCTTCGAGGGTCGCAAGAAGGGGGCGGGTACCGCCGCCCACCTCGACGCCTACCGGGAGCTGGTGGAGCAGTTCGGGCCGACCGAGTTCCTCGGCTATACCGACGAGGCGACGGCCGCCCGTGTGATCGGGGTGCTACCCACCGACGCCCCCGAGGGCAGCCAGCACCCGCACCTGCCGCACGTTGAGATCTTCTTGGACCGGACCCCGTTCTACGCCGAGGGCGGCGGGCAGGTCGGCGACACCGGGTTGATCCGCAGCCCCCACGGTGCGGCCAACGTGCTCGATACGACCTACGCCCTTCCCGGCCTCAACCGGCATACGGCGGTGTTGTTGCGAGGCGAGATCAGCCCGGGCGAGGAGGTCGAGGCGGAGATCGACGTCGACCGCCGCGACGCCATCCGCCGCAACCACACCGGCACCCACCTGCTGCACGCGGCGCTTCGCGAAGTGCTCGGGACCCATGTCAAGCAGGCGGGGTCGCTGGTGGCGCCGGACCGGTTGCGTTTCGACTTCAGCCACTACGGCCCCATGTCCCCCGAGGAGATCGCCCGCGTCGAGGACCTGGTCAACGGCCGCATCCTCGCCGACGAGGCGGTGCATGTCACCGTCATGCCCAAGGCCGAGGCCGATCACCTGGGCGCCATCGCGTTTTTCGGGGACAAGTACGGCGAGGAGGTGCGGGTCGTGCAGGCGGGTAGCCGCTCGACCGAGTTGTGCGGGGGCACCCACGTCGCCGCTTTGGGCCAGATCGGGCCGGTGCGCATCGTGTCCGAGGGCTCCATCGGGTCCAACCTGCGGCGGCTTGAGGCGACCACGGGTACTGCCACCATCGCCCGGCTGCGCCATGACGAAGCGGTGATCGGTCACGCGGCCCAGTTGTTGAAGGCCAGCCCCGACGAGTTGGTGCCCGCGATCGAGCGACGGCTGGGCGAGCTGAAGGCCAGCCAGGACGAGTTGAAGTCGGTCCGCCAGGCCGGTTTGCGGGAGCAAGCCTTGGCGCTAGCGTCGGCTGCGGTGGCCGACGGCGGGGTCGTGGTGGCCCGCCGGGACGGTTTGGAACAGCGTCAGTTGCAGGAGTTGGCCGTCAACGTGCGTTCCCAACCGGGAGTCCGGGCGGTCGTCCTCGGCGGCAGTCCCAGCGAGGGCAAGGTGGCGCTGGTGGCGGCGGTGGCCAAGGGCTGCGACTTGGTGGCCTCGGATCTGATCGCCTCGGCGGCACGCATGGTCGGCGGCGGGGGCGGCAAGAACCCCGAGCTGGCGATGGCCGGCGGGCGCGATCCCAGCCGCCTGGACGAGGCCCTCGCCTCTGTACGGCAGACGCTGGGAATCAGTCGTTGAGCTGCCCCCGGTCCGACCCTTCGGGGCCGGCACAGGGGGGGACAGGGCCGATTCCCGGACACGGCCGGGTGATGGGTATCGATCTCGGTGCCGTTCGCATCGGAATCGCCCTCAGTGACGACGGCCAGCGTCTGGCAACTACCGTGACCACGATGGTGCGGAAAGGGGACCAGGAAGCCGATCGCGCCGCCCTTCTCCAGTTGGTGGAAGCCGAAGAGGTCGTCGGCGTGGTGGTGGGGCTGCCGCTGTCGCTGGACGGCACCGTCGGCCCGGCCGCCCGGAGCGCCCTGGACGAGGTGGCGCAGCTTGCCGGCGCCCTTCGGGGCGTGGCCGTAGAGACCGTCGACGAGCGGTTTACGACCGTCGCCGCCTACCAGGCGATGGGTGCGGGGCCGGGCGCAGGACGGGGCGGACCCACCGGGCCTCGGGCCGGCGGCCGGTCAGGTTCGGGGCGGGCCGGGCGGGGGTCGGGTGGCGGCAGGCGACGCCGCCAGGTCGCGGCTCGCCAGCAGGTGGACTCGGTGGCGGCGGCCATCTTGCTGCAGTCATGGCTCGACCGGCGAGGCGGTGCCGGGAGCGCAGGTCGGTGAGCCACTTCTCGTCGGCGCCGGTCGAGGGTGGCGACGATGGTCGCCACGGCCGTGACGACTACGGCCGAGACGACTACGACGATGACGACTTCGACGGCGACTACGAGTACGACGATGTCGATGAGGGCGAGTTCGAGGAGGGCGAGGCGGGGTACGAGGACGGCGGAGGGGCCGAGGCGTACCACGAAGGCGTTGGCGACTACGAGGATGGCTCCGAGTTCGCAGACGACGATGGCGGCGACGCTGGGCGGTACGGCGGCGGGGACGCTCGGGGGGACGACGGCGGGGACGCTCGGGGGTACGGCGGCGGGGACGCTGCGGGATACGGCGGCGGCAGTCGTCGGCAGGGTGCGGTTGCCGGTGGGTACGGCAGCAGTCGGGGCGGCGGTCGCGGCAGGGTCGTTGGTTCGGGTCGCGACTACTCAGCGGCGGGCGGGGAACGCTCGGCCTCGACCACGCAGCGTTCGGCCTGGGATCGCGATGGCGGCTCCGGCTGGGAGCGCTCGTCGGGGAGTAGCGCAGCGTACCGAGCCGTTCATGCATCGAGCGACGCACCCCGCCAGCCGGTACGAACACCGTCGGAATCCTTCATTGTGAACCATCGGCGCCCTCCGTGGATCATCTGGGTGATCGGCGCCGTGGTGCTCCTGCTGGTGGTCATTGGGATTGGTGCGGTAGTCGTCCGCAATGACATGAATCCCGGTCACCCGGGTCCGAAGGTCAGCGTGACCATTCCGAAGGGCGCCTCGACCGACCAGATCGGGACCCTCCTGGCAAAGGCGGGTGTGATCGACGGCTCCTCCGTGTTTCGGCTCTACACCAAGGTCAAGGGGGTCGGCGTGCTGCTTCCCGGTACCTACCACCTGCCGCGGAACTCGAGCTACCACTCCGTCGTCGCCGCCTTGGAGGCAGGGCCGCCCATCGTGTATCAGAAGTTCACGATCCCCGAGGGGTTCACGTTGGCGCAGATCGCCGATCGGGTCGGCAGCCTCCCGGGCCGCAGCGCCAGCGACTTCCTGGCCGCGGCCAACAGCGGCCAGGTGCGGTCGCAGTTACAGCCCCCGGGGTCGACGAGCCTGGAAGGGCTGTTGTTTCCGGCGACCTACACGGTCCGGGCCGACGCCACCGATCTGGAGATCGTGCAGACGATGGTGCAGACCTTTGACGACAACGTCGCCAACTTGAACCTGACCCAGGTGGCCGCCACCCTCGGCGTCACCCCCTACCAGGTGATCGTGGTGGCCTCGATGGTCGAGCGGGAGGCCAAGCTCGATGTCGACCGGGGCCCCATCGCCAGCGTGATTTACAACCGGCTGAAGGCCAACATGCTGCTGCAGATCGATGCCACCGTCTTGTACGGCGAAGGGATCACCGATCCCGCCAAGATGGACAAGAATTCCAACACTCCGTACAACACCTACAAGTTCAAAGGGTTGCCGCCGACGCCGATTTCCTGCCCAGGTCTGCCTTCGCTGACGGCGGCGGCGAACCCGCCAACGACGAACTACCTGTACTACGTGGTGATCGACTCAAGCGGGAAGTCCGGCTTCGCGGCCACCGCGCAGGAGTTTCAGGGGCTTTTGGCCCAGGCTCACGCCAATGGTGTCCGCTGACCACTGACGACCAGAGGCGGGTGAGCGAACCGCCGGTGGTGGCGGAAGCGGTCCGGGCGGCCGGCCGAGGGACGGGTGCGTTCGGGTGGCCGGTCGCCTCTACGCAGGTGGCCGCGGTGATCGGTGACCCCGTGGATCATTCCCTGTCCCCGACCATCCACAACGCGGCGTTCGCGGCGCTGGGGCTCGACTGGGTCTATCTGGCCCTTCCCGTCGGGACAGGCGAGGTGCACGACGCCATCGCCGGCGTCCGGGCGCTGGGCGTGGCCGGGCTCTCGGTCACGATGCCCCACAAGGCGGCGGTGGCTTCGGAGGTGGACCGGCTGAGCGCCATCGCCAGCCGACTGGGCGCGGCCAACACGGTGATCCGTCGAGGATCCAAGCTCGACGGCGACAGCACCGACGGCGAAGGGTTCTTGGCCGCGCTACGCGAGGACGAGGGGTGGGATCCGTCGGGCCGCAACTGCGTTGTCCTCGGGGCAGGCGGTGCCGCCCGGGCGGTGATCCTGGCCCTTGGCACGGCTGGGGCATCGTCGGTGTCCGTGGTGGCCCGCCAGGCGGCGTCGGCCGCCGCCGCGGCCCGCTTGGCGGGACCGGTCGGCGACGTGGCGCCGGTCGATGTGGTCCGGGGGGCGGACCTGGTCGTCAACGCCACCCCGGTAGGGATGTTGGGTGCTCCCGAGGGCCACGTCAGAGCGGGTGAGGATGTTCTGGTGCCGCTCGGGCTGGACCCATCCCGCTTGGGATCGGGCCAACTCGTCGTCGACCTGATCTACGCCCCGCCGACGACGCCCCTGTTGGAGGCCGCCCGGGCCGCAGGGGCTCGGGTGGCCAACGGGCTCGGGACCCTGATTCACCAAGCGGCACTCCAGTTCCGGCTCTGGACGGGCATGGAGCCACCGCTCGAGGTGATGTCGGCTGCCGCCATGGCAGCGCTGGCAGCTCGCGTGCCGGCAGGCGACTAGGACTGGCGTCTGGAGAAAGGCCCTTAGGATCTCCGGCGACATCACCGACGGATCTACTGCCCGGCGCCCCGGCACGGGCGGGCCGGCTACGAACCGGTGGTGGCGATGCGCGAAACGGGTGCGCCTCCGAATCTGACGTCAGTTCGGCGCCACGGTTGCCAGTGACCGAAATCCTGTCTAGATCCGGGTGATACCTGCCGATACCAGATGCCGGAGGTAGAGCCAGTGTCGCTACAAGGATCGTTCCAGACGATCGCCCTGCCTGATGTCATGACGCTCCTGGCGTCGAGCAGCAAGACGGGCGAATTGCGCGTGGTCAGTGGGCATGTCGAAGGCCGGTTGTGGCTTCACGAAGGCCAGCTGGTCCAATCCGGGGTGGGCAAGGCCAAGGGTCATGTCGACGCCATGTTCGAGCTGCTGCGCTTATCCGATGGGAACTTCGTCTTCCGCGACGGCGTAGAAGCGTCCGAACCCGACGTGGCGACGGCGGTTGAGCCGGTGGTGCGCCTCGCTCAGGAGCGATTGGCTGAGTGGCAGCAGATCGAAGCGGTCGTGCCCTCGCTCGAGCATCGCGTCCGCCTGGTGCCGGAGTTGCCAGCGTCGGAGGTGACGTTGTCGGCTGAGGACTGGAAGCTGGTCATCGCCGTCGCCTTGGCGGGGACCGTGCGCGGCGTCGTCGAGGAACTGGAGGTCGACTACTTCGACGGCTGCCGCGGCGTCAAGCGACTGGTCGACGCCAACTTGGTGTTGGTCGAATCGCCACGGGTTCGGACGACTTCCGAATCGGCGCGCCCCGGGCGGCGGGGCACCACCGTCGTCGCCGCACCCGAAGGTCCCGCCGGGGCCGCCGGGGCCGACGGGGCCGACGGGGCCGCAGTGGCCGCCGCCGATCGGGCCGAGCGAGTCGGGCCACGGGAGGACAAGGGCTTTTCTTCGCCGGATTCCTTGGTGGCGAGCGTCAGCGTGACACCGAGCCGCTTGCCGTCGCCTTTGCCCTCGATGGAAAAACTTCTGGCCAGCGCCGCCGCCGCGGCCGTGACGGCGTCGACTCTCAGGGCCTCCGAGCCCGTCGCGGGCGCCGGTGGCTCCGATGACCTCGAAGAGGGTGGAAGCGACCTGGCGGTGGTCCGTCACCTGTTCGTCAACCCGCCGGGTTCCGAGCCGGAGCCCGACCTCAGCTGGCAGTCCTGGAACAGGGCCGCCTCCGAGTCCTATCAGGAGTCGGAGGCACCGGCCACCACGCAGGCGTCGATCCGCCCCATCCGGCCCCTTCCCGCGGGACCGACGATCAATGCCGAGATGTTGTCGACCCTCATTGGAGCCACGGGCCCTTCCCCTCTCTCACCCCTGGTCGCACCGGCTGCGCCCCTGACCACCCCGCTCCCTCGGGCACCGGAGTTCTCGTCGTCAGGCGGGCCGGGCCTGACGAAGCTGTCGCCGCTCGTCTCCCCGGCTCCCTCCGCGGCCATGCCGGCGTCGGCTGCCACCGCGGGCCATATGGCCGCTGCCTCAGCGCCGTCCGCCCCCTCGGCTCCCTCCGCC
>JBOGGN010000071.1:0-1958 GCA_050744165.1 Acidimicrobiales bacterium | reverse complement strand
CGGCTACTTCACGAACAACCGCCATCGCACGGACTACCCCAGCTACCGGGAGAGGGGTTGGGATATCGGCAGCGGCCCCACGGAGGCCGGTTGCACGATCATAGGAGAACGAGTGAAATGATCGGGGATGCGTTGGGTCGAGGACGGCGCCGTCACGGTAGTTGGACCGTAACCCTTTTATCCATCCGGTCGCCGCCGCGGCGGCGGGAAGGTGCCCGTTGCCGCCCACCAGTGGTAGATGCGTGCCTCCTCGTTCCGCCGTAGCACTCGGCTTACCTGCTCGGCGATCTCAGCCGCACTCGGCGGCCGCGCCCGCAGCAACCGGCTGAACACCTCCCGCAACTGCGGCACCGTCCGCGCCGGGATTTTCCCCCCCGAGTTGCCCCTTCTCCAGGTGCAAAAACCACAGCGCCAGCAGTGACAGCGTCATGTGGTGATGCCAGCCCACCCAACTCCTCACCTCGTACTGCCCCAGCCCCACCTCCCCTTTGCCGGCGCCGAACAACTCCTCGGCCCCGTGCCGCCGGCCGTGGGCCTCCGCCACCCGGGCCAGCGGCACCGCCACCGGCGCGTTGGACAGCGTGTACCAAATCCGCGGCTCCCGGTCGGTCGTGCGGATGACCACCAGCCGCTCGCGCGGGCCGGGCCGGCCCCCCTCGTCCTTGGTCTGCACCCACGCCTCCGCCGCCCACACCACCTGCGGGCCCCGCGCGGCCGCACCCAGCCGCACCTTACGCCAGCGGCCGCGCGGCAGGGCCTTGGCCCACTCGTCCGCCAGCCGCCACGGCGGCCGCCGCCGGCCCGCCGCCGGCGCCTCGCCCAGGTCGCGAATCGAGGTGTTGCACGGCACGTCCAGCACGTAACGCCGCCGCCTGTGGCGCAGTTGCGCCCGGAACTCCGAGCAGCGGCCGAACTCGTCGTCGCCCGCCACCCAGCCGGACGGCAGGTCGGCCGCACAGCGGTCGATCAGGTCGAGGCCGATCCGCCAACTCTCCTGGAAGGCGACTTCCTCCGGCACGTGGGTGGCCTGGCGCCGCTTGGCGTCGTCGGCCCAATCCTCGGGCAGGTACGGTCGCCGGTCCACCAGCGCCTGGCCGCGGGCGCTGACGTAGGCCAAAAAGGCGCCGAGCTGGCAGTTCTCGACCTGGCCCAGCCGGCCGCACCACTGGCGGGCCACGCCGCAGGAGTCCGCCCCCGACTTGGCGAAGGCGCTGGGGTCCAGGACCAGCACGGCGTCGGGGTCGGCCAGCGCCTCGGCGACGTGGCGGCGCAACTCGGCCATGACGGCCTCGTCGTCCCAGCGACCGGCGCCGACGAAGTGCTGGACGGGCTTGCGGTGGCGGCCGGCCTGGTAGGCGATGGGCTCGGAGGTCTTGCGCTGCAGGGCGCTGAGCTTGCCCTGCAGGACGACGCGGGCCAACTCGTGCTGCTCGACGCGGTAGAAGCGGGGCAGGTAGCGGCGCAGGAAGGCGCCCAGGCGCCGCCGACAGCCGACGACGGCGACCGCGGAAACCTCGGCGTCGGCGAGGAGGGCTTGGGCGGTCGGGTGGTCGAGCAAGGACATCCGTGCCTCCGCGAAAGTGGCCTTCCGCCCCAGGGCGTCGTCCGGTTAGCATACCCCCTCAAGAAAAACGGTTACAGTCCAGCTACGCAGTCCCCGTGAACGCCGATGACGCCTGAACAGCTGGCCCGCCAGAACATCGACCGTTGGCTCGAAGTCTCCGGCTGGATCGTGCAGGACTACAGGGAGCTGAACATCTCCGCCGGGCCGGGCGTGGCCGTGCGGGAATTCCCCCTCAAGAGCGGCACGGCCGATTACATGCTCTACGCCGACTGCCGCGCCGTCGGCGTCGTCGAGGCCAAGCCCGAAGGGCACACCCTCACCGGCGTCGAAACGCAGTCCGGCAAGTACCTCGACGGCCTGCCCGCCAACCTGCCGCATTTCGTTCTCCCCCTGC
>JBOGGN010000070.1:0-1996 GCA_050744165.1 Acidimicrobiales bacterium | reverse complement strand
GATCTGCCTGTATCCCGAGTTCGGCTCCCTGCTGTCGCCCGTCGAAAGCGCGGTCGATCCGGTGCTCGCCGCGGTGCCCGGCCGCCCTGGCGCCGCTCTGACCATCGCCCAGACCGTGCAGCTCGGGTTGGACCTGACGTTGACCCACGGGCAGAGCGCAGCGCAGGTCGCTCAGTGGAAGACCCAGCTGCAACAGGCGCCCGGCGCCAGTCCCTCCGGCTCGGCGCTCTACCTCGTCGTCGGATCCTGGCCCGTCGGAGGCCAGGTGGTGGCAGCCCGATTCGATGTCGCGCTGGGGGCGGCCGACTGGGCGGTCGGGCTGCCGGTGTCCTACAGCGATCCGAACCAGGCGTGCGTCGCGTTCGACCAAGCCCGGGAGGCCATTGCCATCTGGCTGGCAATCCAGGCCATACATCCGCCGCCAAACGATCTCCGGTCCGGGCTCAGCACCGGCGGGCGGGCAACGCCTGGCTCGGGCTCCGGCTCCGGCCCCGGCCCCGGCTCCGGCGGCCCCCCAGGCCGGCTCAACCTGCTCAACGTCGACAACCAGCCGATCTTCGCCTGGACGTACCCCGGGGAGTCGTCGTCGTACCTGGCGTTTCCCCTGTTGCAAACGACCGAGGCAGGCGACCTGCTGGCCCAGACCATGGCTGCCTTACCTCGGGAAAAGGTGATCTCGGTCCTCGACGGCAACTGGGCGAAGTGGACCAATTGGCAGACATCCGACGCGGCCTTGGCGGCGGCGCTCGGCGTCCAGGCGCCGGCTGTTCCCGCGCCGACGTACCGGACGCAGACCGGACAGGTCCTGCCGCTTCCGCTGGCGCCAGGGCCGTCGCAGCCGATCTGCACCTCCTGACCCGTGACCGCCACCCATCCCCGCCGGCTGGCTCGGCCCGCCCGGCTGGCTCGGCCTCGAGGCTTCTGGGTCCGAACCCTGCGGGCTCTAGGCCGGCACCTGTTCCTGACGACACCGTGGACCACCATCTTCGCCGGCTGCGCCTCTGGCACCGGCCTTCTCCTGGTGCTGGCCCACCTGTCCCACGCCTCACACTTGCCGCTCAACCAGGACACGGTCAGGATCGGGTTCCTCCCGCCTGTTATGGCACTCGCGTTCGTGCTGCGGGCGCCTGGGCGAGTCGTCAGTCAAGCCGCCCCGCTCCCGGCATGGCTCCCCCCGGCGGGCCAGATCTGTTTGGTGGTGCCCGTCCTGGTAGTCACCGGCTGGGTGCAGCTGCACATCATGGCGTCCACTGTTTCCCGGGGCGCCCTCCATCCACCACCCGCGGTCTCACCACTAATCGCCCAACTGGTTGGATGGTGCGCCATGGCGGTGGCGGCCGCAGGCTGCTGCGACCGAAGCCGGTACGCCGATTTGGGCGGCGCCATCGCGGCGCCGATAGCCCTCGGCATCATCGTCGTGGCCTGGTTCGTCGGGGCCGCCCGGCGGTATCTGGTCACACCCCCTGCCAGCGCGAGCGCTGTTATGGCGTCCTGGTACGGAGTGGCGGTGGTCGCGGTTGCGGTGGCCGTCGTCGCCATGCGCGATGGCTGGCACCGTTACACGCGGCGGGCGGTGGTCGAGGCCTGCCCCGCTCAGCTACGCCGTCGGAGGTTCGGCCACGACCGGGTTGTCGATGCGGCCAACACCGTCGATCTCCACCTGCACCCGTGAACCGGGGTGTAGCAGGGCCGGCGGATCCCGGGTGTAGCCCACGCCGGCCGGCGTCCCCGTGGCGATGATCGTGCCCGGAAGCAGCGTGAAGGCAGTACTCAGGTAGGCGATCAGCTCCCAGCAGTTGTGAATCATGTCGGCGGTGTTCCCGTCCTGGCGCAGGTCGTCATCCACCCAGGTCCGGATCCGAAGGCTATGCGGATCGGTCATCTCGTCGGCCGTCACCAGCCAGGGGCCGGTTGGCCCGTGGGTGTCCCAACCCTTGCCCATCGTCCAAGTGTTGCTGGCGTACTGCCAGTCCCGGACCGACACGTCGTTGACGAC
>JBOGGN010000069.1:0-11544 GCA_050744165.1 Acidimicrobiales bacterium | reverse complement strand
GGGCGGCGGTCGCCAGGGTGACCAGGGCCACGGCGGCGCCAGCCAGCAGGGCACGGCGCGTGCGAGGTGCGCTCATCGAGGTTGCGGGCATGTCGTTGTCCACCCTGTCCGCCAGGTGACCCGATTGTGACATAGCCGCCGTCGAATGGGCGGGGGATGTCACACATCCAGGTGGTCGCAGCCAGAGGTTCCCGGTGACACCCAAACCCACCGGGAGGACAGCCATGGCGCCATCGGAGACATCGGAGACATCGGAGACATCAGTCGGGGGGCGGCGATGGTGACCCGTTCGGTCGATGTGGCCGGGATCATGGTGTGGAACTGCTTCGCCTGGGCGCTCTGGGCGTGGGCCATCGTCGAGGTGGTGCGGGTCCCGGCCCGGGACTTCGGCCACGGGTGGGGCTCCAAGATCTGCCGGCTGCTGCTCATCGTGTGCTGCTCGATCGGCCTGGGCGGGCTGTTCCTGCCGTTCGGGGCGGCGGTCATCCTGGCCGGCCTGCGGCGGACCCGGCGACGGCCCGAGGTGCCCCAGCTGCCGCCGGCCGCCCCCCGGGGGCCGCAACTTCCCGGCGGCTCCCGGTGACCACACCGGAGCGGTGCCTGGTGGAGCGGCTGGGGGCGGCGGTCGCCGGGGTGCACGACCTGCTCGACCAGCTGGCCGCCGCCGACGAGCTGATCACCGCACTAGTCGCCGAGAACGAGGACCTGCGGCGCCGCCTGGCCGGCTTCGACGCGCCGTGCCGGGTACCGGGCTGCCGGTAGCCGGGCTGCCGGACAGACAAGCCCGAATCCACCAATAGATAAGGAGAGAGGATCGATGGCCGAACAAGCAAGGTTGACCTTCAGCGTGCCCGAAGCGGCGGCGATGCTCGGGATCTCCCGGGCGCACGCCTACGAGCTGGTCGCCCGGCGGGAGCTGCCCGCGGTGCGCCTCGGACGGCGGCTGCTGGTGCCCCGGCGGGCGGTCGACCAGCTGCTCGACCGGGCGTCGGGCGCCGCCTGAACCGACCCGGCGGCGCAGACCCTGTGACCAGGCCGATGAGGCTGACCGGCGAGCAGGAGGCGGTGGTGGCGGCCGCGGTCGAAGGGGGCCGGCTGTGCGTGGTGGCCGGGGCGGGCACCGGGAAAACCTCGACGCTGGTCGCCGTCGCCCAGGCCATGGGGCGGCGGCGGGGCCGATACCTGGCGTTCAACCGGGCCGTCGTCGGCGACTGCCGGCGGCGGCTGCCGGCGTCGGTGGGGGCGTCGACCGCCCACGGCCTGGCGTTCCAGGCGGTCGGCAAGGCGTTCGCCGGCCGGCTCGGATCGGGCCGGATGCGCCCCGAGGACATGGCCGCCCACCTCGGCCTCGGCCCCCTGCCCGTCGAGGTGGCGGGGCGGGCCAAGATACTCGACGCCGGGTTCCTGGCCGGGGTGGCGATGCGGGCGGTCGTCAACTTCTCCCACAGCGCCGACCACGAACCCGTCGAGCTACGGGCCAGCATCGAGGGGCCGATCCCAGAACGTCGCGACGGTGGCGTCGAACTCGGCGGCCAGACGTGACACCTCGGAACGTGAGATCCCGTCGATCCCCATCGCCTTGACCAGATTCTCCACCCGACGGGTCGAGACACCCTCCACGTACGCCTGGCACACCACCCGCCACCAGCGCCTGCTCCGCCCGGCGACGAGCGACAAGCAGAAACTCCCGCGACGAGGAGCACTGACGCAACTTGGGGACGGCCAAGTCGATCGTGCCGACCCGGGTGTCCCACGGATGCCGACACCCTGCCGGAGTTCACCTGCTCATCGCTGCGCTCCCCCAAGGCGGCGCCGCACTGCATCGACGCCTGGGCCGACATCAACGCCTCAGCGAACACCTGGAGCATGGCCCGGTCCAAGTCGCCCTCGCCGTCGTCGCCCTCCAACGTACTTACACAACCCAGCCAAGCGGACCCGCCCATAGTGCTACCGACAGTCACCGTGGGCCTCCTAAAGTATTCGTGTCAGAACTGCCTCTCGAGGGTTCGCGCGGTGACCGTCGCGACTGCGGACCTCTCCCTCGGCTCCCGCCTCGTACACCACTCGTTGGGACTCGACTATCGACCCCGGCCTCTCAACCGGAACCGGGGGCTTCGCTACCGGCGACCCTGGCGTCTCCCCGAACCGCACTCCCACCGGCTGGCTATCGAAAGCTTCCGCACGGCCTTGTCATGACCGCTCCTTTGCGTTCACGCGTCCAGCGAGCTACTGGACGCATGTGGATCCAGGTTACGGACCCGTCCAGCGGCAAGACTCCTAATTGCAGGTCCTAAGGTATTCTTGCCCGACCTCACGAATAAGATCTGCTTGCGATGCAGGAGTTACTGCTTCCCCACCCAGAACGGTCAACTGAAGGACTACGTTCCCGAACACAAGGCCCACAGTCACTATACGCTCGTCTGTGCTTGACGGGCCAAGTGTTCCTGCCAACGCGATCCCGTTTGCTAACCCCGGGACTCCATCGATCCTCACAGGCGCAACTTCGCCACCTCCGATCTGTGCCCTTGACACTTGCCCGACCAGTCCTCGCGCGTCGCGTTCCGTATCGAACACGGTATGCGTCTGGTACAGCTCGAGCAAACCAGGCGTGTCTGTAACTATCGAACCTTGGAGCGGTGTCAATGGTACGCTGGAACTCGCGTACCCTAGTCGCGCCGCCTGGGCCATTTCTTCTGATAGGAACGGCTCTTCGTATGCCCGTTCACTGACACCGCCAATGATACGGGTGTGTTTGACGCCACCTATTTTCGGCGCCCCCTGAGCGTAACGTCCGTATGCAGCATCCGACGACTTGTCGATAGTTTGCCGTAACCCTCCAACGCTGCCTAGGCTGACGAATGATGTCGTAGATGTGGCACACTCTCCCGTTTGCACGACCCGCGAGCGGCAGGCCGACCCAAGGACCGCAATGCTGGCTACTACGACAATCAGTGTGATCCATCGAGGCACCCGTCGAACGTCAATCGAATCCTGCACGCTATCAACGGCCTCTCCCTATAACCGTCTGTGTCTACCTAACACCCAACTCACTTTCTTGCTGCAGCCCCGCACGTTGACCCGACTCCCAGAGGTCGACCACCCAGTGGGGCTTAGATTACATCCGGTTCGCGAACGGCCGCCGGCTAGATTACATCCGGTTCGCGAACGGCCGCCGGCTAGCCCAGGAGAAATCAGGGTCCTCCACTAATCCACGAGTCATTCGGACTGCCACTGTACGGATAAATATAGTACGGAGAGTCTGCACACTCAGTTTGAAATCCCCACAGGGTCCACTGAGCACCTTGATATGGAAGGTAATAGCCGATAAACCCATCCTCTCCGCCGCTCATCGTATTAGGAGCGACTCCTGGGTTCACCTCACCTTGCGAGAAATTCAGCCGCGGAGTACCGACGTAGTAGGAGCCGTTGAGATAAAGATAACCGCCTACACCGGAGTTGTTGCCGACATAAATATTCGTGCCGCCACTTCCCGGCGCATACTGCCAAATGTCCATTCCGATCACTGTATTGGTGGGGAACACCTGGGTGAGGTAGTCGGTTTCATTCTGGCCGTTGTTTAATGTGTAGTACGGGTAAATCGTGGACGCCCAGGATCCGTATACCGTTTCTCCTGTGCTGATTCCCGCCTCTATCGAATCGTTATAATTGTTGTTGTTGGCAAGCCAGGCAGCATCGACTGCGAAGTCCTTCGAGTAGTTTTGAAGGAACCAGCTAGACCAGGTGTTCGTTATTACTCCGGTGCCGACATTGTCTCCGGCACCGGAGTAGGCATTGGCGCGGCCGTGGCCATCGGTGCTGCCACACCCGGCAGCAGAAGCGATAAGTGGATGGATAATAAAGACCAGTTGAATGACGATCGCGGCCAAGGCCACATAAACAAGTCGAAATAAGCGGGGTCCTGCGTGTCCCTTAGTGGGCCCTGTTATCTTGGTTCTAAGGGGCCAGTTCATGGGGTGATCTCCTTGGGGTTCACCACGGTGCCGTGCCAGCAGCAACGACATTGCCTGATGCTGCTGTAATGATTGCGGCCACGGCGACGTGTCCGGTACAACGGAAGCTAGGTGGCAGGTTGCAAGGAGCGGACGTGGCTGAGGGCGTTTGCACCGTCACGATCTCGTCACGGGAATCCAACGGGTCGTCACTGATAGAGAAGATCGTGTCTTGTGGGAGCGGAGATGCGAGGAGATGGACAGCCTGCAATGCCCGTGTGGTGTCTTCGGCGAGCGCTGCAGCGGCCGGTTTGTCCGAGAGATCGTAAACACAGGAGCGATACTGTGGCTGCACACTCAGATTGTTGACAATTCCGGCCCGTTGGACTCCGGGGATGGCGGTAAGCGACGACGGCCCGGCACCGGCTGCAGTGGAAAAGAGTTCGTACCCTGTCGTTCCACCGTCAATGGTCGCCAACGGTGTCGCCACTGGACCAGGAGTGGTGCCTGGCGCAGGCCACGGGCCGGGGAAAGCGGGTAAGGTCGGCGATACGAATTGTTGTGGTAACGCGAAGCTCGGCGTGACTTGTGCCAGGTAGCCAAACGGAAGGGCCGCCGCTGTCGAACAGTTGAAAGGTATAGCGACCGTCCTCTGCGCGCGGACATGTTGACCGCCGACGGCATGATAGGCGAGTAGGAGCACGACGATTAGCCCGAGCGAACTCAGCGCGATGGTCGACCCGACGAGTGCTGACACTTGAGGAGTCCGATTGCGGGCCATTGGCACCGCCCCCCTGATCTCTTGTTGGCCCTGCCAAACCGGCATCATAGCACGAAGGGAGGGCTATTAGCAACAGGAAGAAGCAGCCCCGTCCGACCAGTATCGGCCGCTGTAAACCATTCCGCGGCTACGCGCCGTCTGATCGGGGTCACGGACCCGTACCTAGCCAAAACTTCGGCAGCCCCTCCTGCGCCGGCGGTCTTTGACCGAGATGGCGCGCCGCCCTCGCAGAGTTAGCGCTATCGGGTGCAAGACGCGCAGCTGGGTCGGCAGGGCGACCATCTGCGCGGCCAATGAGGTAGAGCGGGCCCGTTACGAGGCCGACCAGCCCAGCGTCGCTACCTGCTCGGCGACCCCCGACAACCGTCCTGCGAAGCCTCGTTGGAGGCGGAATGGAAGAACTCGTTCTGTCACCGAAAGGCTCGCTATATAGAGAAGAGAGCCGTCACCGCCGGTGGTGGCCCCAGTGCTCACGCGCTAACGGCAGGCCGTCAACTGGTCCTCGCTCGGGAAGAGTTCCTCCGGCATCGCCGGTTCGTCCGGGTTCATGCCGCGTCACTGACGGCAGCTCCGTGTGGCGACGAGTTGCCTAATGTGAGCAAGACCACGAGGGGGCTTGGGTGTGGACCGTCGCCACGCTGACCTTCAGGGTCCGCGCCGTCTCTGCCTCATCCAGGTCGAGGAGATAGCGGAGCACGAAGACCTATACAACGCAAGCTATATCAGCGACGGATCATTAGGCCATGTTGTCATCCCCACGGCCACCGCCATGGGACGGAGCGACGGACGGGAGCAGTTCGTTCTCGACGAGGCAACGGGTGGCCCGGCGGCCCAGTTGGCGTCGGCCACGTAACGCCGAAACTCTCCGAACCATCCCTGTTGATCACCTGTGGGGACCCCATCGACGCGGTCACCGGCTTGCACCGCCTCAATCTGATCGTCAGCGCCCTCGTCGCGACCACCTCCACCGCCTCGTGACCGGACCCTCGGACCTCCGCCGGTTTACGTCACCGCGGGGCCGGTACCCCGCCCGTCGCAACCGCCCCCGACCCCCGATCCGCCCCCACAATCCGCCCCACAATCTGCCTGTACTAGACAGATTTGAGGGCACCTGGTGGACAACGGCGAAGACATAAGGGCAGGTCAGCGGCTTGCAGGGGTCTGGGTGGACTGCCCGCCCGCCGACTCTTAATCCGCAGGTTGTGGGTTCAAATCCCACGGGGCGCACTGCAAAGTCCCTGGTGGTAGCCATGAACGAGTCCCCCCGGGGGCCTTAGCAGCCGGGTGAGGGCGGGCCCCCGCGCGCTGTCAGGGAACGCCTCGCCAGCTGTCTCACCACCAGCCGACTCCGCCTTGATCGCCGGAATCTCGGCGTCTGCTTCTGCGGCAACGACGGAACCGTCGGGCGACTGTGACTCGCCAATCATCCTCGGTCTGGCGTGGCCACGAAGTTCGCTCGCGGTTGCTGGCGGCCCTTGCGACAACTGCACTGGAGCGTTGGTAAGCGCGAGGTCCTAGCCGGAGTCGACTACGCGTGCCGCCCACAAGCTGTGTCTCGACTGGGATGCTCCCGGTCGAGGCAGCTGCCGACGTGTGTGCCGCTGACGATGACGGCGGCCGACGCCTGCGCGATGCGGGATGCGAGGTCGTGCACCTGGGGAGGCCGACGTCGTGAGCGCACACCAGCGGTGAGGGTGAGTGAGAACGGCGACGACGAACGGTATGACCAGCCGCTGTGCGACGCGCAGCGCCCGCGAATGGCCCGAAAAGCTGGACGTATGCGGTAGGTATTCGGGCCACCCTCCCGGGGCAGCCCAGGGGTGGCCCGAAAAGCTGGCGGTATGCGGCGCCAGCCGGGAGGGCGACCGCTCCGGCTTTCAGGAGCGCCGGTTGTCGAACACCATTGTCACGGGCGCCCGCCCGGTGACGCTTCGGGCGTTAGTCCGCGGGCGACGTCGCTCGAGCATCGGTCCCAGGCACCGAAGGTGGGCGACGTCGCGACCGGCGTCGGCCAGAGCGACGGCATCGGGGCTAGTAGTGGTTGGTCTGCAAGGCGATCAAGGGGGCGCGGGCTGCGGCCCCCGGATGCGAGGAACGCGCCCCGGCACTGTCGTGGCTTCTCCCCCGCCGCTCCAGTCGAACGATGGCTTTGGCCCGGCGCCGCTCCCACCGCCGGCGGCAGGTACAAGTCTCGCGACCCCATGCTGTCAGCAACGGTCGTGCGGGTGACGGAGCCCTTACGAATGTCTGCGAGTCTTGCAAGACCTGCGGCCCGGCGACGCCGTTTGGCGCCGCCGGGCCGAAATTGTCGTCCGGTGCAGGGTTGCCGCCGCGCCAGCCGTTACCTCGACTGAGACCCGATCGATGGACGACCGGTCGGAGCTAGCCGGGCCAGCATTGGCGGGGAGGGTGGTCGCTACCCGCCGATGTTGACGTCCAGGCTCACGACCGGGCAGTTGACGACAAAGCCACTGGCTCCGAAGGGCGAGCCTGCAGGAAACCCGGTCGCGTTGCCGCTGGTCACCTGTTGGACGGCGGCGTCGAAGTTGGTTTGGCGAAGGTTGATCCCGTTGGCCACTGCGGTACTCGTCCAGTTCTCGAGATGGACGTCCCACATGGGGCTGTAGTCAAACTTGGCGGCCGGCTCCGGTATCTCCTTCAAGATGTTGAGCGGCGACGGCCCGTCAAGGATCGCCGCGTTCAAACCCTGCCGCTGGGGGTTGCTGGCACCTGTCTGGCCGTCGGTGAAAGCGATGAGCGACTCTCGTCCGCAGTTGGCCGCGGGGACCATGGGGTCGGCGCAGCCGGCCGTGGGAACCGCGTTCAGGGCTGGGGCGTAGGTTGCGTCCTCCAGCGTTGCTGCTGTCGGATCCGAAGCGTCGAAGGACGCGTAGTGGACGCTCTCGTTGTCATAGCAGCCGTGGGTTTCCAGGTAGGTGACGGAATGGGCCGTTTGGCTCACGATCTTGTCAGCCTGGCCCGACGCATTCTCGATCTGCGGGGCATTGAGCACGACCACCTTGCCGTTGTACACGACGCGCACCAGCGGGCTGTACCCGGCCTCGCCGACAGCGCCGGGATTGGCTGCCACCGGCGGAAACCCCTGCGGTCCAGGGATCAAGCTGGGCACCGGGCTAAAGTCGACTGTCGCGGGGAAGCTGATCCCGGCGCCGCCGGTGATGTGCGAGGCCGATAGCTGGACGGCCGACGTGCCCAGCGACTGCGCCAGTTTCGGCACGTAGTTGACCCCAAGATCGAGCGCGGTGGTCAGATCCGAGGCGTCGGTGATGACGTACTTGACGGGCTGGCCTTGACTCTTTCCGTGGTACAGCGGGTACGTCACGGTCGTTGGACCCGCGTTCTCCTTGAAGCTGGTCGGGCCCTGCACCGTGTTCGGCAGGTAGAACGACAGCGGACCGAACACCACGTGCTGGACATCCACCGCCGCGAAGCACCGGAACGGCAGCTGGGGCCGGCTGGACGCGGCGGCCGAGGCTGATGCCGGTGCGAACAACACGAACGCCAACGCGCCCGCCGACACGGCTGGAATGACACGACTCCTTAGGAATCTCCCCAAGCCGCGAGGATTGCTTTGAACTTGCCCATCTCCCATGATCAGCCCCTTGTTCCTGTGTTGAAGTTGACAGTCACGTGAAGGCGATCGAGAGCCACGGATACCACAACTGACCGTTCGTACCAATTGCGCCCCACAGCCTTGACATGGTACACGAGATGTGTAGAGCCCGGCCGGGCTACAGCAGACGAATACTTTCCTCAATCTGGACGAGGATCGGCCGCTCGGTGACCGGGTCGACGGTCGCCACTTGGAAGCTGAAGACAGTGGTGTCACGTTTCACTATGAATGACGAGTGGCTCGAGTTGACACGCCCTCCCGGGACCACAGGAAAGCGGTAATCGACTTCGATGGACGGCAGGCCGCTTATTTGCCCCGGTTTCGTGGCGAAGTTGGTGCCGCCTTGGGCGCGCAAGGCTTGAACAAGCCCGTTGACATGCTCGGCCAAGGGTGCGTCGTCCTGTCCGACGGTCACCCGCACCGAACCGATGGCGGACTGGCTGTCGGCGTAGGAGGTGGTCGTCGCTGAGTTGTCGGCTGCCGGCAGCCATCCCGCGGGGATGTCGATGGCGTAGCCGAGGTCGGGCCGGCTGATGGTGCGGAAGCCCGTGCCCTGCTGTCCTTGGCCGGCGAGCGGCGCCGGGGCTGGTTGGCTCTCGTTGCCGGCCCTGAGGACGACAGCGGTCAAGACGGCAATGGCGGCAATGGCCACCACCAAAGGCCACCAGCGGCGACGGATTTTCGGGCCCGGCAGCGCCTTGGCGCAGGCATGGCACCGCTGACCCACGTCGGTGACGACCGAACAGCGGGGGCATATCGGCGCGTCGCACTTGGAACATCTCAGCGCCGTGGGCGTACGGTCCCGTCGGCAGGTCAGCGTCGCCGTGGTCATCCACACCTCCACCAGGCCGGAATGGCGCCAATGATACTGCGAGATCACCCACCGCAAAAGCGAGTTATCCGAAGGCACCTGCGGCTCCGCTCGGGGCGGGGATGGAAATGGGCAGCTCGGGGCGTCGGCGATCGATAACGGCGCGTGAGGCTTGCGTCGACCGTCGCGGGGCCTTTCGAGGTTTTCCAGTGGCACCATCGGGGCGACCGAGTCCGTAGCACGCGATGACCTAAAACTGTTTGTCCCGGGCTGCCAGGCCTGATAGTTTTATGGGGCTGGTGGTCGAGGCCAGGATGCGCCATGACATTTGACAGACGGTTTGGCTCACCGGCAGCCGATTCGTCGGCCGCCAGCGCCGGCAGAGAATGGCGATATCGGGATGGTGGGCGAATTTCCGTAACCGGCCGACATGCGACGCCGCCCTGCGTGCGTCGCATATTGGCGACGGCGGTGGCCATTGTGGTACTCACCGCGGCCGCGGGCTGCGGCGGTGGGTCATCGCCTGCCGCGACGACGTTGCGGCCGGCGGTCACCTTCGGGCAACTGACCGTCGACGTGTGCAGCGCACCTACCGGGTGTATGCCCCCCGACGGGCGGACCGAGGCCGCCGTCGGCGCTGGTGGTGGTTCTTCATGGGGGCGCCGCCACAGTCGATGACGCCGTGGCGACCACCATGTTCGACCAGACCGCGGCGGCGAACGATTTCATCGTCGCCTACCCGCAGGGCACGCGGGGGGAATGGAATGCCGGCTTTTGCTGCGGCAGCGCTCCCGCCCGAATGGTCGATGACGTCGGCTTCCTGGACAGCCTTCTCGATCGTTTGGAACGCGACTTTCCGATCAAAACCGAGCGGGTCTTCTTTGTCGGGGTGTCGAATGGGGCCATGATGGCTTACTACTTCGCCTGCAGTCACGCCGACCGGGTCACCGCCGTCGGCTCGGTGGCCGGCTCGATGGTGCTCGACCAATGCCACCCGTCGCGGCCGGTATCGGTGATCGAATTGCACGGCACCGCAGACCCCGAGGTCCCTTACCAGGGCGGACCGGCGGCCGTCAGCGGCCCCACCCCCTTCGACTACCCCAGCACCCCGGCGATGGCCCAGCGCTGGGCCAACCTCGACAGCTGCCCCACCGCGGCGTCGAGCAACCAGACCGGACCGGCGACAACACTGTCGTGGACCGGCTGTCAAGACGGCACCGCCGTCACCATGGTGAGCGTCGCCGGCGCTGGCCACGTCTGGTTTGCCCCCGGCATGGGCTCAGCCGACAGCGCCGTCGACGCCACCGCCACGATCTGGCAGTTCTTCCATAGCCTCCCTTAACAATGCCATTGGTAAGGGTTGCGCCGATCCCTCACCGCTCGATGAGGATCTCTTTGAAACGGGCGCCCGGCGTACCCTTCCCTTGTGGATTCCGGGTACCTCGGCGCGATGGCCTTGTGGGGCGCGCTGGTGGCGAGCGGAGCCGCACTGGGTTTGGGGACATGGTCCTCGCTACGGGGCACGACCCGAAGATCGAGACCTGTTGCCTCGGGGAGCCGGGTCGCAAGCGTCGGCGCCGTGGGGTTCGCCAGCATCGCCCTGGGCGCCCTGATCTGGAGCCTGCTCACGGGCAACTTCGCCCTCGAATACGTCGCCGACACGACGACCCGCCAAGGCAGCTGGTACTACCGGCTGGCCGGCCTCTGGGGTGGCAACGGCGGGTCGCTCCTGCTGTGGGGTTGGATCATCCTGGTGGTCGGTGTCTGGGCGACGCGGCGCTCAGCTCCGGCGCGGCTGGTTGCCACCGCGGTCGGCGGGTCGGTGCTGGTCATCGCCGCCGTGGCCGCTAACCCCTTCCAGCGCTTGCAGATCCCGGCCATCGACGGCGGTGGTTTGAACCCGATCCTCCAGTACCCCGCCATGCTCTACCACCCGCTCCTGCTGTACAGCGGCCACGCGGGTTTGGTCGTCCCCTTTGCCCTGGCCGTCGCCGGCTTGGCCGCCCTAGCTTCGGGACGGTCATTGGCGGGCCACGAGGCGTGGTGGGCCACTGTACGCCGGGCCACCCTGGCGGCGTGGTTGCTGCTTGGCGTCGGGCTCGTCGCCGGGGCTCGGTGGTCCTATGTCGAGTTGGGTTGGGGCGGGTTCTGGGGGTGGGACCCGGTGGAGAACAGCGGGCTCCTCCCCTTGCTCGCCGCCCTCGCCTTCCTGCACGCCGCCCGGCGGGCCAAAGTAGACGGGCAGCGCCAGCCGTCGGTCGGGCTGGTGGCACTGGCCGGGGTTCCTTTTTGTTTCAGCCTGCTCGGCGCTTGGCTCAGCCGCTCCGGCGCCGCCCAGTCGGTGCACGCCTTCGCCGACGCCAGGGCC
>JBOGGN010000068.1:0-6097 GCA_050744165.1 Acidimicrobiales bacterium | reverse complement strand
CGCCGAGGAGCGGCGCCGGTGGTGGAAGCGCCCGGTGGCGCTGGTGCTGATCGCCTCGTTCCTGATGGTCGACGCCCTCGGTCTGTGCATCACCTACGGTCAGCTAGTGATCGCCTAGGGACTTAGGGCCCCACGCACCAGCTGGGTGCAGCGGGGCACGGCCGGGCGGGTCGTGGGCGCCGACAGCGGTCATTCGGACGTTACGGAGACCTTGCGTTCCAGCAGGGCGGCGCGCTCGAGGCTGCGACCTGGGCGGCAGACCCGGTCCCCCAGCAAATGCACCTCACCTGACCGTCGGCTCGGCGGACGAGTTCGACCGCCAGCACCGCCGGCACCGGCGAGCGGTGGCGTTCGGCGCGGTGCTCCGTCTGGACCGGTCCCAGGACCAAGACGAGCCGCCGGGGGTCTATGCCGATCCAGACGGGCACCCCGTTTACATTTTTGTGGTTTCCCGGTAGGGCTTCGTCACATTTCCCGGCCGTGATCGGTCATGTGGGGCACAACCACGAAGCGTCACACCTGAAGGAGAACCGAAAAATGACAGACACGACGACTCTTGCCCCCCGCACCCGTATGCAGAACCCGGCAATGGTCATTCCTGAGGCTTTCCCGGCCATCATGAGCCTGCACCAATCGATCGAGAAGGGCGGCGTTCCGGCGTCGACCATCGCCTTGGTCCATCTCCGGGCCAGCCAGATCAACGGGTGCAGTTCGTGCGTGTTCGGAGGGACCCGCGAGGCCAAGAAGGCGGGCGAGACCGACGAGCGGCTGTGGTCGGTGGCCACGTGGCGGGACGCGCCGTTCTTCAGCGAGGCCGAGCGGGCCGCCCTGGCGTTGTCCGAGGCCGTGACCCGGCTGAGCGACCGCGAAGATCCCGTTCCCGACGAGATCTGGGACGAGGCGGCGCGCCATTACGACGAGAAAGGTCTGGCGGCGCTGATCCTCTGCATCGCCGTGACCAACGTGTTCAACCGCCTGAACGTCAGCACCCGGCAGATCGCGGGGAACTGGTAGTCCACCCATTTTGAACCGGTGCCGGCCGCCGACATCGGCCGGCACCGGGGCCAGGCCGAAGGAGAACGGAAGGCGAAGGTCGGGCCGAAGGGAGGTGCGCGCCTACGTCACCCGGGACCGCGACCTGGACGATCGCTCGGCATGCCCGCTGCGCCGGCAATCAGATGCGCCGACCGGCGTCCTTCCAGTAGCGGGCCTTGATCCCAGCCTTGGCCAACTTGCCGGCATCGGTGCGCGGGAGGTCGTCAAAAAAGTCGACCGAATGCGGGACTTTCTGGGGCGCCAATCGCTCCGCCACGTACCTGATCAGCTCCGCCGCCAGCTCGTCGGATGCCGTGGCGCTCGGTTCCAGCATGACCGCCGCCTTGATTTCCTCTCCGAGGTCCTCGCTGGGCACGCCGATGACGGCAACGTCGGCGACGGCGGGATGGGCGGCCAGCACCCCCTCGATCTCGGCCGGGTACACCTTCACGCCGCCGCAGTTGATCACGTCGGTTTTGCGGTCCGAAAGGTACAGGTACCCGTCGCCGTCGGAGTACCCCACGTCGCCCAGGGTGAACAGGCCCGGCTCCAGATGGGCTTCGGCCGTCTTCTCGGGCTGCTTGTGGTAGGAGAAATCGGCGCCGTTGCGATGGCGGAAATGGATCAGTCCTTCCTCGCCCGTCTCGGCCGGCTCGCCGTCGTCGGTCACGATCCGCATCTCCAGGAACGGCATGACGCGGCCCACCGAGCCCGGTTTGGCCATCCATTCCTCCGAGGTGGCGAGGCAGAACAACCCCCCTTCGGAAGCTCCGTAGTACTCGCTCACGATCGGTCCCCACCACTCGATCATTCGCCGCTTGATGTCAGGGGAGCAGGGAGCCCCGCCGTGCAGGGCCTGCACCAGGCTGGAACCGTCAAACGCCTGGCGCTGCTCATCGCTCAGCTTCAGCAACCTGACGAAATCGACGGGATTGATGAGGAAGTTGGTGATCCGGTCGCGGTCGACGGTGGCCAGGATCTGTTCCGGTACGGGAAAGCGGATCATCGTCACCGGGATCCCGCACAGCAACGGAAAGGTCGACATCGACCACTGCCCGGAGTGGTAGATCGGACCGACCTGGAGAACCCTGCCGTCGTCGGGGACGCGCAGTCCCTGGCGGATGCCTTGCGCCGCGCCCTGGAGGGCCGCGAGGGGCGCCCCCGGTTGCAGCCCCGCGGAGAAGACCCCCTTGGGGCGCCCGGTCGTCCCCGACGTGTAGACCATGGCGGCTCCGGCAACCTGGTCCGCCGGCTCATCAGGCGACGCGTCGGCGAGGGCGTTCTCGTAGGACTCGAAACCATCGGCCGCCCCGGCCCCCATGAGGAAGCGCACGCTCGGCTCGGTCAGGCCGACCAGGGCCGCCCGGGCGACCTCCACGTAGGTGTCGTCCACCACCAGGACCTTGGCGTCGGAGTCCTCGAGAACGAATCGAAGCTCGTCGGGCCGGTAATTCCAGTTCGTCTGCAGGACATAGAAGCCGGCATGCAAGCAAGCCATGGCAATCTCGTACACCTCCCGACGGTTGCCGCTGTGCACCGCCACGCGATCGTCCTGGTTGAGCCCGGCCCGGCGCAATACATCGATGAGGCGATTGGCGCGCCGGTCAAGCGAGCGCCACGTGATCTCGCCCGACTCGTCTCGCACCGCGACATCGTCGGGATGGCTGGCAACATGATCGGCTAGGGACAAGGTCACGGTCATCTCCTCATTTCCGGGGGGCCGCTGTGGCATCGGCCAAACGCGGTCTTTGCGACATATCCCGACTGCCCCAGGCCATCATCGCGCCAGCAGGACCGCGGTCGGGGCCCCATGCGCAATTGCTCGTCTAAGGTCCTCTGGCAACGGGGAGGATCCGAAACGCCATGACCGTGGAACTGGTACCGCTGTGCACCGCTCGGATAACCCTGAAGCTGCCGCCCCTCGAGCTGGGCGTCACCCCCGTCGGCTCGCGCCTGTTGATCGAGATGCCCGAGGTGGTGTACGAGGGCGAGCGCCTGTCCGGCTGCCTAGCAGGTCCGTCCGCTGTCGACTTCCTCGTCCTGTCGGAGTCCGGAGTGGGCGCCATCGACGTTCGATTCGTGCTGCGAACCGGCGATGGCGCCCTGATCTACGTTTCATATCGGGGACGCAGCGACCACTCCCAGGGCCATGGTGTGCTGCCGTTGTACAGCGCCCCGGTATTCGAGACCGCTGACCACCGCTACGCCTGGCTGAACACGGTACAAGCCGTTGCCAAGGGAATCGTTCGTGACGGCGTGATCTACTACGACATCTACGAGCTTCGCTGAGCCCCCACGGTGATCGGCGATCGGCGATCGGCTGCTGACCAGCGGCTGATCGGCAGGTCGGCGTAACCCGCTCGACACCAACGGTTCAGATGTTCTCGCACTGCGACGTGACCGGGCTGGCCGCGCACGACGTCTCGTAGTCCTTCGGCGGCGGCCCGAGCCTGAGCCGCTCTTTCGGCGTGAGGGCCGCTGGTTGGCGCATTTGTCCACCTGGGTTGTTCGGCGGGGAACCGTTCGGGCCTCCCCCTGCGACAGTGAGGGTGTGGCCGCGCTGGAAGCCCCCGAAGATGAGGACGAGGGGCTGCTGCACCTGGTCGCGCAGGGCGACCAGGAAGCGCTGTCCGCCTTGTACGACCGCCACGCCGCCTGGCTGACGGTCAGGCTGTCGCGGCGCTGCAGCTCGGCCGATGTGGTCGACCAGGCGGTTCAGGACACCTTCGTGGCGCTGTGGCGCCGGGCGGGGAGCTACCGGGGGCGTGGCGAGGTGGCGGCGTTCATCTGGGGGATCGGGATCCGGCGGCTGATCGACGCCATACGACGCGACCGCCCGGCCACGCGGTGGCTTCCCGGGCGGGCCGACCGGGGCGAACTGGTGGTCTCGGCCGAGGACCAGGTGTTGCTGGGCATCGAGCACGGTGGTCTGGGCCAGGCGCTGGCCGAGTTGTCCCCGGAGCTGCGCGGCGCCATCGAGGCGACGGTGCTCGATGGCCTCACGTGCGCCGATGCCGGCGTCCTGCTCGGCGTTTCCGAGGGCACCGTCAAGTCCCGCTGCCACCGGGCCCGCCAGGCGCTACGGGCCGCCTTGGTCCAGGTGCCTGGCCGGGGCGCACCACTCCCACCGGTTTGGAGGACTCCATGAACGGAACACGAGGCCACGCCGCCCCGGAAGGCGGGCACATCACCGAGGAGGCGCTCGCGGCCTACGCCGGGGGCGTCGCCACGCTCGGCGTGTGGTCGGTCGAAGCCCACCTCGCCTCGTGCGGGCCCTGCCGCGCAGCGCTGGCGGCCCAGGTCGATCCCGCCCGGCTGGAGCGGGGGCGGGCGGTGGTGCTCGTTCGCACGGCCATGCCCGACGGGCTGGTGCGGCGGGTGCTGCGACGCCTCGGCGTGCCCGATCAACTGGTCGAACTGGTAGCGGCCACGCCGTCGCTGCGCCTGTCCTGGCTCCTGTCCGTAGTCGGTGTCCTGGCCGCCGTCAGCGGCGAGGCGGTGGTGGCCCATGCCCGATTCCGTCGTCCCGGAGGCGTTGCCAACCAATCGGCGCTGGCGCCGTTGCTCCTGGTCGCTCCGCTCCTGGTGTTGGCTGCGGTGGCCGCGGCGTTCTTGCCGATGTTCGATCCGTCCCACCAGGTGGCGGTCGCCTCGCCGATGTCGGGGGTCAAGTTGCTCCTGGTACGGACGGTGGCGGCGGCTACGGCTGCGGTCATTCCCGTGGTGGCGGCCGGCTTCATCGTCCCCGGACCGGGGTGGCTTCCGGCCGCCCTGCTGTTGCCCTCGCTGGCCATCTGCGCCGTGGCGCTGGCCGCGCTCACAGTCGTCGGCCCGGCGCCCGCCGCCGTTGCCGCCGGGGCGGTGTGGCTGCTGCCGGCTGTCGTGGTAGCCACGACGCACCCACCCCTGGTGCTGTTGCAGTGGCACGCCCAGGCCGTGTGCGCGGTGGTGCTGCTGGTGGCCGCCGGCGTCGTGCTGGTGCGCCGCGACCGCCTTGACCTCGGCGGGGCTCGGTGACCACGGTCGTGGGCTCGGCGCCGGTTTCGGTCACGGGTCTGACCCGGCGCTACGGCGCGGTAACGGCGCTCGACGGGGTCGACCTCACCCTGGAGCGGGGCATCACCGGCCTCTTGGGCCCGAACGGGGCCGGCAAGACGACGTTGCTTTCTGTCCTGGCGACGGTCAACGAACCCGATGCGGGACGGGTCTCTGTGTTCGGCCGGGACCCGAGCATCACCGGCGAGCGGGTCGAGATCCGCCGGCGGTTGGGGTTTCTTCCCCAGGAGCTGGGCTTCCACCGGCATTTCACGGTGGCCGGGTTCCTGGACTACGTCGCCATCCTGAAGGAGATCGGGGGCTCTCGTCAGCGAGCCGAGGAGGTGGCCCGGGTCCTCAGCGCCGTGGGTTTGCGAGGCGCCGCCTCGAAGCGGATCCGGTCTTTGTCGGGCGGGATGCGCCAGCGCCTCGGGATCGCCCAGGCGCTGCTCGGGGACCCCGAACTGTTGATCTTGGATGAGCCGACGGCGGGGTTGGATCCCGAACAGCGGCTGCGCTTTCGGGAGCTGCTCTCAAGGATCCCCGGCGACCCTGTGATCGTGCTGTCCACCCACCAAGTGGACGACATTTCGGCAATGTGCCCTCGGGTGGTCGTGCTGGTGTCGGGGCGGGTGCGTTTCGTGGGAACGCCCACCGAACTCTCGGCCGCCGCCACGGGGCACGTGTGGACGACCGAAGTCCGACATGCCAGCGCCTTGTTGTCGTGGCGCACCGGCGAGGGGCGGTGGCGTCACCTCGGTGACGTGACTCCTGACGGAGCTGAGCCGTCGACACCGACCGTGGAGGAGGGATACCTGCTGCTTTCGCACGGGTCGGACGTCGGGGGCGGGTCTGTGGCGAGGTTTGGCGACGAGTCCGGGTTGGTGGACGCCGACGACTCGGACGCCGGCAGAAACTGCGGAGACGGGTTGCGATGAGTACGACCACCGTCGCTCGCCGTGAGACCGGCACGGCCTTGGCGGACGGTAGCTCGGTGGCGCCGGCGTCGGCCTCGACGGCGCGGTCG
>JBOGGN010000067.1:0-8213 GCA_050744165.1 Acidimicrobiales bacterium | reverse complement strand
GCGCCCGACATGGCGGCGAAGGTTTCTTGCCGGGACGGGTCGATCACCACCCCCGCCACCGCCTGGCCGTCGAGCTCGGCGGCCACCGAGACGGCGAAGGCAGGAATCCCGAAGAGGAAGTTGGTGGTGCCGTCGAGGGGATCGATGACCCACCGGATGCCGGTCGTGCCCGGCCGGGAGGTGCCCTCCTCGGCGAGGATGGCGTCGTTTGGCCGGTACCTGTCGAGTACCGACACCACGCACCGCTCGGCCGCCCGGTCGACCTCACTCACTAGGTCGGTGGGAGACGACTTGGTATAGATGTCGTGGTGGCCGCGTTCTGAGGCCGCCACGATGAGCTCTGCCGCCCTGGTGGCGGCCTCGGTGGCGACGGCCAGTAGCTCCTCGGTCAGCCCGGGAGGCGGCGAAGGCGGTGGCGACGGCACGGGGGTAGTTCTACCTCGGTGGGCCGATACCCTCGCACGTCGTGGCATTTTCCCCAGTGGATCTTCGCTCCGACACCGTGACCCGCCCGACCGACGCCATGCGGCGGGCAATGGCCGACGCCGAGGTCGGCGACGACCTGTACCGGGAGGACCCCACCGTCAACGCCCTGGAGGCCTCCTTCGCCGAGCGGATAGGCAAGGAGGCGAGCCTCTTCGTGCCCTCGGGCACCATGGGCAACCAGCTGGCACTGCGGGTGTTGACCTCGCCCGGCGACCTGGTGGTGGCGGGCGCCCGCCAGCACCTGGTGGTGTACGAGAACGCGGCCGCGGCCCGGAACTCGGCCGTCCAGCTGCACCCGGTGGACGATGCCGATGGGACCATCCCCGCCGGCGCGGTGGCCTGGGCGCTCGAGGCGGGCGCCCATCATCAGCCGCGGGTGGGGCTGGTCTGCGTCGAGAACACCCACATGCCGGCCAACGGGGCGGTGTGGCCGTTGCTCGACCTCATGGCGCTGGGGGAGCAGTGCCGGGCCGCGGGGCTGCCGTTGCATATGGACGGGGCCCGTCTGTGGCATGCCGAGGTGGCGACGGGAATCCCGATGGACACCTTGGCGGCGCCCGCGACGACTGTCATGTGCTGCCTGTCCAAGGGGCTGTGTGCGCCAGTGGGGTCGCTCTTGGCGGGCCCCGCGGATGTGATCGAGGTGGCTCGGCTGGAACGCAGCCGGCTGGGGGGCGGGATGCGCCAGGCCGGCGTGCTGGCGGCCGCGGGCCTCGTGGCCATGACGTCCATGGTGACCAGGCTGGCCGACGATCATGCCCGAGCCCGGCGCCTCGCCGGTGCCGTGGCCGACCGGTGGCCGGGGGCGGCGCCCGACCCGGCGACAGTGACGACCAATATCGTCACGTTCTCGCACTCGGATCCGGCGGCATTGCTGACGCATCTGGTGGGCGCCGGCGTGCGGGCGGGGACCATCGCGCCGGGCATGATCCGCTTGGTCACGCATCACGACGTCGACGACGCCGGCATCGAGCGGGCGTGCGCCGCGTTGGCGTCGGCGCCCTGAACGATCCCGGTAGATTCCCGGCCCATGGCTGCGCTGGACACCACTGTGCCCCGCTCCGCCCTGGCGGTCTATGCCCACCCCGACGATCCCGAGGTGTCCTGCGGCGGGACCCTGGCCCGGTGGTCGGCCGCGGGCGCCCAGGTGGTGGTCTGCATCTGCGCCGAGGGGGACAAGGGCTCCATGGACCCGGCCGTCGACGGCGCGGAGCTGGCCCGCCGCCGGCGTCTCGAGGTGGAAGCGGCGGGCGCCGTGCTCGGGGTGGCCAGTCACTGTTTCCTGGGCTACCCCGACGGTGAGGTAGAGGACACCGCCGAGCTCCGAAGAAATTTGGTTGCGCTGATACGGCGGCTGCAACCCGAGGCGGTGCTGTGCCCGGACCCGACGGCGGTGTTCTTCGGCCAGAACTATGCCAACCACCGGGACCACCGGATGGTGGGGTGGGCGACGCTCGACGCGGTGGCGCCAGCGGCGGGCAATCCCCACTACTTCCCCGACTCGGGTCCCGCACACCAGGTCTCGGCGCTCTACCTGTCAGGAAGCCTCGAACCCGACGTCTGGGTGGACATCACCTCGGTTGTCGAGCGCAAAGCCCAGGCGGTGGCCTGTCACGCCAGCCAGGTCGGCGAGCCGGGGGAGTGGCTGCGCTCGGTGGTCCGCCAGCGGGCCGAAGCGGGGGGGCGGCGGGCCGGGGTGCAGTACGCCGAGGGGTTCCGGCGGTTGGTACTGCGGCAGGAGGCATAGGCGCGGTTGGGGACTGACGAAGGCAGCGCGCTGACCGCGAGGAGCCGGTTCTAAGAACTCCCCGGTGCCTTCGGTTCCTCCGGTGGCCTAGGTTCCTCCGGTGGCTCTGGTTCCTCTCGGGGCGGCAGGCCCTCGGGGAAGGCCGCCTCCTCCAACTCGCTCAGGTCGTCAGGGCTCTGGAACTCCGCCACCGCAGAGCTGGCGGCGGCGATGATGGCTTCCATCTCCCGTTTCTCCCGGATCGAGCGCCATTCGCCCATGGCCCGCAGCACCAGCACCGCGATCACGGCGACTCCGGCCGCGGCGCTGACGGCACCGATCAGCCCGCCGACTCCCTCCGGGGTGCCGCAACTGCCGCGGCAGCCGACCGTCACCGCGCTGGTCCCGATCAGGCCGCCGCACAAGCCGGCCCCGATGATGGCGACGAAGGCAAGCAACCGGGCCCGAGCCGAGGGCAGGGCGGAGATCGGGTGGGAGCGCGAGGTGCCCCGCTCGCCGTTCCCCGATGTCATGCGACCTGCATCGTAGGCTTCCGGCGATGGCGAACTGCCTGATCGTGGTGCCGACCTACGAGGAGGCGGCCAACGCGGCAACAGTGTTGCGGCGGATCCGCAGCGCGGTGCCCAGCGCCGCGGTCCTCGTTGTCGACGACGGCAGTCCCGACGGCACCGCGGACATCGCGGCGGCCATGGGTGACGAGCTGGGGAGCATCGACGTGCTCCGCCGGGCCTCGAAGCGGGGACTCGGCAGCGCGTACCGCGAGGGTTTCCGGTGGTGCCTGGATCGGGGCTGCGAGATCGTTGTGGAAATGGACGCCGATCTGTCCCACGATCCGGCCGACCTGCCACGGCTCCTGGCGGCCATCGATGACGGCGCCGACCTGGCCATCGGGACCCGGTACATCCCCGGCGGGTCGATCCCCGAGTGGTCTTGGCACCGACGCCTGCTGTCCCGAGAGGGCAACCGCTATGCCGCCTGGGCGCTGCGGCTACCGGTGCACGATGCCACCTCCGGTTTCCGTGCCTATCGGGCGTCGGTGTTGTCGAAGATCGACCTCGGAGCGGTCCGGGCTGAGGGCTACGGCTTCCAGGTCGAGATGGCCTATCGGATCGTCGGCCTCGGTGGCACCATTGCCGAGGTGCCGATCCGGTTCTCCGAACGGGTGCAGGGCCGCTCCAAGATGTCGACGCGCATCGTCGTCGAGGCGCTGGCCCTGGTCACCTGGTGGGGGCTACGCGACCGGGTCGCTCGTCGCGGGAGCGAGGGGCACTGATCGATCGGTGGCGACGATTCTCCATGTCGACATGGACGCATTCTTCGCCGCCGTCGAGATCCTGGAAGACCCGTCGCTCGCAGGCCGTCCGGTCATCGTCGGTGGCGCCGGTCGGCGAGGGGTGGTGGCGGCGGCCAGCTACGAGGCCCGGCGTTTCGGTGTCCGATCCGCCATGCCCTCCTCCGTGGCCCGGCGGCTGTGCCCCGATGCCGTCTTCGTGCCTGGGCGCCACGACCGCTACGCCGAGGTCAGCAAGCAGATCCACCAGATCTTCCACGACGTGACCCCCCTGGTGGAGGGAATTGCACTGGACGAGGCGTTTCTCGACGTGACCGGCGCTCACCAGCTTTTCGGCGATGGGGCCGCCATCGGTTGGCAGCTACGGGAACGAGTGCACACCGAGTTGGGGCTGTCGGCGTCGGTCGGGGTGGCGTCCAGCAAGTTGGTGGCCAAGCTGGCGTCGGAAGCCGCCAAGCCCAAGGCCAGCGTCGACGGCATCGCCCCCGGCGCCGGGGTGGTCGTGGTCGAGCCCGCGGAGGAGCTGCGGTTCCTGCATGAGAAGCCAATGGAGGCCCTCTGGGGCGTCGGCCCCGTTACCGCGGGCCGGTTGCGCCAACTCGGCGTCGCGACCGTTGGCGACTTGGCCCGCCTCCCGCTCGAGACGCTGCGCAGCCTGGTGGGTCCTGCGAACGGCCAACAGTTACACGACCTGGCGTGGGCCCGCGACTACCGACCGGTGGAACCTGATCGGGCCGTCCAGTCGATCGGTCATGAGGAGACCTACCCGTGGGATCGCCACGACCGGGGGGATCTCCACCGGGAGATCGTGCGTATGTCCGACTCGGTGGCCAGCCGGCTCCGGGCCGCCGCCTTGGTGGGCCGCACCGTGACGCTGAAGCTGCGCTACGGCGACTTCACGACCATCACCCGGTCCCAGACCTCCGTTGCCGGGATCGACACCGCCGCCGCCATCGCCCAGGCGGCGCAGTCACTGTTGGATCAGGTTCCGCTCGACGGCGGCGTCCGCTTGCTCGGCATCTCGGTCGCCAACCTGGTTCGTGACGCTCCGACGCAGCTCGCCTTGGCACTCACGACCGCGGCACCGGCGGGGTCTCAGCCGGCCGCGCGTGGCGCGCTTCCCGGGTCCCAGCCGGCTGCGCGTGGCGCGCTCCCCGGGTCCGAGGCGGCCGGGTCGGCGGCATCGAAGGCCGTGGACCTGGTTCGCGCTCGATTCGGCCCGAAGGCGGTGGGACCGGCTGTCCTCCTCGACAGCTAAGGCCTGCGCATCAAGCGCCGCGGCGACAGCCAATGGGGTCCCGATGGCGGTCCCGAGGGCGGTGTCGAACGCGGTCCCGAGACCGGTCCCGAGGCGGGTCGCAGGTCCGATCCTTGACGACCGGAAACAGGTGCGCTTGCCCTATCAGATCGCGGTCGGTTGATGTAGCGTGGAGGTTGCGCAGGACACGGATCATGACCTGAGATGGCGAGTGCGGAGGGGTTGAGCGGTGCCGCTTTCAGAAGACGAACAGCGCATCCTCCACGAAATTGAGCGTCGCTTCTACGAGAACGATCCCGCGTACGCCAAGTCCATCGAGAGTTCGACGCTGTACCGCTCCCTGGGGCGCAACTGCAAGTGGGGCGCTCTCGGTTTTGTCGCCGGCCTGGTCATCCTCGTCGTCTCCTTCGCCTCCAGCGTGGCGCTGGGCGCCTTCGGGTTCGTCGTCATGCTCCTGTGCGCCATCGTCGTCATTGAGAACGTTCGCAAGATGGGCCGCGCCGGGTGGCAGCAGATGACCGAGCAGTGGCGGTCCCACAACATGGGGGACATCCTCGGGGACACCCGCCGCAAGCTGCGGGAACGCTTCAAACGCGACGGCAGCTGACCCAGGGCTTCTAGCCGGCGGTCGAGTTGGACGACGACGAAGGCGAACTAGCTCCGGACCTTGACGGATAGCCGCGGGTCCACAGCCAGCCGAAGCCGCTGAGCGCCACTGGCCGATGCCAGCAACGACGCCTTCAACAGAGCCAGCCAGGCAGCGGCCGCCTCGACCTCCTCGGCGCTGATCGACCCGTAGCCGAACTCCGCCTTGGCCCCGGCCTCCGCCAGGCGGAGCAGGGCGTGGACAGCGTCGTCACCCTCGTTCAGCGGGCCTCGCAGCTCCAGGGCGGCACGGTGGCCCAGTTCCCGGTAGGTCTCCGACGGCCGCCGCCGGACGCCCCACCAGGCAAGGAGGTCCACCGCCTGACCCCAGATCACGAGCAGCTCGGCTCGCGCCACGACCTCCGGCGCCGTCCCCCCGGCTCGGCGCCGCTTTCGCGACCGCAAGGGCAAGAGCGGCAGGATCCACCCAAAGGTGGCGATGGCCATCAGGCGCCGGAAAGCGGTCCGGGGTCGCGACGACTCGCCTGCCGCCCACAGCCGGCGGAAGTTGGCGAAGCGGTCCTCGGTAGTGGCGGAACCGGGCGTCTCGAGCTCGGCGGCGTGGTGCACCAGCCGGTCGCGGACGGCCACGCTCTGCAACCACCGCACGGCCAGGAAGCATGCCGCTATCAGCGCCAGGCCGGCCACGATCCCGCCCAGCCAGAGCAGGAGGGCGAGGACCCCACCGTGATGGTGAGCCGTCGCCGACTTGGTCCCCCCGATCGGGGCACGGCGCGCCGGGGGTCGGGTCCCGGAGTCGACGCTGGTCGAGGTCGTGGGCACCAGCGTGGTCGCCGAGGTGGAGCCGGCGCCGAGAGCGGCCGACTCCGCCGGCGCCTCCCCGGTGTAGTTCTGGCCACCCGGGATGCCGCGGCCAGGTGTGGGCTCGAAGGGCACCCAGCCGATGCCGGTGAAGTACACCTCCGGCCAGGTGTGCGCCTGAGCGTCGGTGACCTGGTAGGTGTCCTGGCCGACCTGGGTGCCCCACGTCCAGCCGACCCCCAGGCGGGTTGGGATCCCCGCGAGGCGGGCCAGCACCGCGAACGAGCCGGCGAACTGCTGGCAGTAGCCATTGCGGGCGACCAGCAGGAAATACGCCAGCGGATCCGGGCCCTGGTAGTTGTAGGCCAGGTTGTAGGTGAACAGCTGCGGGTTTCGAAGGTAGTCCTGGATGGCCAGGGCCTTGTCGTACTCGGTGGTCTTCCCGGCCACGATCTCCTGTGCCAGCTTCTGTACCTGGGGGTTGATGGCCGGCAGCTGCAAGTAGCGGGCGTCGGTGCCCGCGTCAGGCGGCGAGGCCGCTCGGAGCTCGGCCACCTGGGCGCTTCCGGTGCTCACGACGGAAGTGACGTCGTAGTTGTCTCCCGAGAGAGAGTTGTTCTGCGAGATCAGGCTTCCCGACTGGTCGTCCCAGGTGACCCCTTTGATCCCGCTCAGGGAGACAGGCCGATAGGCGGCGGGCAGCCAGGGCGAGTTCAGGTTGGTGATGGAGAACCGCTGGGTGACCGTGGCGCCGCCGACGGTGGGGGTGCTGCCTTCGCCCAGCTTGGAGCCGACGGAGTGATAGGTGCTGAGGGCGTTCCAGTTCACCCCGTCGAAGTTGTCGAGGGCCGTCTGGCGCCAGTACTCCGGCTGGCTGCTCACTACGGTGAACACCGGCGAGGAGCTGGGATTCTGGAGCCGCCCCTGGAGGTTGACGAGCGGGCTCTCGGTGTTGCGGGTGCCCGAACCGCCCTGCGACGCCCGCCAAATGACGAGCCCCTTCTGCGACGCCCCGGGAAGGCGGAAACCGAGGTTCAAGGCGATGACGAGCGCCGCCAGCCCGAGGATCGACCCGGTGGTGGCGGCGTGGCGCAGCGCCCCCTGGCTCCGGTTGGCGAACCACGCCGAGGTCTCCTGGTCAAGGGTCGCCTGGTGGACCAGGACGAAGGCCAAGAGGGCCGCCACTTCGAGGATCACCGCCTCGCTGCGGTGGCTGTGACTGCCGATGGCGGCGCAGAACACGAAGATGGCGAAGGACGGCACCGTCGCCTCGAGGGTCGCCCGCATCCGGAACGCCGCCCAGTCGGCGAGCACCGCCAGGACGCCGACGCCACAGGCCGTCACCAACACGAAGCCCTGGGTGACCGGTGCCGGCGCGGTGACCCGGTGGAAGTCGGTTGTGGCCTCGTGGAACGACCGCCCGGCGGCGTGCAGGGTCCCCGCCAGTGGTAGCCCGAAGGTTGTCGATCCCGGCAGGACCGCCCAGGACACCAGCAGGATCAGTGCAAACGCGGACGCCACGCTGGCAACGGCCGGAGGCCATCCAAGGCGGCGAGTCAGCCAGCCAACGGCGTGGCCTCCCAATGCCACCACCAGTACCGGCCCGGCAAAGGAATGCCCTGAGAACAACCGCGTGAGGCTGTACACCGAGGCGAGCGTCAGGGTCACCAGGGCGACGGTGGCGAGGGCGTCGCCCCGGCCGGCCAACGTCGCCGATGGTCCGCCTCCCGCCGCACCGCCTCCGCTCGCGCCGCCGCCGCCCACCGGGACGCCGGGACTTCTTGGGGCTCGCCCCGCGGGCACTGACCCACGGTCGGCAGGCGGGCGGATGGGGATGCCGGTTGGGGCGATCACTGGTTTCCTGGCTCCCTCGGTACCGAAGCCAACGGTGGCCGTGTCGGGGCAGGCCAGGCTCCGGAGGCCCGAAAACCGTCCGATCCTCCGCCGGCGACGGCGTTCCATGCCGCCGGGAACGGGCGTCCGGCGCCGACGCGGACCACCCGTCCTCGCCCAAGGCTCAAGGG
>JBOGGN010000066.1:0-18581 GCA_050744165.1 Acidimicrobiales bacterium | reverse complement strand
GCCCAAGGCTCAAGGGCGGCCCGCCGGCGGGCGCCGCCGGATCCCACGCCGAGCGCTCAAAGACCACGACCGCCACTGACCCGAAGCGAGACGGTAGCCGGCGCAGGGCGATTCGGTCCTCGTCGGTGGCGGCAGCGGTGGTTACCACGGCCACCCCGCCGCTGGTTCCGCCCCGTTCGAGCACCGACAGGCCCACGGAGAGGTTGGTGCTCCGGCCCGCCTTGGCAGCCGCCAGGCGGAAAAGGATCGTCGCCAGCTGGGCGTGGCCGGTGGCGAACCCAGTGTCCAGGCCGTCGGTGGTCACCAGTCGTACCTGCCGCCCGGCCCTGCTTCCGGCGGTGACAATGCTCGCCGCGGCCGACAGCGCCAACTCCAGCGACTCCGGGTTGTGCTGACCCGACCGCATGTCGACAAGCACCGTAAGTCGCCCCACCCACGGCAGCTCGTCCTGGCGGATCATCAGCTCGTCAAGTCGGGCCGATGACGGCCAGTGCACCCGCCGCAGGTCGTCGCCGGTCTGGTATTCCCGAAGGGCGTAGAAGTCCTCGCCCCCGAAGTTGACCGAGGGCTGGCCGCTCGATCCGGTGGGGTCCGCCCCCAAGGCTTGGGCCAGCGGCAGGACGGCGTCTACCCGCGGGTACACCACCAAGGTGGCGGCGGGTGCCGCCTCGCGGGACGCCGATGCCAGGCCGAAGGGGTCGGTCAGGCCGACGGTGAGGGGACCGAGGGGGAAAATCCCCCGCTCCGCGGTTGGGAGCCGGTAAGCGGCGCGCACCCGCTCGCCGGGCCGCAGGGGGGCGATGTGGAAGCGGGCCCAGCGACGCCCGTCGTCGAAGGGGTCACGGGCCCATAAGACCGGTGAGCGGCGGTCGCCCCGATTGCGAACCGAGAGCTCCACCCGGCCGTTGCCACCGGCGTGGAGCTGGGGGGGGCGAATGTCGCGGGTGGCTTCCAGGTCCCAATGGGCGTAGCGGACGTACACCAGTGCCCCCGCCGCCAGGGCGACGGCGACCACGGCGATGACGAACAGCTCGGGGATACCGAGCAACCGCCCGGCGGCCACCAATGCGAGGGCGGCGCCGAGCAACGCCCAACCCCGGCGCGTAAGGGTGGCGTCCACCCGACCCAGCTAGGCGCGGCCGGCGGGGACCGGTACCGACGAAAGCACCTCGGCGAGGATCTCCGACGACCGATTGCCCGAAAGTTGGCCATCGGCGGAGAGCGCCAGGCGATGCTCGAGGACGGGCCCCACCAACGCCTTGATGTCGTCGGGGATCACGTACTCGCGGCCTCGGGACGCGGCGTGGGCGCGCGATGCCCGCTGCAAGGCGAGCGCCGCCCGCGGTGACATGCCGAGGATGAGCGCTCCGTGGCGGCGGGTGGCGGCGGCGAGGTCGACGATGTAGCCCTTCAGTGCCGGGGCCACGTGGACCGCCTTGGTCGCCTCGACCATCATCTCGACGTCGGCGGGGGAGAGCACGGGAGTCAACGTTTCGACGTTGCCGCCCGAGGCGTGGGTGTCCAGCATGTCGATCTCAGCTGCCCGGTCGGGATAGCCCATCCGGATGCGGAGCAGGAAACGGTCGAGCTGGCTTTCCGGCAGCGGGTAGGTCCCCTCGTGCTCGGCCGGGTTCTGCGTGGCGATCACCATGAACGGTGCCGGCAGCCGGTAGGTGATGCTGTCCACCGTCACCTGGCGCTCCTCCATGGCCTCGAGGAGCGCGGCCTGGGTCTTCGGCGATGCCCGGTTGATCTCGTCGCCGAGGACGACGTTGGCAAAAATGCCTCCCGGCCGGAACGTGAAGGCGCCGGTCTGGCGGTTGTACACCGTCACCCCGGTGACATCGGAGGGCAGCAGGTCGGGCGTGAACTGTATGCGGTGCCACTCGCAGTCGAGGGAACGGGCGAGGGCCTTGGCCAAGCTCGTCTTACCCACTCCGGGCACGTCCTCGATCAGCAGGTGGCCCTCGGCGAAGAGGCAGACCAGCGCAAGGCGGATGGCTTGTTCCTTGCCCTGGATGACACGGCTGACGTTGTCGACAGCGGCCTCGAACAGGTCGGCAAAGCCGGGCACCACCGCCCGCTGTCTCACTACCAAGGCTGCCTCCCCGACACGCCGGCTTCCTGAAGAGTACTGCCCGATTGCCATTTGCCAAGGCCGGCCCCCTCCGGCGTACCGTCTGTCGGCGTGAACGTGCTGGCCGTGGACATCGGTGGCACCAAGATGGCCGTCGCCCTCGTCGACGACGACGGCACCGTGGGTTGGCGGTCTGCGACTCCCACGCCAGCCGGTGCCGGGGCCTCGGCGCTGTGGTCCACGCTGGCCGCGCTCGTCGAGACCGCCCCGGTAGCCGATGCCAGAGCGTGCGGCGTCGGCGTCGGTGGACCCATGCGGGACCATGGTGAGTTGATCTCGCCGTTGAACATTCCCGGCTGGCGGGACTTCCCCCTGCGCCGGCGGCTGGCGTCGCTCACGGGGCTTCCAACCACGGTTGACAACGACGCCAAGGCCTTGGCCCTCGGGGAAGGCTGGTGCGGTGCGGCACATCAGGTATACGACTATCTGGCCATGGTGGTTTCCACCGGCGTCGGGGGCGGCGTCGTGCTCGGCGGCCGACTTCTCGACGGGGCCGGCGGCAACGCCGGTCACATCGGGCATCTGGTCGTGGTGCCCGGCGGCCGCCGTTGCGGCTGCGGCGGCTTCGGCTGCCTTGAGGCCGAGGCGTCTGGACTCGCCATCGCAGCCATGACCGGCGCTCCCGCGGCCGAAGCCGGCCCTCTGGTGGTTGCCCGCATCGGTCGGCTGGTCGGCCAAGCGGTGGCGTCGGTTGCCAACCTGCTCGACCTCCAGTTGGCGGTGGTGGCCGGGTCGGTCGCCCTTGGCTTCGGGGCCCCCTTTTTCGAGGCGGCACAGGCCGAAGTCGACCGGCTGGCGTGCCTGGATTTCTCCCGGGGAACCCAGATCCGGCCCGGCGGGCTCGGGGCCGACGGGCCATTGGTCGGGGCGGCCGCGGTCGCCAGGCGGGCGCTACGGATGCTGGCGTGAACGACTCCCGTGGCGGCTCGGGCTCCGACTGGGTTCTCAGGCGGCGACGGTGACGGGACGATCGTGGTGGGCGAGCGCCATGCCGTTGCTGCGCCGCCCCGGGCTGTGGCCGACGGCGGTCGTCGAGTTGTGGCGTCTGGCGCCGCCCCGATGGTGGCGGCGCTGGCCGCCCTTGCCTGTGCCCGATGGGGACTACCTGCGTTTTCGCATGCAAACCGCGTACGGCGATCCAGGCGCCCGTCCTCCGGGGACCGACGTCGTCGCCTATCTCGAATGGTGCCGGCGTATGCGTGCCCTGTAACCGGGTGCAGGCGGGCAGTTTTTTGTCCCCGTAGGCGCTTCGGAGCCGCGCTACAGTCGCCGCCGTGCCACCAGACCTACCAGCAGCCGGCTTCACGCGGCCACGGCCCCAAGGCCGAGGCAGCGGGCTGGCTGGGGACAGGCGAAGGCTGCGGCGAAGGTAGGCAATCGGTGTCCCGAGCGCTCGTCCTTAACGCCAGCTACGAGCCGCTCTGTGTTGTCTCCACTCGCCGCGCCCTGCTCTTGGTGCTCGACGAGAAGGCTGAGTTGCTCCACGTGACCGGCCGCTATTTCCATTCGGAGCGCACCACCTACGCAGAGCCGTCGGTGGTGCGCCTGGCCCATTACGTCCGGGTGCCGTACCAGGCGCGCATTGCGCTCAACCGGCGAGCCGTATTCGCCCGCGACGGCCACCGCTGTCAGTACTGCGGGTCCGCGGCCGAAAACATCGACCACGTCATTCCCCGCTCCAAGGGTGGTCCCCATGCCTGGGACAACGTGGTCGCCGCCTGTCGGCTGTGCAATTCTCGCAAGCGGGACCGGATGTTGGAGGACAGCGGGATGAAGCTGCGCCGCAAGCCGTCAGTGCCTCGTGAGCGGACCTGGATTCTGGTCGCCACCGGCGCCGTCCACCCCGACTGGGAGCCGTACCTGCTCGTCTCGGGGTCCAGTCCGGCCGAGTCGCTGTCTGCTTGAACCGGCCGTGGCGTGTTGACCGCATCAGCGGACCCGTAGCGTCACTGCTCGGACCGTTGGACCTGAGCGAGCGAGCGGTGCGCGTGCTCCTCCCCACCGAGACGGCGGTGGTGCTTGGCAGCACCCAACCCGAATCGCATCTCGATGGCGCCCGTGTGGCTGCCGCTGGTTTGGCCGTCGCCCGCCGCGGCAGCGGTGGCGGCGCCGTTCTGGTGGGGCCGGGCCAGGTGCTCTGGCTTGACGTGGTGATCCCCAAGGGCGATCCGTACTGGTCCGACGATGTGGGGCGGGCCTTCTGGTGGCTCGGCGAGGTCTGGGCGGCCGCACTGGCATCGGTGGGTGTCTGCGGTGCCGAGGTGTGGCGCCGCGGCTTGGTCCGAACGCCTTGGTCCGACCGGGTGTGCTTTGCGGGTCGAGGTCCCGGCGAGGTCGCCATCACCGGCGCCAAGGTCGTGGGAATGGCCCAGCGTCGTACCCGATCCGGGGCCCATTTCCAATGCGCCGTCCCCATCAGGTGGCAACCGCAACAAATGATGGACATTCTCGATTTGAACGACGCAATGCGCGCCGAAGGAGCACAAACGCTGGCAAATGTGGCCCATGGCGTCGGTGAGCGGACGGTCGACCAACTAACAGACGCCTTTGTGGCCCGGCTCTCCTCGGCGGTCAGCCGGTGAAATGATCGCCGTTCAGCCCCGACAGCCGCAACACATGTGGCTTGGGTGACTGCTCGTCCCCCGGAATGAGAACCCGTAACTCGCCGGCCCGCGAGCAGTAATGCAAGGGCGAGGCCAGCGTCGTCACCTCGCCGTCCAAGGCCACCTCGACCTGGCCGCCGTCGAGGTCGAAGGTGACCTCCGAGCACAGTTCGCGCACGAGGAGGGGCGAGCAAGTCAGTCGCCCGAAGAGCGCCGCCCCGAGGACCCGTAGCCGGGCCAAGCGGCGATCGCCTCGGAGCAGGCGGACGTCGAGGACGTGCTGGTTCAAGGTGTCGCGCGAGGTCAGGTCGAACAGGTTGTCGCCGTAGTGGCCGTTGCCGACGAACACCAGCCACGTCCGGTAGGCCACGCCGTCCATCCGCACCGTCAAGCGGTGGCCCCGGGCCAGGACGATGAGGTTGGCTATCTGCTGGGCAAGCCCCTTGGGCAACCCTCGCTTCTGGAAACGCTCGCGCCGGTCGACCAACTCTGGGTACAGCCCGAGCGCCGCGTTGTTGATGAACGACCGCCCGTTCACCTCGCCGACGTCGACGGCCTCTACCCGGCCCGACCGGTCCGACATGGCGACTTTGGCGGCATCGAAATCAGAAATACCCAGTTGGCGGGCGAAATGGTTGCGGGTGCCCGCGGGCACCGGGACTAACGGAACCTGGTGCCCGCGCAGCGCCTCGACCCCGCCGCGGATCGTGCCGTCGCCGCCCGCCACCCCGACGAACGCCGCCCCGCCCTCGACGGCGCGCCCGACGGCCTCGGCCAGGCGGTCCGGGGCACACTCCTCGATTGCCGCGACCGGCGCGAACCGGCGGCGTAGGTCGTCTGCGGAGTGACGGCCACCACCTGCCTGGGGGTTCACAAAGACGACGCCAGCGATCGCAACACCGTACTCAGGCTGCGATTTGCCCCGCCGAACGAGGTTGGGGGTTGACTGTGGGGCAAAGGGGAGGCTTTAATACATGAAGTGGTGAGAAGGGGAGGGCCCCGATGCCACTGAGGGATGAAACGAGCTTCGAGTGGCGCCTCGCTTCTTTGGCAAGTACGAGCACTCCTTGGACATCAAGGGGCGCGTCATCCTGCCGGCGCGGTTCCGCAACGACTTCATGCCCCGGGCCTTCCTTTCCCAGCACGAGGATCGGTGTCTTGCCCTGTGGACGGAGGAGGAGTTCGACAAACAACTGGCCGAGCACGAGGCACTGCAAGGCCAGGGTCAGTCCGAGCTGAACCGGGCCCGTGTCTGGGCCTCCGGCTCGACCGAGGTGGAGATCGACAAGCAGGGCCGCATGGCCATCCCTCCCTCCCTCCGCCAGTTCGCACGGCTGGACCCCGAGAGCCTGGTGATGGTGACCGGTGCCATCAACCGGGTGGAGTTGTGGAATCCGGTCGTCTGGGCCCGTCGCGTTCAGTCGGCCGAGGCCCAAATTGCCCGCGACCCAGACGACGAGATCGACACCGCATCGTGACATCCCGGCTCATGTGCAGCCCCCCGGCTGGCGAGATGGAAGTCCCCTTCTCCGCCCGCTTCCCTCTTGGTCGATCGGGGAGAAATCCCGACGGCAAGCCAGCCGTGGGGCTGCAGATGAGCTGGAACGACGATACCGATCCCGTGCACGACTCGCTTCGCCCCGACCCGCCACCGGGCATCACCCGCGACGGCTTTGTTCACGTGCCCGTCATGCTGGAAGAGGTTCTGGCGCTGCTGGCGTCGGTGCCCGAAGGAGTCGTCCTCGACGCCACCGTGGGCGGCGCCGGTCATGCCGTCGCCATCCTCGACGCCCGTCTCGACCTGCGCTTGATCGGCCTCGATCGCGACCGCGACGCCGTGGCCGCCGCTCGACGGGCGCTCGGCCGTTTCGGCGCCCGGGCACAAGTGCACCGCGCCCGGTTCGACCACCTCGGCGAGGTCCTCGAGGGGGCCGGGGTCGCCACGCTCTCCGCTGCCCTGTTCGACCTCGGAGTGAGCTCGCCCCAGCTGGACCGACCCGAACGAGGGTTCACCTACCGCGCCGACGGCCCCCTTGACATGAGGATGAGCGATCAGGACACCGTGACCGCCGCCGACCTGGTCAACACCATGACCGAACGCCAGTTGACGCGCCTGCTCGCCGACAACGGCGAGAGCCGGTTCGCGGTCCGGGTGGCGCGGGCCATCATCGCCGCCCGCCCCCTGACGTCGACGGCGCAGTTGGCCGAGGTCGTGCGTACGGCCATTCCGGCCGCCGCCCGGCGACGTGGTGGCCACCCGGCGCGGCGTGTTTTCCAGGGCCTGCGGATCGCTGTCAACCAGGAGTTGGACGTCCTGCCCGTGGCCCTCGACGCGGCCATCGACTGGCTGGCGCCGGGTGCTCGCTGCGTCGTGCTCGCCTACCACTCGGGCGAGGACCGCCTTGTCAAGCAACGATTCACCTACGCCGCGACCGGCGGCTGCACCTGCCCCCCAGGACTGCCGTGTCAGTGCGGGGCCACTCCGACCGTGCGGCTCTTGACCCGGGGGGCTCGCAAGGCCACCGCCGCTGAGATCGCAGCCAACCCCCGCTCGGAAAGCGCCCGTCTCCGGGCCGTCGAGCGCCTGGCACCCCAGCCCACTCGATTCCCCGAGGTACCCGAGTAATGAGCGCACCCGAACTTGCCACTGCCGCCGCGCCCGCACCGCGGCGGCCGGCCCGCACCACCGACGTCAAGGCGCCAGAAGCCCCACGCCACCTCCGCCTGGTGGGGGAGGAGGAGCTGGCGGCCATCCGCCGCCGCCGCTGGCTGCGCATCGGCGCCGGGGTCGTCACCGCGTTCGTCATCGCGTTGCTGTCGGCGGCCGTGTGGATGCATGTCGTGCTGGCCCAGAACCAGGTCCGACTGGATGCCCTCAAGACCAGGGCCGACACCGCCCAGACCCAGTACCAGCAGCTCCGGCTGCAGGTCGACCAGCTGTCGTCGCCGGCGCGGATACTCGGCATCGCCGAAGACCAGCTGCACATGGCGGCACCGTCGTCGGTCACCTACATGACCCCAGGCGGCGCCGCGGCCGCAACGAGTGGCCCGAGTGCTGCCACCCCGCCCGCCGACTGGTCGACAATCAAGCCCCATCTGGCGGCCGGCGCGTGAGAAACACACCGGCGGGCCGCCGTCAGCTCCCCCGCCGGGAGGCCGCCGAGGAGAGGCCACCGACGGCGCCCGAAGAACCCAGGTTGGAAAATGGCCAGTCCCCCTCGGCTCCCGCCTCTCGGAGGCACCCCGACGCCGACCCCTTGTGGAACCTCGGGTATCCCCCGGCCATGCCGAGAAAGCCGGCTCCCGCCTCCCCGCGCCACGTGTCCCCACGACCGGTGCCACCAACCCAGGCGGCAGGTCGGCCAGCTCGGCGCAAGCCTGAGCCGCCAGCCCAGGCGAAGTCTCCGAGGGCGCTCCCGCATCACGCTGGGCGTCCCGAGCGCGCCCGGCCGGCGGCGGCGGGGCGGCGCCCATCGGAGGCGCCTGCTCCTCGGGCGAGAGAAGCGTCGCCAGTCGAGATGCCGGAATCGAAACGATCTGCCACCCGGCTACCGCGCCCGGCGCAGCCGACCCGAGTCGGGCTGCGGCGCGGCGGGCGGTTACGCCAGCGGACGCTGCTCCCACTCCGACGTGACGAGGGACCTTGGGAGGAGTGGGAGGTTCTCCTTCCAGCGTCGCCGGGAACCAGCCGATCTCGGGTGCCGCGTTCCTCAGCTGGGAAAGGGTTTGGGCCGGCGCGGGTCCGGCGAGCCGGAGCCCGGCGGCTAGCAGAGTCGAGCCCGCGGCCGCAGCGTCGCGGCCCCGCCGGCCAGCCGGCGAAGACGGAGGAGGGGTACCTGTCTGCGGCTACCACTCCCCGGCGTCGCGGGGGGGAAGTCGATTCCCGGTCCGCCCGTACCAATCGCCGGCGTCGCGGGCGGGACGCCGGTCCCCGGTCCGCGGCTACCAAGCGCCCACGTCACGCCGGGATGATGGCGTCGGCGTCGTCGCCGCCTCCCCGCGCGCCGCGGCATTGGCCGGTGAGCCGCGGACCTCGCGCGCCGGTCCCGACACCGCCGCGCGGACGCCGGATGGGGCTGGCGCTGCTGGCCATGACCGGGGTCTTCGTCCTCATCGCGGTACGGCTGGTGGCCATCCAGGGGGTCTCTGCCAACCACCTGCTGAAGGTCGGCCTGGCGGAGCGGACGCGGATCGAGAAGCTGGCCGGGCAGCGGGGCACGATCTTCGACCGGCAGGGCAACGAGTTGGCGGTGTCGATTCCCCAGCAGACCGTCTGGGCCGACCCGGCCCAGGTCCGCGACCCGCTGGTTGCTGCCGCCGCGTTAGCCCCCGTGCTCGGCGTCGACCAGCCGACGCTGGTGGCCGAGCTCAGCCAGCCCACCCAGTTCGTCTACCTCGCCCGGACCATTCCCGACGCCGAGGCGGCCAAGGTGACGGCGCTGAAGCTGGTCGGCGTGTATACCGAGCCCGAAGCGAAGCGCTTCGATCCCGCGGGCAGCGTGGCGTCGCCACTGATCGGGACCGTCGGGACCGACGGAACTGGGTTGTCGGGCCTTGAGGCCGAGTACCAGAAGACGCTTTCCGGCCAGGACGGAACCCGGATCCAGCAAGTCGATCCCAACGGCAATCCCATCCCCGGCGGGCTGCAAGAGTTCCAGCCGGCGGTCAACGGTCAGGACGTGGTGCTCACCATCGACGAGCCGTTGCAGGCCCAGACCGAGCAGGCGTTGGCCGGCGCCATTACCTCGGCCAAAGCCCAGAGCGGCATGGCGGCGGTCATGGACACCAGCACCGGCGAGTTGCTCGCCGTCGCCAGCCTGAGCAATCAGTCCTCGCCGGGCAAGGCCTGCGACCCAACCACGGCCGGCGGTGCCGGCGGTGCCGGCACCGCCTGCTCGCCGATGCCGACGAGCTCGTCGGACCCGTTCACGACGGTGTTCGAGCCCGGTTCCATGAGCAAGCTGGTGACCATCTCCGAGGCCTTGCAGGACGGGGTGCTGATCCCCTCCGACGACTTCTCCGTCCCCGATACGCTCCAGGTGGCAGACACGACGTTCCACGACGCCGAAAGCCATCCCGTTGAGCACTGGAGCGTCACCGACATCCTCGCCAACTCTTCCAACGTCGGGACTATCACCATCGCCCAGCGACTCGGGCCGGAGCGACTGGACCAGGCGCTGGCGAGCTATGGGTACGGCAAGGCCACCGGTGTCGGCTTCCCCGGGGAGTCGGCGGGCCTGGTGCCGAGCCTCAACAACTGGTCCGGGACGTCCCTGGCCACCATCGCGGTCGGACAGGGAGTCGCGGTGACGGCGATCCAGATGCTCGCCGCCTACAACACCATCGCCAACGGCGGCGTCTACGTGGCGCCCAAGCTGGTGGCGGCCACGGTCGACACCAACGGCCAGCAGCACCGCACGCCGCCATCGCCGCAACGCCAGGTGGTGTCGCCGCAGGTGGCGGCCGAAATGAACACCATGCTCGGCGAGGTGATCCGAGTTGGCACGGGCGCCTCGGCGTCGGTGCCGGGGTATGCAGTGGCCGGCAAGACCGGCACCGCGCTGGTCCCCCTGCCTGGCGCCAGGGGGTACCAGGCGGGGGTCTATGCCTCCAGTTTCGCGGGCTTCGTGCCGGCCGGTCACCCGCAACTGACCACCATCGTCGTCATCGACCAGACCCCCCTGTTCGGCGCCGTGGCGGCGGCACCCACCTTCTCCGCCATCGCCGGCGACGCCCTGCGTGACTTCCGGATCCCGCCGGGGGCCGCTCCGGTGCCTGCGCCCGGGGTTCCCCAGGCGACGACGCAAACCGCCCAAGCGGCGGGTGAGACCGTTGGTCCGACCAGCGTGGCTGCGGCCCCGACCCACAACCCGGCGGCGTCCACCCAGGCGACGACGACCACCTTGGCCACGCACCCGGGGATGACCACACCAACGACGGCGCCGCAGGGATCACCCGCAGCGCCATCGACCACCGAACCCCCGACCACCACCCGGGCCGGCGCCACCACCACCACGCGTCCGGCGGGCCACTGAGGGCCCGGCGTTGCGGCTCGACGCCCTCGTGGCGGCGACGCTGGGTCGCGACGGGCGCCAAGTCACTGGTCCTGGGCCCTCGGGCCATGAGGCCGGAACCGAGGTGACGGTGCGCCAGGTTGTCGGTGATCTGGCGGCAGCCGAGGTCACCGGGATCACGATGGACTCAGAGGCCGTGGCCGCGGGGACACTGTTTTGTTGCATCGCGGGCCGCCATTTCGACGGTCACGACTTCGCCGGGACGGCGGTGCGGAAGGGGGCGGTGGCTCTCTTGTGCCAGCGGCCGCTCGAGGTGACAGTGCCCCAGGTCGTGGTCGACGACGTCCGGTTGGCCGCGGCGCCGGTGGCCGCGGAGCTTCTGGGGCGACCCTCGGAGTCGATGACGGTCGTCGGGGTGACCGGCACCAACGGCAAGACCACTACCGCCCACCTGCTGGAGTCGATCTTCCGCCACTCGGGCCAGGCGGCCGCCACCATCGGGACCCTCTCGGGTGCCCGGACCACCCCTGAGTCGCCCGCCCTGCAGCGCAGCCTGGCGGCGCTTCGAGCCGAGGGTATACAAGCGGTGGCCATGGAGGTCTCGTCCCACGCCCTGGTCCAGCACCGGGTGGATGCCATCGCCTTCGCAGCCGCCGTGTTCACCAACCTCACCCAGGACCACCTCGACTATCACGGCACGATGGAGGAGTACTTCGAGGCCAAGGCGATGTTGTTTCGGCCGGGGCGGGCGAGGATGGCGGTGGTCAATGAGGACGATCCCTGGGGGCAGCGTCTCCTGGCCCGGATCGGCGCCGGTTTGGCTCCGGGGGACGGGAATGGCGAGGTTCGGCCCTTTTCCATCCGGGAACTCGACCACCTCACTCTGACCCCGGAGGGCAGCCGCTTCGAGTGGCGGGGGGTTGCGGTGCGGCTGCGGTTGGGCGGGCGGTTCAACGTGGCCAACGCCCTGGCTGCGGCCACGACGGCGGAGGCGCTGGGCATCGACCGGGCGTGTATCGGCGCCGGGCTGGAAGCGGTCGAATCCGTGCGGGGCCGTTTCGAGGCCGTGTGGGCCGGCCAGCCGTTTACCGTGCTGGTCGATTACGCGCATACCCCCGACGGCCTGGCGGCGGCGCTGGAGGCGGCTCGGGAGCTGACTGACGGGCGGGTCATCGTGGTCTTCGGGGCCGGCGGTGACCGGGACCGCGAGAAGCGGCCGCTGATGGGGGCCGTTGCCACGGCGCGGGCCGATCTGGCGGTGCTCACCTCCGACAATCCCCGTAGCGAGGACCCGGGGGCCATCATCGAGCAGGTGGCGGCGGGAGCCAACGGCCGGGGCGAGCTCTGCGTCGAGGCCGACCGGGCGACCGCCATCGAGCAGGCGCTGGCCGCGGCCCGGCCGGGCGACGTGGTGCTGGTGGCGGGCAAGGGCCACGAAGCGGTCCAAGAAGTCGGGGGCGAGCGGCGACCGTTCGACGACGCCGAGGTGACCCGCGGGGCGCTCGGACGCCTTGGCTGGACGGTGGAAGGCTCGTGACCGAGCTCCTGCTGGCGTCGGGCACGGCGATGCTGGTCGCCATTCTGCTCACGCCGCTCCTGATCCGGTGGCTGCGGACCCACCACATCGGCCAGCAGATCCGCCAGGACGGCCCTCAGGGACACTTCACCAAGGCCGGGACGCCGACCATGGGGGGCCTGGCCATCATGGTCGCGGCGCTCCTCGGCTACCTGGCGGCGCATGCCAACCCGAAGTCGGTGTTCACCGAGCGGGCCCTCCTCGCCATGCTCGCCATCGGCGGGGCGGCCCTGATCGGCTTCTCCGACGACTGGATCAAGATCACCCGCCAGCGCAGCTTGGGCCTCAACAAACGGGCCAAGGCGGGTGGGCAGCTGCTGATCGGCCTCGCCTTCGCCGTCGCCTGTGTCTACTGGCTCAAGGTCGACACCCACCTGTCGTACACCAGCGCCAGACCCATCCATCTGAGCTTGGGCCACATCGGGTGGATCCTGTTCGCGGTCTTGGTCTTCATGGGCTGCACCAACGCCGTCAACCTCACCGACGGCCTCGACGGCCTGGCGGCCGGTTCGTCGGCGTTCGGCTTCGCCGCCTTTACCGTGATCGGCTTTTACCAGTTCAAGCACCTGAGCATTTACCACAACCCAGCGTCGTTGGACGAGGCGGTGGTGGCGGCCGCCATGCTCGGCGCCTGCGCCGGCTTCCTGTGGTGGAACGCGGCGCCGGCCGACATCTTCATGGGCGACACCGGGTCCCTCGGGCTGGGGGCCGCTCTGGCCTGCTTGGCGTTGCTGCAGAACGTCGACCTGCTGCTGCCGATCATCGGCGGCCTGTTCGTGATCGAGACGCTCTCGGTGATCATCCAGGTGTTCAGCTACCGCGTGTTCCACCGGCGGATCTTCCGCATGGCGCCCATCCACCACCACTTCGAACTGCTGGGCTGGCCGGAGACCACCGTTATCGTGCGGTTCTGGATCCTGGCGGGAATGTCCACCGCGGTCGCCTTGGGGCTGTTCTATACCGACTTCCTGGCGCATGGGGGCAAGGGGTGAGCGCCGCGCCGGTGCTGGTGGTCGGATTCCGGGTGACGGGGCTTTCGGTGGCTCGTTACTTGCGGGAGCGGGGGGACGAGGTCGTCATTGCCGAGGACGACCCCACGCAGGAGCGGGTCGACGCCGCGGCCGCGATCGGGGCCCGGTTCCTCGGCCGGCCCGACGAGGCCATGTTGGAGGCGGCGGTGGCGGAGTGCCGGCTGGTGGTTCCGAGCCCCGGCATCCCGCCGGGGCACGCCGTCTACCGGCTGGCGGCAGAGTCGGGCGTGCCGGTCCATTCGGAACTGGAACTGGGATGGGAGCGGCTGGCGGCCCGGGGCGGCGGGCTCGGCGGTCGGCGCCCGGCGCTGGTCGCGGTCACGGGCACCAACGGCAAGACCACCGTGGTCAGCCTGGTGGCTGCCATGCTGGTGGCCTCGGGCCGCACGGCGGCGGCCGCCGGCAACATCGGACTTCCCTTCGTCGACGCCGCCGGCCTCGATGTCGAGGTGCTGGTGGTCGAGGTGTCGTCGTTCCAGCTGCAGTTCACTGAGGAGTTCCACCCCTCGGTCAGCTGCTGGCTCAACCTGGCCGAGGACCACCTCGACTGGCACCCGACGATGGCCCACTACGCCGCCGCCAAGGCCCGGATCTGGGCCGCCCAACGGGCGGGCGACGTTGCGGTCCTCAACGCGTCCGACCCCGGTGTTGTCGCTGCCGCTGCTTCTCCGGAGCACAAGCTCGACCCTGGCGTGACCCGGGTGACCTTCGCTGCGGGTACCGGTGTCCCTGGCGACTTCTTCGTCGACGGGAAGGGGATGCTGCGGGGGCCGGACGGCTTGGAGCTGGTGGCGGCCCACGAGCTGCGGCGGTCGCTGCCCTTCGACGTCGAGAACGCCCTGGCCGCGTCGGCCACCGCCCTGGCCGCGGGCGCGTCGCCAGAGGGGTGCCGCGCCGCCCTCCTACAGTTCGAGAACCTGCCCCACCGGGTGTCGCTGGTGGCGGAGGGGGGCGGCGTCCGCTGGTATGACGACTCGAAGGCGACCACCCCGGCGTCAGTGCTGGCGGCGGTGGCCGGCTTCGACTCCGTGGTGTTGATCGCCGGCGGCCACAACAAGGGCCTCGACCTCGGAGTGTTGGCTCGCGCCGTTCCTCCGGTGCGGGCGGTGGTGGCCATCGGTGAGGCGGCCCCGGAACTCGAAGCCGCCTTCGCGGGCCGGGTTCGGGTCATCAAAGCGCGATCGATGGCCGAGGCGGTGGCCGCCGCCGGCCGGGCGGCGCTGGCTGGCGATTCCGTGCTGCTGTCGCCGGGTTGTGCCTCCTTCGACTGGTACCGGAGCTATGCGCAGCGGGGCGACGACTTCGCGGCCCTGGCGGCGGCTCGAGCAGAGAAAGACCGGCACTTGGAAGACCGGCACTTAGAAGACCGGCACTTAGAAGACCGTCACTTAGAAGACCGGCACTTAGAAGACCGTCAAGGAGAAGAGAGGAGCGGGGTGTGATCGATCTGCGGGACGCCACCCATTTGGCCGAGGTCGACCGACTGCGGGCTGGCGAGGGCCGGCGGGCGGGGTCGGACTGCCGGCTGGTGCTGGCGGCTCTGATGACCGTGCTGTGCCTTATCGGGCTGGTCATGGTCCTGTCCGCCTCGTCGGTATTGAGCATCAAGCAGTACGGCTCGCCTTGGTACTACTTCCTGCGCCAGGCCATGTGGCTCGGAGTCGGGGGCGTGGCGTTCTTCGTGACCTACCGGGTCGACTACCACCGGTGGCGCCCGCTCGGCAAGCTCAGCATGGCGGTGTCCCTGTTGCTACTGCTGGTGGTGTTGATGCCTCAGTTCGGTGTTGCCGGAGGCGGCTCGGCCCGTTGGATCGGGCTCGGCTCCATGATCCGGGTGCAGCCGTCGGAGTTAGCGAAGCTGGCCTTGGTCCTCTTCGCCGCCGACGTGCTGGACCGCCGGGCCGATCGAGCCCGCGACTGGCGATACAGCATGACCCCCGTCCTGGTTGCCTTCGGGGCGCTCGCAGTGCTGATCATGGCCCAGCCCGACATGGGGACCACCGTCATCCTGGGCTGCATTGTGCTCGCTGCGTTGTTCGTGGCCGGTTCGCCGTTGCGGCCTCTGGCTTGCTTCTCGATGGCCGGCGGCATGGCGGCCTTCGTGGCCGCCCGCTGGTCGCCGTACCGCTGGCAGCGCATGACCGCCTTCCTTCACCCCTTCGCCAAGGCGAACACCGCCGGTTACCAGTCGGCCCAGAGCCTGGTGGCATTGGGTTCGGGTCACCTGTTGGGGATGGGGCTCGGAGCCAGCCCTGCCTCGACCGGGTACCTGCCCAACCAGTACACCGACTTCATCTACGCCATCATCGGCGAGGAGACGGGCCTGCTCGGGAGCCTCGCGATCGCAGGGTTGTTCCTGGCCCTGGCGGTGGTGGGGATTCGGATCGCGTGCCGGGCCAAGGACCGTTTCGGCGCCATCCTGGTGGCCGGGACGACGGCCTGGTTAGTGGGCCAGGCGGTGGTCAACATCGGTGCGGTGGTTGGGCTGCTCCCGGTGACCGGGGTACCGTTGCCGTTCGTGTCCTACGGTGGGTCGTCGTTGATCATCGCAATGGGCGCCGTCGGGATGTGCTGCAACGTGGCCAAGCAGAGCGGATTGGCATCGCGTACGGTCACCGCTGCGGACTCGGCTGGTGCCGGGTTGGCCACTGAGCCTGCGGCTGGTCGCGGTCACGGGCGCGGGCATGGGCACGCCGCCGAGGGGCCGGATGGGCATGGCGGTGTCGGCGGCCTGGCTCCGGTCCGGCCGATCCGTACCGCCTCCCGCAGTGGCGGGCCTCGAGGTGCGGACCGGCCCCGGCCTGGGAACGGGGGGCGCCGTGATTCCGGGCGGCGGGATGATTCCGGGCGGCGGGATGATTCCGGGCGGCGGGGTGATTCCGGGCGGCGGGGTGATTCCCGGCGGCGGGGTGATTCCCGGCGGCCCGGGGAGGGTGATCTGGCGCCGATACGGTCACTTCGTCCCCGGGAACCAGAACGGCGCCTGACCAGCACGCGGCGGTGACGGTCGCCGCCTCGACGGCACCGCCGGACGAATCGCGCCATCCGGCGCCAACGCGAACCTGGGCTCTGATCTGTGGGGGTGGGACCGCGGGCCACGTGCTGCCCGCCATCGCCATTGCCAAGGCGCTGGTCGCTCAAGGCCACTCGGCGGAGACGATCCGCTTCCTCGGGGCCCGGCGCGGTGTGGAGGGGCGGCTGGTTCCCGAAGCCGGCTTCCAGGTCACGCTTCTCCCCGGCCGGGGCCTGCAACGCCGCCTCAGCCTGGCAAACGTCGGCGCTGCCGCCGGCCTGGCCGCCGCCGCATGGCGCGGTCTGGTGCTCGTCGCTCGGCAGCGGCCGGCGGTGATCGTGTCGGTGGGCGGCTATGCCAGCTTTCCCGGGGTTCTCGGTGCCGCCCTGCTGCGCGTGCCAATGGTGGTGGCCGAGCAGAACGCGGCGCCCGGTGCGGCCAACCGGGTCGCGGCCCGGGTGGCCCGGGCGGCGGCGGTGTCGTTCCCCGGCACCGGCTTGCCCCGAGAGGTGCTCACTGGCAACCCGGTGCGGCCCGAGGTGCTGGCCGTCGATCGGGGTCCGGCCGGCGTCGAGGCGGCCCGGCGGGAGCTCGGGCTACCGGCAGGCGACACGGTCGTCCTTGCCTTCGGGGGGTCGCTCGGCGCCCGGACGATCAACCTGGCCGTGCGGGGCCTCGCCGACCGCTGGCGGTCGCGGTCCGGCATCGCCATCTACCACGTGGTAGGGACCCGGGACTGGGACCAGCTTCAGGAGCAGCCGTTCGAGCCGGTCGACGGAGGCTTGCTGTACCGCCAAGTGCGGTACGAGGACCGTATGGACCAGGCGTATGCCGCGGCTGACGTGGCGCTGTGCCGGGCCGGCGCCTCGACGGTGGCCGAGCTGGCGGTGGTCGGGCTCCCCTCGGTGCTGGTGCCCCTGCCGGGTGCCCCGAACGACCACCAGACGGCCAACGCCCGGGCCCTGGCCGACGCCGGCGCAGCGCGCGTCGTCGCCGATGCCGACGCCACTGCGGAACGTCTGGCCCGGGAACTGGACGAGCTGATGCCGCAGGCGGTCCGCGACGCCATGACCCGGGGCGCCGCGTCAGCCGCGCATCCCGAGGCTGCGGCCGAGGTAGCGGCGCTGGTGGAGCGGGTCAGCCGGTCGTGAGCGACGCGCCGCTCGACCTCACCCGGCCGCACCGCATCCACGTCGTCGGCGTCGGCGGGGTGGGCATGAGCGCCGTCGCCACCGTCCTCGCCTCGATGGGCCAGCACGTAAGCGGCAGCGATCTGAAGGCCACGATCGAGTTGGAGCGGTTGGGCGCCCTCGGAGTCGACGCCCAGGTCGGCCACGACCCGTCCCACCTGGACGGCGTCGACGTGGTGGCCATCTCGACCGCCATTCCTGCGAACAACCTGGAGGTGCGAGAGGCCCAACGCAGGGGCATCCCGGTCCTCCGCCGCGCCGAGGTGCTGGCGGCCATCGCTGCCACTCGGGAATCGGTGGCGGTGGCGGGGACGCACGGGAAGACCACCACCGCCTCGATGCTGGCGCTGATGCTGGTAGAAGCCGGGCTCCGGCCGTCGTTCATCATCGGAGGCGACATCAACGAGGTCGGATCGGGGGCGGCCTGGGGGAACGGCGCCTGGCTGGTTGTGGAGGCCGACGAGAGCGACGGGACATTCCTGTCCTTGGGGCCCCAGATCGGTCTGGTCACCAACGTGGAGCCGGACCACCTGGATTACTACGGCGGCGTCACTGAGATGGAAGCGGCGTTCGAGACCTTCCTAGCGACGGCGGTCACCGCCGTGGTGTGCTCCGACGACCCCGTCGCCGCCCGGATGGGCCGGGTGGTCGGGGCGATCACCTACGGCACCGAGAAGGAGGCCGAGTACCGGACGGTCGAGGTGTCCACGGGCCGCAGCAGCAGTCGCTTCGAGGTCGTCCATGGCAGCACCAGCTTGGGCCACTTTCAGTTGGTGGTGCCGGGCGTCCACAACGTCCGAAACGCCTGCGGTGCCCTGGTGGCCGCCAAGTTGATCGGCGCCGACGTCGAGGCAGTGCGGCGCGCTCTGGCCCGCTACGGCGGAGTGGCCCGGCGCTATGAGTTTCGTGGTGAGAGAGCCGGGATCACCTTTGTCGACGACTACGCCCACCTCCCAAGCGAGGTTCGGGCGGCGTTGGCGGCAGCCCGAGCCGGGGGATGGAAGCGCATCGTGGCGG
>JBOGGN010000065.1:0-1982 GCA_050744165.1 Acidimicrobiales bacterium | reverse complement strand
CCCGCCGCTGCCCGACGACATCGAAGCGCTGCTACGCCGCCTGCGCCTCCCCCACATCCGCCGGGCCGCCCCCGACGTGATCGCCACCGCCCGCTCGCAACGCTGGGAGCCCGCCGAGGTGCTGCGGGTGTTGCTGGGCGAGGAACTGGCGGGGCGGGAACGTTCCAGTCTCGCCACCCGCCGGACGGCGGCCGCCTTCCCCACCGGGAAGTCCTTCGCCACCTGGGACCCGGCCCTGTCGTCGATCCCCGCCGCCACCCAGTCCGCCCTGCGGAGCCTGGAATGGGTGGCCCGGCGGGAGAACCTTGTGGTGTGCGGGCCGTCGGGCACCGGCAAGACGATGTTCCTCGAAGCCCTCGGCCAGGCGGCAGTCGAATCCGGCCGCCACGTCGCCTGGTTCAGCCTCGAGAACCTCGGGGTCCTCGTCCGCCGCCACCGCGCCGACGACAGCGTCACCCGGGCCATCGGCCGGATACTGCGAGCAGATTTGGTTGTCGTCGACGACATTGGGCTCCTGGCCGTCGGGCCTGACGCCGCCGAGGGCCTCTACTGCCTCGTCGACGCCGGCTACGAACGACGCTCCATCGCCATCTCGTCGAACCTGCACCCCTCCGGTTTCGACGAGCTGATGCCCAAAACTTTGGCCACCGCCACCGTCGACCGTCTCTTGCATCACGCCCACCTGTGCGCCACCAGCGGCGAGTCGGTCCGACTCGCCCAAGCCACCACCGGCCAAGGCGTCACCCCGCTCGGCGACACCACCGCCAAAACCAGCGAGCGAGGCCGCAATGCACGACGCTGAAACCACCTATGGCCAATGGGCGGAACCAACCGAAGGAGGTGGCCGCTAGCGAACACGGCGACATTCGACGATCGCCAGGCCAAAGCCCGGTGATCACCCCCCCGAGACCTGGTGGCCACCAGCAAGGAATTCTGGTGGCCACCAGCAGGGAAGGCTCATGTCCGCCTATACGGAGAAACCATTGGCCCTTGAGACAGGGTCAGACTCGACATGGAAGACGTCACGATCACCCTCGGGAATAACGGGTCCTCCTGAAGATCGCCGACAACGACGGCAAGCATGTTGGAAACTTGCGCATCGGCCAAGCGACTGTCGAGTGGTGCAAAGGTCGGACCCGAGTAGGGAACGGCAGGAAGCCCAGCTCAGTGAGCTCCTTGAGGTCCTGGAGGCCCGCTAGTTAGCAACGTGGTCGGAGCGGGCGGTGGGAGGATTCTGCCAGCTGAGCAACTACGATAGATGAGCGGCGCGATACGGCCCCGCCGGACTCGTACAAGGGTCGGCATAGACCACGGCATGGTTGTTGGGGGCGTTGGCTACATGCGGCCCACGATGTGCGTCCGCACCGTGGACTCCTTCCAGGCGACGGTGTCGGCCAAACGCATGTCGCGAAATCCTCTGTAGTTCTTGGAGCGCTTCAGGCGGTTATCACCTTCTCGTCGCCAAGCGGCAAAGTCGCCGCCTCCACAGGAGGCCGCCGTCGCAGCGGTCTCTTCCGCTTCAGGGGCTCATGGTCGGTGCCGTTCCTTGGGCTCGGACCTGACACCGCCGGGGGGGCCAGCCGATTACATGCCGCGTGAATCCGGGCCTCGGCCAACCGAACATACCGCTCACTGATATCAAAGCCGACGAAGCGCCGCTTCAGTTCCATCGCCGCGAGTGCCGAGGTTCCCGAGCCGACGAACGGGTCCAGCACAAGATCACCTGGCTTGCTCGTAAGAGCAATGCAGCGGGCTGGCAGTGAAAGCGGAAACTCTGCGCCGTGGCCATTGCCACCGGCGGCCGGTGGCAGGCGCCAGACGTCCGTCAGCTTTTCCGTGGACTCGTGTGGTGAATTGGCGCCCCCAAGCCGTTCGTCAAGACCCGGCCACGCCGCTTTGTCGAAGTAGGGCGTCTCTCGAACCGCGAGGTGCAGAATCTGTTCCGCCTGCCTCGTGACGCGGCTCTTCACTGGTTCCGGCGT
>JBOGGN010000064.1:0-7139 GCA_050744165.1 Acidimicrobiales bacterium | reverse complement strand
CTGAAGGACGGGGTCATCGCCGACTTCGAGATCTGCGAGAAGATGCTCCGCTACTTCATCCACCGGGTGCACCAGCGGCGGTTCGCCAAGCCGCGGATGGTCATCTGCGTCCCCTCGGGCATCACCGTGGTGGAGCAGCGGGCGGTGATGGAGGCCGCCGAGTACGCCGGGGCCCGCAAGGCGTACATCATCGAGGAGCCCATGGCGGCGGCCATCGGTGCCGGCCTGCCGGTGCACGAGCCCACGGGCAATATGGTGGTGGACATCGGCGGAGGGACGACCGAGGTGGCCGTGATCTCGCTCGGCGGGATCGTGACCAGCCAGTCGGTGCGCATCGGCGGTGACGAGCTGGATGCCTCCATCATCCAGTTCATCAAGAAGGAGTACAGCCTGGCCCTGGGGGAGCGCACCGCCGAGGAGATCAAGATCGCCCTCGGGTCGGCCTGCTCCCTGGAGGAGGAGCTGCACGCCGAGATCCGCGGCCGCGACCTGATCACCGGGCTGCCGAAGACGATCGTGACCACGACCGAGGAGATTCGCGAGGCAATCGAGGAGCCCGTGGCCGCCATAGTGGACGCGGTCAAGGTGACCCTCGACAAGACGCCCCCCGAACTGGCGGCCGACATCATGGAGCAGGGCATCGTGCTCACTGGTGGCGGCGCCCTGTTGCACGGCCTCGACGTCCGGCTGTCGTCGGAGACCGGGATGCCCATCATCATCGCCAACAACCCGCTTCTGTCAGTGGTGATCGGCAGTGGACAGTGCCTGGAGGAGTTCGATGCCCTCAAGCAGGTGCTGATCTCCTCGCAGGGGCATTGATCCACGCGGCCTCGTGGCTGTTTCCCGCCGCAGCTCGCGACCGCGCTTTGTCCTCCTGCTGCTGGTCCTGACCGCGATCACGCTGGTCACCATCGACGACAAGGCCAATGGCGGGGGGATCACGAGCGACGTCCGCAGCGCGGCCCACACGGTGTTTGCCCCCATCCAGTCGGCCACCCACTCCGTCCTCCGCCCGGTCGGCAACTTCTTCAGCGGGGTGTTCAGCTACGGCTCTCTCAAGTCGGAAAACGCCCGGCTCCGCGATCAGCTGGCCCAAGCCCGGGCCCAGGCGCTGGACTCGTCTAACGCTCAACATGAGCTTCAGATTCTGTCCGAGCAGCAGCACCTGGACTTCGCCGGCAGCGTCCCGACCGTGGCCGCCCAGGTCATCCAGGACTCACCGTCCAACTTCGAGGTCTCGATCGACATCAACCGCGGCACCTCAAGCGGGGTGGCGGTGGGGATGCCAGTGGTCACTGGCGGCGGACTGATCGGCCGGGTCAACGAGGTTTCGTCAAACGCCGCCACCGTGGTGCTCCTGACCGATCCCACCTTCAGCGTCGGGGTACGGTTGGCCTCGAATGGGCAGGTGTTCGTTGCCGACGGCACAGGGCTCGGCAAGCCGATGTCGCTGGAGTTGGTGGGCAGCGGCGTCAAGCTCAAGGTCGGCGACCGGCTGGTGACGAGCGGGCTGAGCATGGAGGAGTTTCCACCCGACATTCCGGTTGGGGTCGTGAGGTCGGTGACCAGCAGCCCCGGCGAGCTGCTCCAGGTGGTGACCGCCAACCCGGCGGCCGACGTCACCCGACTGGAGTATGTCCAGGTGCTGCAGTGGTCGCCGCAGATCGTGACGCCGACCGCCGCTCCCACCACCACGGTGCCCGCTCCGGCCGGGTTGGGAACCACCCTGCCAGGGCTCGGCCCGACCGGGTCGACGACGGGGTCCACGACGGTGACGACCGCGAGGTCGACGACGGGGTCCACGACGGCGACGACCGCGAGGTCCACGACGGGGTCCACCTCGGGGACCGCCGCCACCGCAGGCAACGGCGGGTGACCCGATGAGACCGGTCTGGATGGGCCGCATCCGCCTGGCGGCGATCCTGCTGCTGGCATTGCTGCTCCAGACGACCGTCGTTCCCGATCTCCGGGTGCTCGGGGTGTGTCCCGACCTGATGCTTCTGTGCACGGTGTGCGCGGGCCTGGTGGGCGGTCCCGAGCTCGGCGGGGTGGTCGGCTTCGGTGCCGGGTTGATTATCGACCTGTTCCTCACCACGACACCGCTCGGGCTCTCCGCGCTGGCCTTCTCGATCGTCGGATACGGGGTCGGCTCGCTACGCCGCACCGTCCTCCAGGAGGGGTGGCTCTTGGCCCCGGCCGCGGCCCTGGTCGGCAGCTCGGCCGGGGTCCTGATCTTCGTGATGGCCGGGGTCATGGTCGGTCAAAGCCAGCTGACCTCGGTGGGGTGGCCGTACATCGGCAAGACCGCCCTCCTCGTGGGACTGATGAACGCCATCATCGCCACCCCTGTCTGCCGCGTGGTGGCCTGGGCGGCCACCGGCGCCCGCCGGGGCATGGCGAGCAATGAGCTCTCGGCCGGCGCCGCCCGGCGGGGTTCGGCACTGGGTTCCTACGCCGGTCCGACGTTCGGTGGCGGCGGCCATTCGCGAGGCTCGGGGGGCGGTGGGAGCGCCGGGGCCTCGGGGGGTCGGTCCCGAGCCCGGTCGCGGGCCTCCCGGTTGGCGCCGTGAGCGCGGCGTCGGAGCCCTCCCCTCAGGTCCGCCTGACGGTGCTCGGGGTGGTGGTCATGTGCCTGTTCGCGGCCTTGTTCGCCCGGCTGTGGTTTCTCCAGGTGATCGACGAACCGAGTGCGGAAGCGCAGGCGGCGACCAACTCGGTGCGTATCGTGTACACCCCCGCGCCCCGGGGCGAGATCCTGGACCGCCAGGGCAACGTGCTAGTCGGCAACCAAGCCTCCGAGGTTGTGAGCATCACCGAACAGAACGGCGCCCACGAGCCCGGGGTCATCGCGCAGCTGGCGTTGGTACTTAACACGCCCTACGCCACCTTGGAGCAGAAGGTCAACGACGGTCGCTACGGGCCCTATGACCCGGTCCCGCTGGCGGTCAACGTCCAGCCGTCCACCGTTGTCTACCTGCGGGAAAACGCGTCCGAGTTCCCCAACGTCGACGTCCAGGCGTCCGCCGAGCGGACCTATCCCTACGGGTCGGGCGGCGCCAACATCCTCGGGTACGTGGGCCAGATCACCGCGGCCGAGCTGACGCCGGCGCGCAAGCACGACGGGTACCAACCGGGCGACGAGATCGGCAAGACCGGCGTCGAGGCATCCTTCGAGAGCGTGCTGCGGGGCCAGCCCGGCATCACCAAGCTGCAGGTCAACTCCAAGGGCCAGGTGCTCGGGGTGCTGGCATCACGGCCCCCGGTGCCGGGCGACAACGTGTGGCTCAACATCGACATCAACGACCAGATGCTGGCCGAGCAGTCCCTTGCCCAGGGAATCGCCGCGGCGCGGGTCACAAGCGACCACAGCGCGGGCGGGCCGGGCCACGATTTCTACGCCCCCGGCGGCGCCGTCGTCATCCTCAACCCCGAGAACGGCGCGGTGCTGGCCCTGGCCACCAACCCGACTTACAACCCGGCGGACTTCGTCGGCGGCATCAGCGAGGCCAAGTTCCAGCAATACCTGAGCGACCCCGACCACCCGCTGCTCGACCGGACCATCCAGGGCGTCTACGCCCCCGGGTCGACGTTCAAGCTGGCCACGGCGCTGGCCGGCCTGCAGGCGGGCCTGATCTCGCCGACGACCTACTTCAACGACCGGGGCTACCTGCAAGTCGGGGTCAACCCGTGCTCGCTGGCCCTCTTGAGTAACCAGGCCGGCTGCTTCTACAACGACAACCGCCAGATCTACGGCGAGGTCGACCTTCAACAGGCCCTCACGGTGTCGAGCGACGCCTACTTCTACTCCGTGGGCGAACAGTTTTGGAACCAGTACAAGGACAACAAGCTTTTCGGCCCCGACGGCCTCCAGAACGGAGCCCACGAGTACGGCTTTGGCAGCGCCACCGGCATCGACCTGCCCAACGAAGCGGCCGGCCTGGTGCCCGACGCCGCCAGCCGGGCCAAGGAGTACCAGGACTTCCCGAAGGACTTCCAGACCGGGAGCTGGTTCACGGGCGACAACGTCAATACCGCCGTGGGCCAGGGGGAGGTGGGCGTCACCCCCCTGCAGTTGGCGGACGCCTACTCGGCCTTCGCCAACGGGGGGATCCTCTGGGTGCCCCAGATCGCCCTCAAGGTCACCAACGCGGCCGGCCAGACCATTCAGAACTTCAGTACCGATGAGAGGAGTCACATCACCTTCCAGCCGGCCTGGCAGGCCTCCATGCTGGCGGGCTTCGAGGGGGCTGTGGCCGACCCTAAGGGCACCGCGGTGGCCGCCTTCTCCGGGTTCCCGCTGGCTCAGTACCCCGTGGCTGGCAAGACCGGCACGGCCCAGGTCAGCGGCAAGGACCCGACCTCGGTGTTCGCCTCCTTCGCCCCGGCGACCAACCCGCAGTACACCGTCGTGTCGATGATGGAGCAGTCGGGCTACGGCGCCGACGCCTCCGCCCCCGTGGTGCGGCGGATCTACGACGGCCTGTTCAACCTGGGCTCCAACCAGGTGCAGCTGCAAAGCGGCGGCAAGGACTGAGAAGGGCTGAGCTGGTGGCTTCCTTCGGTTCCATGGCCCGCAGGTCCAACTCTCCGTGGCGACACGTCGACTACGGCCTGGCGCTGGCCACCCTGGCCGTGTCGTGTTTCGGGTTGCTGATGATCTACAGCGCCACCCGGGGCAGCCTGGCGTCGGAAGGCCTCGACCCGCGCTACTTCTTGAAGCGCCAGGCGGTGTTCGTGGTCATCGGTCTGGCGGTGATGGTGGTCGCCATGGTCGTCGACTACCGCCGCCTGCAGGACTTCGCGCCGGTGTTCTACATCGGCAGCGTCATGTCTCTCCTCTTGATCCTCTCGCCGATCGGGGATCGCAGCCGGGGCTCTCAGGCGTGGTTCCAGGTCGGCCCCTACCAGCTGGAACCCTCGGAGTTCACCAAGATCGCCCTCATCATCGGGCTGGCGTCGTTCTGCGCCTACTACCGCGGCAAGTTAGGTGCCCGTGAGCTCGGCATGGTCCTGGCGCTGGCGGCGATTCCGTTTTTCCTCATCTACAAGCAGCCCGACCTCGGGACGGCCCTGGTGCTGGGCTTCATCCTGCTTGGGGTGTTGCTCGTGGGCGGGGTCCGGGGCCGCCACCTGGCCGTGCTCGGGGCCATCGGCGTCCTGGCGGTGACCGCCGTGTTGCATTTCGGGGTGCTCCAGAAGTTCCAGCAGGAGCGGCTCACCGCCTTCCTCGATACCACCAGCCAGGGCCAGGCCAGCTACAACCTGAATGAGTCCAAGATCGCCATCGGCTCGGGCGGGGTTGCCGGCCAGGGCCTGTTCAAGGGTTCCCAGACCAACCTGTCCTACGTTCCCGAGCAGCAGACCGACTTCATCTTCACCGCCGTGGGGGAGCAACTCGGCCTCGTCGGCAGCGCCTTGCTGCTGGCCATGTTCGTGCTGATCGTGTGGCGCACGTGGCGAGCCGCGACCACCGCCCGGGACATCACGGGGACGCTGATCTGCGTTGGGGTGCTGGCCATGTTCGTGTTCCAGATCTTCGAGAACATCGGCATGACGATGGGAATCATGCCGATCACGGGGATCCCGCTGCCGTTCATGAGTTATGGGGGGTCGGCCATCGTCGCCTGCTTTGCCGCCATCGGGCTGGTGTTGAACGTGCAGATGCGGCGTTATAGCTAGGGGACCTGCCGGGCTCCCGGCGGGCCGCGGCCCGGGGGCGGCTAGCGGCGGGTCACGTAACGTCGAATGACGACCACGACCATCCCGGCACTGGCCAGTGCCAGGGCCCCAAGCAGCAAAACCGGGAGCTGGTCGGAGGAGCCGGTGCCAGAGTTGGTGGCCGCCAGGGCGAAGGTGCCGCCGGAGGCGAGATCGGCGGGAACGCCGGTGAGGGGAACCTTTGGCGTGTTGCTGGCGACGCTCGTTGAGTTGGTGGAGTCAGCGGCGCCCGAGGTGGTCGTCGTCGTGGATTCCAAGGCGATGGTCGGGGAGGCGACTACGAGCAGGTTGCTGCTGCAGTCCCACTGGTAACCGTCGCGGGCGACGACCGTCAGCATGTCCGGCACCACCTGGCTGTTTCCGCCGGTACCGCTGGTGTCGTCGGCCTGTTCCACGCTTTGCAGGTCCGCCCACAGTTGCGAGTTGACGCCCGCCACTTGGGCGACCTCGCTGAGCAACAAGGCGGGCGCCGGCAGACAGGCGTTGGTCTGGGCAGAGGCGATAACGACGCCCGCAGCCGCAAACCCCGCAGTGACCAGTGCGCCGACCGCCATGGCGCCGAAGACGGTCCCCACCACGAAGCGGCTTGCGGCGTGCGACATCTGGCCGATGGTCCCCGGGGCCGCCACGGCGGCGAAGCATAGGACCTGGTGCCGCCCGGTGGTCAGCGGTCCCGGGGCCTGGCGCCCGCCCCAGCGAGCGCCCTCCAAGGCCACGCCCAGCGCACCAGCGAGCGCCCTCCAAGGTCACGCCCAGCGCACCAGCGAGCGCCCGCGAGGCCACGCCCAGCGCACCAGAAGGCACCGAATCCCCGGCCCGGAGGGCGCTTGCAGGAGGGCGGCTACACTGGCACGGGAGATGACAAATCTCTGGCCCCGGATCGAGCCTCTTCTGGCGCGGGTTCAGAAGCCGGCTCGTTACATTGGCTGCGAGGACGGGATTGTGGTGCCCGAGGCGGGCGCCCACCCGAATCGGGTCGACTGGCTGCTGATCTACCCCGACACCTATGAGATCGGCCTGCCCAACCAGGGCCTGCAGATCCTGTACGAGCTGCTCAACGAACACCCGCGCAGCTCGGCCCAGCGGACCTACGCGCCCTGGGGCGACATGGAGGCGTCGATGCGCCGCCGAGGGGTGCCCCTGTTCTCCGTCGACGGCCACCGGCCGGCGGGGGAGTTCGACCTGCTGGCCTTCAACTTGTCGGCCGAGCTGGTGTACACCAACGTCCTCAACTGCATCGACCTGGCCGGAGTGCCGGTGCGGGCGGCGGACCGGGACGCCACCCACCCGCTCGTCGTCGCCGGGGGCCACTGCACGTTCAACCCCGAGCCGTTGGCCGACTTCGTCGACCTGTTCGCCATCGGCGACGGGGAGGAAGTCGTCGCCGAGATCACCGAGGTCGTCGCCGACTGGAAGCGCAC
>JBOGGN010000063.1:0-8566 GCA_050744165.1 Acidimicrobiales bacterium | reverse complement strand
CGATTTAGAGCGGGGACGACCGGTCCGGCGAGGATGCGACGCGGTCCACGCCTCGATCGCCTCTCGCCGCCAGATCCGGCCGACAGCAAGTTCTGCCCTCGGAAGTCGTCGTACGCCTGGATCAGCTGATGAACCCGCTGCCGCGTGACGCTCCGTGTTTCCGCGGAAACACAGCTCGCCGCGGCGTAGCGTTCCGCCGCTACGGTCGTCACCGCCGACCACATCAGGGCCGAGCTCGAGGCGCTCGGCGGGCTCCTTCACCTCCTCACCGAGTGCGATCCCGCGCTCAAGGCGCGCTTCTACCAGCGCGTTGGCCTGGAAGCCACCTACGTCCCCGCCGAGAAGCGCGTCGAGGTGCGTGTCCTCAACGGTCGTGTCGGAGGGGGGACTTGAACCCCCATGCCCTTGCGGGCACTAGCCCCTCAAGCTAGCGCGTCTGCCTATTCCGCCACTCCGACGTGGCGCCGGCCGGGGGCCGAGCGAGCAGCCATGGTATCCGACCGCCGCCCCCGGCGTCCCTACTTCAGATACCACTCGTTGAGGTACCCGAACGGCCCGTAGCCCAGGTTGTGGTTGAAGGTGCCGCCTTCGACGCCCACCTTGGCCGTGTTCACGACCAGCACGTCCGGCAGGGTCACGATCGGGATGGCGGGCACGTCGGTGGCCAGGATCGACGCCGCCTGGCTGGCGTCGCTGAGCCGGTCGACGGAGTTGGAGTTGGCGTCGAGATCCACCAGGTACCGGTCGAGGGTGCTGTCCATCAAGCGCCCGTAGTTGAACGCGGGCCCCGCATTGGTCGACCCGGGAATGGCGCTGGAGCAGAACAACGGGCACTGACCAGGATCGTCGTCGAGGATCTGCGGGAAGCCGGAGCTCTCAACGGTCCCGCTCGGTAACTGCGCCCGGACGTCGGCCCCGAAGAGGGCGACCGCGAAGTTCCCGGCCGGGAGGTCCTGCCCGAACAGGACCTGCGGTGCCTCCTCCGTGACCGTGACGTCAAAGCCCGCGGCCTTGAGCTCTGTCGCCATCGCCGACGCCGCGGCCTGAAGGCTGGGGCTGGTGTCCGGCACCTTCACGGTCAGGGTGGCCTGCTGGCCGCCCTTGGTCCACAAGTCACCGGCCCCACGGCTCCAACCGGCCGCGGTCATCAGGCCCGCGACCGCCGAGGGGGCGGGGTAGCGAGCGAAGGCGGTGGTGGAAAAATCCCCGGCGGCCGGTGTGAGCAGCCCTTCGAGGGGCGACACCCGGGGCGCCGACCCGGCCACGGTCGTGGACGTCGTGGAGGTCGTGGACACCGAGGTGCCGGCCGAAGTGGTCGTCGTCGAAGGAGGCGGTACGCCCTCTACGGCACCGGCGATGAGGAGCGCCAGGGTGGACCGATCCAGCACCGATGCGATGGCTTCCCGGACCGCCTTGTCGTTGACCGGGGCCTGTGCCGTGTTGAACCACAGTGCGTCGTAGTCGAGGCTTGGGGTGACGCTGTAGCTGGTCTGGGGCAGGCCTCGGTACCCGGCGACGACTGGTTCCGGCGCCGGGTACACCGCCGCCACCTCACCGGCCTCGTAGGCGGCCAGCTCCGCCGCTTGGTCGGTGAAGATGCGGAAGGTGACGCTCGCGAGGTCGGCCTTCTTCCCCCAGTAGTTGGGATTGGGCGTCAGGGTGATCGACTGGCCGTGGACCCAGTCGCCGGGGGCCAGCTCCCACGGTCCCCCGGACCAGGAGTACCCGTTGGCCATCATGGCGTGGCGGTCCTGGCCTTCGAGCAGGTGGCTCGGCAGCAGCCCGTAGGCGCCACCGAAGAGCTTGCGCCAGTCGGCGTAGGGCTGGGAAAAGGTGACGACCACGGTCACCGGGTCCGAGTCGTCGACCGAGGCGATGTCGTTGTACCCGGAGGGGTCGGCGATGCCTTGACCGTGGGCGATTTGGTCCCAGGTGTACTGGAAGTCCTGGGAGGTGATCGGTTGGCCGTCGCTCCAGACCGCACGCGGGTTCAGGTGGTAGGTGACGACCTGTTGTGGGCTGGTCTTCACCGCGGCCTCGCCGGTGAGCAGGATGCTGGGCTCGTACTGCCCGTTGGCGGCGAAGTCGTAGGCCCGGGGCATGGTGTTGGTCTCCACCGTCCACACCCCCCAGCTGGAGCCGGCGCAGGTGCTGATCCAATCCATGCACCCCGGCTCACCCTCGGCGGCGATCGTCAGCGAACCACCTTGAGGGATCCGCGGCAGCGTCGGGATCGGCGGCGTCGTCGAGGTGGTGCGAGGACCCGACCCGGTGGTGCAGGCAGCGGCAAGACCGACGAGCAGGGCGCACGGGCCGAGCCTGCACCAACCCTGTCTACCGCGCAGCTGACAAACCCCCGGCTTAGTGCTCCAGAAAACTGTGGTGACCCTGGCTGGAAAGATTAGTGCCGCCACCGACCGTCCACGCGACGCCCGAGGCGACCGCGAGCACGCTCAGTGCAGCCGCACCCGGGGATCCAGGAACGCGTACGCCAGGTCGACGAGGACGTTGGCCGCCACGATGGCGGTGGCGGCCACGATGACGATGCCGATGATGACCGGAAGATCCTGGAATTCGATGGCGTGGACGGCGGTGTAGCCGAGGCCGGGCATCCCGAAGACGGTCTCGGTGAGCACGGCGCCGCCGAGCAGGGTGCCGATGTCGATGCCGAACTGGCTCACCACCGGGGTCAGCGCCGCTCGCAGGGCGTGGCGGTAGGTGACCCGGCGTTCCTTCAAGCCCTTGGCCCGGGCAGTGCGGATGTAGTCCTCGCCGAGGACGTCCAACATCGACCCTCGGGTGAGCCGGGCATAGGCAGCCGCCGAGATCAGGGCCAGCGTGAGGCACGGTAAGACGAGGCTCTCGAACCACTTGAGCGGATTGGCCGAGAAGTACACGTACCCCTGACCCGGGAAGATCCGGATGTGCCACAGCGTGAACCGGTAATAGAACACGTACAGCAGCAGGAGGCCGAGGACGAAGGCGGGGATGGAGTAGAAGAACAGCGCCATCACTGTCGCCAGCCGGTCCCAGATGCTGCCGCGGCGGACGGCGGAGAGCACGCCGGTCATGATGCCGATCAGGAGCCACAAGATGGCCGAGCCGATCGCCAGGTCGAGGGTGATCGGAAAGGCCTGCTTGATGACCGTGACCACGGCCTGCCCGTGGTAGTAGTCGTGTCCCAGGTCGGCGTGAAACAGCAGGCGGTCCATGAAGTGCTGGAACTGGACCACCAGCGGCCGGTCGAGGAGCAGGCGCTTTTTGATCAGCGCCACCGTCGCCGGCGTGGCGCTCTTACCGGCCAGGTTGCGGGCCACCGAGTCGGGCCCAGGCCCGATGAAGAACATGCCGAAGATGACCACATACACGATCAGCAGGACGAGAACCCCGAGCAACACCCGCCGGATGAGGAAACGAGCCATAGAACCGCTCCCTTCGGGCTACTTCTCTTTGGCCAGGGCCCGAGGATCGAGAGAATCCCGGACGCCGTCGCCGAAGATGTTGAACGCCACCGTGGTCACCAGCAGGGCCAGGCTCGGGAACACGAAGAACCACCAGGCCTGCTGGTAGTACTGCTGAGCGTCGCTGATCATCTGGCCCCAGTCGGCCGTCGGCGGTGGGATGCCGACACCGAGGAAGGACAAGGCGGCCTCGAACAGGATGCTGGCGGGGATCAGCAAGGTGAGCAGCACCGTCACCTGGGCGGCGACGTTGGGCAGGATGTCGATGAACATGATCCGCGCCGCGCTGGCGCCGAGGGACCGCGACGCCTCGATGTACTCCCGTTCTCGAATCGACAACACCTGGCCGCGCACGATGCGGCAGACCGCGCCCCACTCGAAGAAGGTGATCACGAAGATCACCAGGCCGAGCGACGGTTGGGAGATCGACACCAGCGCCACCGCGAACAGCAAGTACGGGATCGACAGGACGACATCGACGAGCCGGGCCACGATGGTGTCGACGATGCCGCCGAGGTAGCCCGCCGCCAGCCCCATGATCGTCCCCACGGCCACCGTCAAGGTGGTGGCGACCAAGCCCACGATGAGCGAGATCCGAGCCCCGTAGGCAATGCGCACCAGCACGTCGCGGCCCTGGTCGTCGGTGCCGAGGATGAAGACATGCGTCGGTGGCTTGGGGAGGCCCTCGGGTGTCAGGCCCGCGTGGCGGAACTGCTCGGTGACACTGTGCCCGGTCAGGCTGGCGACCACCGGCGCGAAGATGGCCAGCAGCGCCATGAAGACGAGCACGCCGAGGGAGATCATGGCCGCCCGGTCCTGGCTCAGGCGTTCGATGGACAACCGCCACGGGCTTCGTCCCTGAATGGTCTTGACCGGTGCATCTTTGGGCCGGTACGGATCGGGGTCGGCGGCCGGCTCGACAACCGGCTCGATGGCCACCAGGTCTTTGGGAATCAGGGCCATGCTGGCCCCCCTTTCTCGCCCGTTGGCGTCCTACGCCGGATCCGGCTCGACGACACGGTCGCCGTCTCCGATCGTCGGTCGTGCTTTGGTGAGGTCCTCGCCCACGGCGACGGGGAAATGACAGGCGACGCGGTGGTCGGCGGGGTCGTTCATGCGGGGCTCGAGCGCCGGCTCGGTCGCCACGCACTCTGGTTGCGCCTTGGGGCAGCGCGGATGGAAGCGGCAGCCCGACGGCACATTGATGGGCGAGGGGACGTCGCCCACCAGGATGATCTGCTTGCGCCGTTCGGCCTTGTCCGGATCTGGGATGGGCACTGCCGACAGGAGGGCATTGGCGTAGGGGTGGCGGGGCGTGGTGTAGAGGTCCTCGACCGCCGCCAGCTCCACCACCTTGCCGAGGTACATGACGCCGACCCGACTGCTCACGTGGCGCACCACCGACAGGTAGTGGGCGATGAAGATGTAGGTCAGCCCGAGCTGCGCCTGCAGGTCCGCCAGCAGGTTGATGATCTGAGCCTGGATGGAGACGTCGAGGGCCGACACCGGCTCGTCGCAGATGATCAGCTTCGGCCGCAGCGCCAACGCCCGGGCGACGCCAATGCGCTGGCGCTGGCCCCCGGAGAACTCGGCGGGAAAGCGGTTGTAGTGCTCGGGGTTGAGCCCGACGAGCTCCATGACCTCCTGCACCTTGCGCTTGCGGTCACGGTCACCGTCGCCGTGAATGGCGAAGGGGTCACCAATGATGGAGCCCACCCGCCGGCGGGGGTTCAACGAGCCGTAGGGGTCCTGGAAGATGATCTGCATCTGGCGGCGCAGCGGGCGCAGCTTGCGCGTCGGGGTGAGGCTGATGTCCTGGCCGTCGAAGATCACCCGGCCCGACGTCAGGTTGTACAGGCGGGCGATGCAGCGGGCCAGCGTCGACTTCCCGCAGCCGGTCTCCCCCACCAACCCGAGCGTCTCGCCCCGGCGGACCTCGAGGCTGACGCCGTCGACCGCGTGCACGAATTCGTGCTGGCGGTTGAACAACTTGCCGGACTGTACGGGGAAGTGTTTCTTAACGTCCTCGACCCGCAGGAGAACGTCATCGCTCACCGGTCCGTTCCCGCTCATGCCGGCGCTTGCACCCCGCTCGACCCGGGGACCTTCTCGGCGGCCAGCTCGGCCCGCACCCGAGCTCGCTCCTCGCGGTTGTGGGGCAACCAGCACGCCGACACGTGGCTCGGATCCGCCCCCACCACTTCCAACGGCGGTTGCTCGCGCCAGCAGCGGTCCATGACGTAGGGGCAGCGGGGGCTGAACGCACACCCCACGGGGAGGTTGATGAGGCTCGGCGGCTGCCCCGCGATGGGCCGCAGGCGCTCCCGCTCGCCTCCGTAGGCCGGCATCGACTCCAGCAGGCCTTCGGTGTACGGGTTGTGGTTATCGAAGAAGATCTGGCGCCGGCTGGCCTTCTCCATGGCCGTCCCGGCGTACATGACCACGACGTCGTCGGCCATCTCGGCGATCACACCGAGGTCGTGGGTGATCATGATGATGGCGGTGCCGAACTCTTCTTGTAGGCGCTTCATGACCTGCAAGACCTGCGCCTGGACGGTCACGTCGAGCGCCGTGGTCGGCTCGTCGGCGATCAGCAATATCGGGTTGAGGCTCATCGCCATGGCGATCATGGCCCGCTGGCGCATGCCGCCGGAGAACGAATGGGGGTAGTCGTCGACGCGCCGCTCCGGCTGCGGGATGCCCACCAAGCGCAACAGGTCGGTGGCCCGCTTGTGTGCCGCCTGCTTGGAGGTCTTCTTCTCGTGGGCTCGGATCATCTCCGCGATCTGCCACCCCACCTTGTAATACGGATGAAGGCTGGAAAGCGGATCCTGGAAGATCATGCCGATCTTCTTGCCCCGGATATGGCGCAGCTGGTCCTGGGTCATGGTGAGCAGGTCCCGGCCCTCGAAGTTGGCGGTGCCGGTCACTTTGGCGCCGCGGACGAGACCCATGATCGTCTGGGTAGACACGCTCTTGCCCGACCCCGACTCCCCGACGATGCCGAGGGTCTTGCCGGCGTCGACAGCGAAGCTCAGGCCCCTGACGGCCCGGACGACTCCGTCTGCGGTGTTAAACGAGACGGTGAGATTGTCAACTTCGAGTAGGGCCACCCGGCGCCTCTAGTACGAGATTGTTTCGGCGAGTGGAGGGGTCGCCCCCTTGCCTCATCGCCCCCCTTGTGTCACCGAACAGCGTACTGCCGGCGCCGCGGCGCCGGCAGTACCTTGCGCGTTTTCAGCGATGCGGCTGCTAGCTGTTGCTGAGCCAGATGTTGGTCGCGTCGCAGTTGTCGATCTGGGCCACATAGACGCAGTTGTGGACCAAGGTGTTATGGAACTGGGCCCGGTTGGGGGCGCTGATCGGGAAGATGGCCGCTTGCTTCATGACCTCCATGTCGGCCGCATGCCACAGCGGGGCCGCGGCATCCGCGGTCGGCGCCTTCAGGGCGTTGTCGATCATGGTGTTGAGCGTCGGGTCGTTGAACAGCCCGAAGTTGCTCGACGTCGGCGGCAACACCCTTCCGTCAAACAGCGGCGAGAAGAAGGACGCCGCTGCGTTGCCGTACCAGTCCGGTGACCAACCGGCCAACGACAGGTCCCAGACGCCGCTCATGGCGGTGCTCGGGACTTCCAGGTACTTGGTGTAGAAGTCGGCGTTCGCCACCCCGACGCCGGTCACGGTGATCCCGACCGCCTTGAGGTCGTTCTGGACCGTCGTGAACGCGTTGGCCGACGCCTGCGTCGACGGCCGGTACAGGAACTTGAGCGTCAGGCCGTTGGGGAAGCCCGCCTGGGCCAACAACTGCTTGGCCTTGGTGGTGTCGTTGCTGTACTGCGAATAGGTGGGCGTCGCCCCGACGATGCCCGGGGGCAGGATCTGGGTTAGCGGCGGCGTCACCATCGGGCCACCAGAGTCCTGGATCAGGTTGTCCCGGTTGAGGGCGTACTCCAGCGCCTGGCGGATCAGGACGTTGCCCATCGCCTTGTTGTTGTTGGGCGACTGGGTGTTGAAGACGATGTACGGGTTGCTGGCGTACTCCGAGAGAAGCGACAGGCCCGGGTTGTTGGAGGAGATCAGGCCCGGGATGGCGCTGGTGGACACCGAGGTGTCCCACATCATGTCGGCCTGCGGGGTGTTGGTCATCAGCTGCTGCAGGATCCCCGCCTGGGTCCCGGTCTCGGTGATGTCGATCTCATTCACGTAGGCCTTGCGCACTGGATCGGTGGACGCCTGCCACGCCGGATTGCGCACGAAGGTGATCGAGTTGGTGGGGTTGTAGCTTTTGACCTCGTACGGCCCGTCCGAGATGGTGTGCTGGGCCAGGTCGGCGCTGGCCGGCAGGTAGTTGAGGAACTCGACCGGGGCGGCCGAGAACGCCGGCAAGGCCAGCATGTTGGTGAAGTAGGACACCGCCTGGGTCAAGGTGAAGTCGATGGTGAGCGGGTTGTTGGGATCGGCCTTGACGCCGCTGATGCTGTTGCCGTTGATGTACGTCTTGATGGCATCCACCGTGCCGTTCACCTTCATAAAGCCGTTGCAGAAGTCGCTGTACCCGACGATGAAGTTGCTGAAGTCGGGCTGGCCACCGAAAGGCTGCACCGGGTTGCAGGTCCGCTTGACGCCGAGGATGAGGTCGTTGGCGGTCACCTGGCGGGGTGGTGTGGTGTTCCACATGACGCCGGTGCGAATGGTGATGGCGTAGCTGGTCCCGTTGTTGGTGATCACCGGCATGCCGGTGGCCATGTCAGGAACGATGTCGGTCGTCTGGCCGACCGTGGCCGGATAGGTGTAGAGTTGGCGGCTCCACATCCGCAGCCCGTCGTACCCAACCGAGTAATAGCTCACGTTGGGGTCCATGTAGTCGACGTCGCCGGTGCCGAGCATGTTCAACGTGCCCCCCTTCACGGCCGTGCCCCCGCTCGACGCGCTGCCGTGGGAGCTGCTGCCACAAGCAGCCAGTCCCAGTGTCACTGTCGCGAGAATCGCAAGTGTTGACAGGGCTTTTCTCAATGTGGACCTCCGATCAAATACGGCGCCGACCGTAGCACCGGTGTCTGGGCGCGCAGTTGATCCCTTTTTTCCACTTCCAGGATCTACAGTGG
>JBOGGN010000062.1:0-21048 GCA_050744165.1 Acidimicrobiales bacterium | reverse complement strand
CCGGCCCGCCCGGCCCGCCCGGCCCGCCCGGTCCCGTTGGAACCCGTCCAGCCCCGCCCGGACACCCCTCCGGGCCGACCTTTACGGCTCCGGCAACGCCAACGGGACCAGCCGCTTGGCCACCTGTCCCAGCAGCGCGCCGATGACAGCGCCGCCAAGGACGTCGGAAGCATGATGGAGCCGGACGTGGACACGACTCCAGGCCACGATCACTGCAAGTGAGTAATAAAAGGCACACCGCTTAGGGTCCACCTCGGTCAGCAGGGCGGCCGCACAGAACGCCGACGTCGCATGGCCGCTCGGAAAGCTGCTGGTTATCGGAACCCGCAGGGGCAGCGCTGCCTCCACCTGCCGAATCGGCCGCTGGCGGCGGAAGACCCACTTGATGGGTCCGTTGACGACGATCGACTCGACCCCGAGCGCGCCGGTTGTCCGCAACCACACGCGCCAGCGCTCCGGCCGGGCCACGGCCTGGAGATCGGCCAACATCATCCACAGCAGTCCGTGGTCGCCCAACGCCGACGCTGCGTAGAACAGGCGGTCCGCGGCCCGGTGGCCGCGCAGCCGGTCGGCGATGCGTTGATCGACCCAGCGATCGAACGAGCCAACTGGGCCCGGTGGACCCGACACCGAGCTCTCATCGGTCCCCCCAGGTCCGATCGCACCATCGGGAGAACCCGCCAGCGTGAGGTTGGAAGCGATCACATTCCGGCGGCAGCCAAGGCGGGCTGGGCGGGTCTGGCGCCCACGTCGCACGCCAGGCCGTCGCTCGCAAGGTCCCCGTCCGGCAAGTCGGCGTCCGAGCACCCAACGACGTCCATGTCACTGCTTTCACCGTGTTCGGAAGCGACTGCCGCCAGCGTCTGCCGAGCGGCCCTGGCGGCGACCTCCGCGGCCGCCAGGGCAGGATCGCCCCCCATCGCCGGGCAGTACGGCTGGAAGGCGCACAGCCCACACAGCCGCCCGGGCCGAGGCCGGAAGTCCTCGTGCTGGCAGGCGCGCTCGATGGCCTCCCATATGGCCGATGTTTGCTGACGGAGGCCACGGAGCGATTGCTCCGTCGGAGTGGCCGAGATGCTGAGCGGGTCGCGCAAGTGCAAAAGCTGCACCCGGCTCGGGCGGCGACCAAACAGCTGCTCACACAAGAAGGCGTAGAACTGCACCCCACCGAGGCGGGATTGCTCGTAGGCCTCCCGTGGCGCCCAGCCTGTCTTGTAATCGGTCACCACAAGGCCACCTTCGTCGTCAAGCTCAAGGCGGTCGATGATGCCCCGAAGCGTCAGTGCACCTACCCGCACGGACATCATCAGCTCGGTGCCGATAACCCGCACCCGATTCGGGTCTTCGAGGCGGTAGTAGTTGCGCACCAGTGTCTCCGAGTCGGCCAGAAACTCGGCTTCGGCGCCCTCGTCCAGGTCCAGCCCCGAATACTCCTCGCCGCCGAGCACTAGCTCCTGAGCCCGTCGCAACTTCTCCAGGGCGACATCGAGGCCGCGATGGCCGGGGGCCTCCTCCCACATCAGCAACTCCAACGCTTTGTGGACCACGGTGCCCTTGGCAGCGTGGGGCGACGGCGGTTCGGGCAGGTGGTCGAGCGCGCTGTAACGGAACGCCAAGGCGCACTCCTTGAACGACGCCACCTTCGATGGCGACAAGGACGTCGGCAACGCCAGGCTCATGCGGTCAGGGTACCGACCCCCTGTGACCACTAAGCGGATGCTTCTGGCCCACCGCCCTCAGCCGGGCTCGTTACCAAGGCTGCTTAGCGGTGCTCGGCGAAGCCCGAGTCGAGCCGATCACTCGGGGCCGGGGCTAGCGTCGGGTGTATCGACGCTCTCGATGCCCTCGACGCCGTGCTCGCCGCTAACCGCCGCTTCTACGAGGCGTTCGAAAACCGGGACATGGACGCCATGTCCGACCTTTGGGAGCGGTCACCGCGCTGTTCGTGCACTCACCCCGGCTGGGCCACGCTGCGGGGATGGGGGCCGATCGCGGCATCATTCTTTGCCCTGTTCAGGGACGGGGAGGTCCAGTTCCTGCTGACCGATGAGCGAGCCGAGGTGGTCGGAGACACGGCCTGGGTGTCCGTAGACGAAAACCTTCTCGGCGACCAAGGCGGAGCCACCATCTCGGCGCTCAACATCTTCATCCGAGCCGGTGACGTCGCGCGGGACCACGAGCACGGCGACTGGCGTCTCGTGTGCCACCACGGCTCGATCGTTAACCAGGCGATGAACGTGAGCGGCTAAGGGCTTGCCCCGGCGAGTTCATGCGGATTGTTGGTGGGCTCGGCGTTGTTGGCGGCTGGGCCTGCCCGGCCCGGAGGATGTTGATGGCGGCGTAAGCGTGGTGGCCGCAGGTTTGAGATCGGAACTCCGCCTGGCTGGGCCGTTTGTCGCTCGCGCAGTACCCCCAGGCGGCGCCGCTATCGCAGGAGTTGCCCCATCCGGCGTCGTGGATGGACCGGGTTACTTAACATCCCTAACACAAGTGCAGGGCGCTATCACGCCCTGCACTTGTGTTAGGGATGTTAAGTCATGGCTGGTTGGGTTCTAAGCCGCGGTGGCCGTCGGGGTCGGGTGGGGGCCGGGAGACCATGTTGGCGATGCCAGGTCGGCCCCGGGCCGCCCCCCGCCCGCCGCCGCCTCCGCCGAGTCTCCGCCAGCTACGAGTGCTCCGCCAGCTACGAGTTCTCCGCCAGCTCAGCCAGCTCTTTCCCCAGTCCAAGGGCGTTGTCCACCGCGTCCCCCCGCCAGCAGTTGTCCATAATGAGGTGCACCTCGTCGGTGGCCCCCGCCAGCTGCGCCACCCGTTCGGCAAGGTCGCCCAACTCGGCGTCGGAGTACCGGTACGGCCACGGCCAGGGGTCATCCTCCGACGTCCGGCGCCCGATGAAGCGCACCATGGCCACGTCGGACGTGGCCGCGAGGACAGGCGGGGTTGCCCGTGGTCCGGTCGTGGGCCCGTCGGTGCACACAAAGCCGATGTCGTGGGCTTCGAGCCACTCCAGGGTGTCCTCGCAGGCGGCGCCCGTCACCCACTTGGGGCTGCGGAAGTCGACCGCGACCCGGTAGCCCGCGAGCTGTTGTCGGGCGGCGACCAGCACCCCCCGGGATTCCTCCTTGGGTGTAAACCACGACGGGTACTGCAGCACCACCACCCCCAGCCGGTCGGCTTCGTGCAGCGGCCGGAGGGCGTACTCGAAACGCCGCCAGCACTCCTCCAAGGCGTCGCCGCTCAGGTGGGGTGCGTACAGGCGCCGGCGGTGGCGGGTCTCGGGGCGGACCTCGTCCTGCAGATCCTCCCAAAGCGAGTCGGGCAGCGTCGGTGCCCCGGTCAGGAGCGACCAGCAGCGAACGTCGAAACAAAACCCCCCCGGCGTCCGCCCCGCCCACTGCCTCGCCAGGTCCGGCGTCGGCGGGAACCGGTAGGTGGTGGCGATCTCGGCGACCGGCAACTGCGAGCAGTAGTACGCCAAGCGCTCCCGGGCCGTCAGGTTCTTGCGGGGATAGAAATCGCCATAGCGCACCAGCCCCGGGTCCGCCCACGACGAGGTGCCGCAGCGAAACAGGCTTCCGTCGAACTTGACAGGACCGGCCGCGACCAGCTGTTCCCCGCCAGCCTCGGCTCCCCGTGCCGCCCGCCCTGCCCCCGACGCCCGCCCTGCCCCCGACGCCCGCGGCGCCGATCCCGCGGGCAACCCAAGCGGCAGCGCGAGAGGAAGTGGTTCGTTCCGGTAGCCGTCCCCACCGGCCCTGAGCAGCGTTTCTCTCATTCCGAGCCGGGGTAGGAGATCGGTATGAATCGGGGCAAAATGGTATGCGGCTGGAACTCAACCTGAGGCTGCCCGTTGCCAGCCGATGGTTGGCAGCGACGCGCAGAACATTGACCCTGTACCTGGCGGAGCTCGGGATGCCGAAATCGGTCGTCGACGACGTAATCCTGGCAATGGACGAGGCCTGTGCCAACGTGTTGCTGCACGCCTACCCCGAGGGCTACGAGGGTGACTACGTCCTTCGTGCCGACCTCGACCCGGACCGGATCCTGATCGAGGTGATCGATGACGGAATCGGTTTCGACCAGATGTGCCGGCCCGCGGAGCGTGGTGAAGACGCCAAGCTGGCTTCGGGCGGGCGTGGCTTGGAGGTCATGCGGCGGTTGATGACGACCGTCGAAGTGGAGTCGCCCACCGAGGCAGGCGGCACCCGTTTGCGGCTGACCCGACTGTTCCCCAGCACCAGCGAGTAGGACACACCCCATCTCCCCAGCAGCGTAGGTCGGACCATGGTGAACGCGTTGCGATGGGGAATCGTCCCCGGGTACCACGACGTGGCGGGAGCCTGGCATGAGGCGCCGGCGGCAAGCGTCGAGGCTTTTCTCCAGGCCATGGGCGCCACCGACGATGGCCCTCCCCCCGGGCCGGCGATCATGGCGGGGCCCGGGCGGCCCAACCCACGCTTGCCCAAATGCGAGTTGCACCTGGAGGACGGTCCCGTGGTCGCCGTCGACGGTCCCCTTCCCGACGACCTTCCGCTCGGGTACCACCGCTACGAGGGGGAGGCGGCGAGCGGGCCGCTGATCGTCACTCCCGGCCGCTGCTGGCTGCCCGAAGGCCTGCGGGGCTGGGGGTGGGCGGCGCAGCTGTACGCCGCCCGGTCGAGGGACAGCTGGGGCGCCGGCGACCTCGGGGACCTGCGGCGTCTCGGCCGGTGGGCGGCAGGCCAGGGGGCGACGGTGGCCGTCATCAACCCGCTCCACGCCACCGTGCCTGTCGGCCCGCAGCAGCCGAGCCCCTACTTCGCGAGCAGCCGGGCCTTCCGCAACCCTCTCTACTTGCGGGTCGAGGAAGTGCCGGGCGCCGCCGAGGTGGCCGATCTGCCAACCCTGGCGGCGGCCGGCCGGGCGCTCAACGCCGACCGCCGGATCGACCGCGACGCCGTGTGGCGCCTCAAGTCGGCCGCCCTGGAGGCCGCCTTCGAGCGCTTCCCCGGCGACGCCGCCTTCGACCGCTACCTGGCCGAGGAAGGGGCGCCGCTTCGTGAGTACGCGACGTTCTGCGCATTGTGCGAAGTGCATGAAATCCCCTGGAAAAGTTGGCCGTCCCCCGTCCGCCAGCCCCGCGGAGCCGGTATCGCGCCGTTCGCGGCCAGCCCGCTCGGTGCCCGGCGGATCCTCTATCACTCTTGGCTGCAGTGGTTGCTGGACCGCCAACTGGCCGCCGCTGGCGAGACCATCGGCTTGGTGCAGGACCTCGCCATTGGGGGCGATCTGGCCGGTGCCGACGCCTGGCGGTGGCAGGACTGCGTGGTCGCCTCGGCGACGGTGGGGGCTCCCCCCGACGAGTTCAACGTGGAGGGCCAGAACTGGGCGTTGCCGCCGTTCGATCCCTGGAAGCTGCGGTCGCAGGGCTACCAACCCTTCGCGGAGTTGGTCCGGGCGTCGTTCCGCCACGGCGCGGGGATGCGCTTCGACCATGTGATGGGGCTGTTTCGGCTCTACTGGATACCCGCCGGCGGCAGCCCCCGCGACGGCGCCTACGTCCGCAATAACTCCGCCGACCTGCTCGACATCCTGGCCCTGGAAAGCCACCGTGCCCAGGCCTTCGTGGTAGGCGAGGACCTGGGCACCGTCGAGGAACAGGTGCGGGTTGACCTGGCCGAGCGGCGGGTTCTCTCCTACCGCCTCATGTGGTTCGAGCCGCAGCGGCCGGGGACCCCGGACGTTTCCGACAGAGCCGCCGCCCCGACCACCGCCACCCCGACCGCCGATGCCGCCATGGGCACGTCCGCAGGTACTCAGGGCTCCTGGCCCCGCCAGGCGCTGGCGGCCGCCACCACCCACGACCTGCCCACCGTGGCCGGGCTGTGGACCGGAGCCGACCTGGCCGAGAGGCAGCGGCTGAACCTTCCGGTCAACCTCGACGCCGAGGCCGGTCAACTGGCAAAGATCCGAGAGTGGATCGCCGTCGACGGCGACCCGGTGGACCCCGGCGAGCTCCCGGTCGAGGTCGTGGTGGAGCGGATCTACCGCCTGCTCGGCCAGGTGCCGTGCGCCCTCGTCACGGCCACGTTGGACGACGCGCTGGCCGTCGAAGAGCGCCCCAACATGCCCGGCACCATCGACGAATGGCCGAGCTGGCGCATCGCCCTACCGGTCCCCCTGGAAGAACTCGAAACCCGCCCCCTGGCTCAGCGCATCGCCGACGCCCTCAGGTGCCCTCAACCTGGCGACGCCTGAACGTGCGATAACGCGTTCAGCGGCATGGGTTGCCGGTGCCTCGGGGGCCTTTTTCAGCGCCTTGATCGAATACAGGAGCGGGAGCGTGCCGCCGCCGGCGGGCCACCGAAAGCGGCGGTCCTGCCCTCGCACCAACCACCGGTGAAGGTTGTCGAGGGCGAAGTCCCACTCGTGGAACAACTCCAGATGCAACCCGGCGCCGAGCAGGGCGCCGAGCACCTGGGCGATTGGGTGCCGCCATTGGTACGAGGCGTTGTTGGCCGTGCTCGCCTCCTGGACGGCATAGCTGCCCGACACCTCGGTGACCTGGGGCTCGGTCGCGAAGTAGTCACGCACAGGCACGGGATGGGCCTCGTCCAGCACCTCGGCGACGGGGTGCAACTCGGTGAAGTACAGGTACCCGCCCGGTGTGAGCAGCCCGGCCACCACCTCGGCCCAGCGGTCGAGGTCGGGCAACCAGGGGAGCGCCCCTTTTCCCGTGTAGACCACGTCGAAGCGCTCACCGCCCATGAGGTCGGCGGCACGGTAGACGTCGCCCAGCACGAAGCGCGCCCGGTCCTCCAGCCGCAGCTCCCTCGCCAGGTCCGTGGCGGCGGCGACGGCGGGCGCCGAGAAGTCCAACCCGGTGACCCGGGCCGTCGGGTGGAGCCGGGCCAGGTCGAGGGTGTCCAGGCCGAAATGGCACTGCAAGTGCAGCACCGACAGCCCGTCCAGGGGACCCAGCTCGTCGACCTCGTGGGGCAGGAGGGCGGGGCGGCCGGCCTTGAAGCCCTCGACGTCGTAGAACTCGGATTCGAGGTGCAGCGCCACCCGCTCGTCCCACAGGCTGCGGTTGGTCGCCAGCTGGGGGTCCACCTTTCGTAGGGTAGGGCGGTGCACTTGCCCGTGATGCCACCGGTGGCGCCCATGCTGGCCAAGCTGACCCGCGACCTGCCCGAAGGTCCGTACCTGTATGAGCCCAAGTGGGACGGGTTCCGCTGCATCGTGTTCCGTGACGGCGACGAGGTGGAACTCGGGAGCCGCAACGAGCGGCCGCTCACCCGGTACTTCCCCGACGTTGTGGCCGCCGTTCGCCACGGCCTGCCCGAGCGCTGCGTCGTGGATGGGGAGGTGGTCATTGCCGGCGCCAACGGGCTCGACTTCGAGGCCCTGCAGCAGCGCATCCACCCCGCCGACTCTCGGGTGCGGATGCTGGCGGCGGCGACCCCGGCTTCATTCGTGGCCTTCGATCTTCTGGCCCTGGGATCGGACGACTTGCGATCGGTGGGATTCGCAGAGCGGCGGGCGGCGCTGGTGGCAGCCCTGGCCCGCCCCCCGGCCCAACCCGATGAGGTCACCGCCCCCGACGAAGGCCGCCCGGCCGAGCACGGGTCCGAGACCGGGTCCGCGGTCTACCTCACGCCCGCGACCACCGACGTGGCGGTGGCCGCCGATTGGTTCCGGCGCTTCGAGGGCGCCGGCCTCGACGGCGTGGTGGCCAAGGGGGTCGACCTCACCTACCGGGAGGACCAGCGGGTCATGCTGAAGGTAAAGCACGAGCGCACCGCGGAGTTCGTGGTGGCCGGCTTCCGCTGGTACAAGGGCGGCGAAGGCGTGGGCTCGCTGATGCTCGGCCTGTGGGAGGGCGACGAGCTGCGCCATGTGGGCGTGATCGGGGCCTTCCCCCGTGACCAGCGGCTGACGCTGGTCGACAAACTGACGCCCTTCCGCCTTGGGCCCGGCGAGGACCACCCCTGGGGGGAATGGGCGCAATGGATGGTGGCCAACGGCGACACCCCGGCGGGCGCCGTCGGGGGCATGAACCGCTGGAACGCCGGCAAGGACATGTCCTTCGTCCCCATCCGGCCGGAGTTGGTGGTGGAGGCGGCGTACGAGCACCTGCAGGGGACGCGGTTGCGACACACGGCGCGCTTTCGGCGGTGGCGGCCCGACCGGGACCCCCGCAGCTGCACCTACGAGCAGATGGAGGTCGCCGTTCCCATGGAACTAAGCGCCATCTTCTCCCTTTCGCAGTAGGGACGCCGAGTCCGGGGTCCCCAGACCTACGACAGGTACTTGAGTAACTGCGTGAACTCGTCGCCGATGTTCCGAGGAACGATGTACCCCTCCTCGTTGCGGATCTCGTCAAAGTGGTCCCGCACGTCCTCCAAGGTGAGGTGAGGGTTGTAGTACCCCTCCGTCAGCCCGATGAAGAACCGCGCGATGCGTCCCCCAGCGGCCGAGTACACCTCTCCGGTCACGGGGCAGTCATCGTGCACCAGCCACGCCGCGATCGGCGAGACCAGCGCCGGATCAAGCTTCTCCGCCAGAGCGCCCAGCAACTCCTCGGTCATCCGCGTCCCCGCCACCGGGGCAATGGCGTTGACCTTGATGTTGTACTTGACCCCCTCCTGGGCCAGCACCCGGGTCAGGCCCACGAGGCCCATTTTGGCGGCCCCGTAGTTGGCCTGCCCGAAGTTGCCGAGGATCCCGGCGTTGGACGCGGTATTGAGTACCCGCCCGTAGCTCTGCTCGCGCATCTTGACCCATGCCGGCCGGGTCACATTGAAGGCGCCCCGAAGGTGGACGTCGATCACCGGGTCGATCAGGTCGGGCGTCATGTTGTGGAAGGCCTTGTCCCGCAAGATCCCGGCGTTGTTGATCACGATGTCCACCCGCCCGAAGGCGTCCAACGCCGTCTGCACAATGGCGGCGCCGCCTTCTGGAGTGGCGACGCTGTGGGTGTCAGGGACCGCCACCCCGCCCAAGTCGTTGATCTCCTGCGCCATGCGATGGGCCGGCCCTTCGTCGCCACCCTCGCCTCGCACCGACCCCCCGAGGTCGTTGACGACGACCTGGGCACCTCGCGACGCCAGCAAGAGGGCGTGCTGGCGGCCCAACCCACCGCCAGCACCGGTAATGACGGCGACCCTGTCTTGAAATCCGAGCTCAGTCATAATGCACGAAAAGTTACCGCGCCGTAACCAGCTATCCGACCATCGGCATGACCATCGAAGGCGGCGGCAACCCCGGGCTCCCCGGCAAGGGGCGGATCGAGGTCCCCAGCGCCAGAAACTCAATGGCATGCTCGCCCCACGCGTGGCTCTCCTCGACGACCCGCACGCCGACGATCCCCGACGCCCCGTCCCGCTCGGCCTCGGCCTGCATTCGGGACATGGCGATCTCCCGGGCGTCGTAGGTGGCCTGGGTGAAGTTGGGCATCTCGACGTTCTGGCCCACCTGCTTCATGGCCTGCATGAACCCCTGATGGGCCACGTGGTACACGCACGTCCCGAGGACGAAGGAGACCGGGGCATGGCCGGTGTTGACCAGCGTCCACATGTCCTGGCCCGAAAGGTCCGACGTGAATGGCTTCCCCGACGGCGTGCGCCACTGGCCGCCCCGGGTCGAGCGCACCGCGGTGCCCACCGCCATGAACTCCATCAGGTCCGCGGCCCAGGTATAGCGCCGGTATTCCAGGTGGACGCCCACGATGCCGTCGGCGCCCAACTCGTCGGCCTCGGCCTCCATGCGGGCGATGGCGTACTCCCGGGCGGTGTACATGGCCTGGGTGAGCACCTGCAGCTCCTGGCTCTGGCTCCAGTTCTGAAACTGGAACCCCACGTGGTAGATCGAGCTCCCCAACACCAGCCCCAGCGGCGCGAACCCGGCCTGGGTCAGGAGGCAGAACTCGTTCACCGACAGGTCGCTGGTAAACAACCTCGGCAGCCCGCCGCCCTCCTCATGCGGCCCCGCTTGGCGCAGGCGGGCCAGGGCGGTCTGGGTCAGGATGCTCTGCGGTCCGGGCTGCTGGCTCAAGGTGAGGCTCCTTCTGGTCAGGGATGGTCGAGGGCGACGATGGCGTCATAGACGCGCCGGTGGCTCTGGGCGAACTCCGCCAGGTGGCCGGCCAGCGCCGCCAGCCACTCCTCGAACGGCAGGCTCTGGCGCTTCAGCACCACGCCCCGCACGGTGTGCACCGCCCGGGCGGCCACCTCGCCCCGCTCGGTCCACGCCTGGTACCGCCAGTCGTCGAGGTCGACCTGCAGGGACTCGACGGGCCGCCCCGTGGCGGTGCACCGCTCGCCGGCGACATGGTGAAGGTCCTCGGCCAGCCCGTCGAGGGGTCGATCAGGGGCAGCGGCGGTCGCCGCAAGCAGCAGTTGGAAAAGTACGTCGCCGTCAACGGCTCTCACGGCCCCGCCGCTTCCGGCCTGGTTGCCGGCTCCCGCGCCGGCCGTTGAGCCGGCCGTTGAGCCGGCCGTTGAGCCGGCCGCTGATGGCGGAGCCGTAACCCGACAGAATCGGCACGCCCCGGTCACGTCGCCACGGCGCCCCGCAGTGCTGGCACACCGGGACCGTGCTCGCCACGGTTCCCGACTGTAGGCACCCGGCCGGGACGTCGGAACACGCACCCGGCGGGACGTCGGGACATGCACCGATGCACCCGGCCGGACGGCGGGAGCACGCACGGCACCCGGGCCGGGACGTCGGGACATGCACGGGTTCCCCGGGCCGGACGGCCGGAACACGCACGTAGAGTCGATCGCCATGGCGTCGTGGCCCCGCCCAGTACCGCAGATCGGCGACGCCACCTCGGCCCGCCAACGAGGCGACCGGCCTGACGGCTGGGCATTTTCTCCCGAAGACCGGGCGTCGCTGTACGCGGTGGTAGGCGCCCGGCGTGACATCCGACATTTCCGGCCCGACCCCGTCCCAGACGAGGTGCTGCGGCGGGTGCTCGGAGCCGCCCACCAGGCGCCGTCGGTCGGGCACAGCCAGCCGTGGCGGTTCGTCGTCGTGCGAAGCCCCGAAACTCGCCAGCAGGCCCTCGTTCTCGCGGACCGCCACCGCCTGGCGCAGGCCGCCGGGTTCGACGATGGATCAGCCCGCCAGTTTCTGGACCTCCAATTGGAAGGCATCCGCGACGCGCCCCTCGGCGTCGTCGTCTGCTGCGACCGCCGGGTCCCCGCCGCCGGCGTCTTGGGCCGGGCGACCTTCGTCGACGCCGACATGTGGTCCTGCGCCTGCGCCATCGAGAACCTATGGCTTGCCGCCCGAGCCGAGGGGCTCGGCATGGGCTGGGTGACGCTTTTTCAGCCCGAAGAGTTGGCGACACTGGTCAGGCTCCCTGATGGGGTCACGACCCTCGGGTGGCTGTGCCTTGGCTGGCCCGACGAGCGGCCCCCGGCGCCGGGCCTCGAACGGGCCGGATGGTCTCGGCGAGCCCCGCTCGAGGCGGTCGTCTTTGAGGATGTTTGGCCCGGGCCCGGGCCGGGGTCGGGGTCGGGGGCGGGGCCACCCGCGGAGCCACCTCCATCCCACCTGCGAGCGCCCGACCAGGGAGCAGTAGTGGCGGTCCGAGACCACGCGGACCAGTTACTGACGCCCCCTGGTTCGCTCGGCGCCCTCGACCGGGCCGTGGACAGACTGCTTGCCCTCGGGGCTGGCGACCGGACCGGCCGCCCCGCGTTTCTCGTGTTGGCAGGCGCTGACCACCCGGTTTGCGCCTACCGGATCTCGGCCTACGAGCAGCGGGTCACCCGCGATGTCGTCGAAGCCGCCGTTGCCGGCCGCTCCTACGCGGCCGCTGCCGCCACCAGTGCCGGACTTAGCGTGATCGTGGTCGACGCCGGGGTAGCCGGGGCCCGTCCAGTGCAGGGCGCGCTCGACGCCCGCCCGACCGGCTCACGGGGCGACCTCGCAACGGCCGATGCCCTGATCGCCGAGGACGTTGTGACCCTGGTCGAGGCCGGCCGGCGTGTCGGCAGCCAAGCCGAACGTGGGTCCTTGGTGGCGCTTGGCGAAGTGGGCATCGGCAATACGACGGTGGCCGCGGCGCTGGCGGCTGTCCTGCTCGACCAGGACCCGTCCACGGTGGTGGGGCGAGGTGCTGGCGCCGATTCCGAGATGCTCCAACGCAAGATCGACGTGGTCTCGTCGGCGACACGGCGAGCCCACCTCCAACACGGTTCCACGCTTCATGATCCGATCGTTGCGTTGGGCGCCGTTGGCGGACCCGAGGTCGCAGTCCTCGCCGGGGTGGTGATGGGCGCGGTCGCAGCCGGTGCGGCGGTAGTGCTTGACGGATTGGCTACCACGTTGGCGGCAGTCGTCGCGGTGCGATTGGAGCCCGCTGTGGCTGCCCATTTGGTGGCCGGGCACCGCAGCCGGGAGGTCGCCCACCCAATAGTGCTCGCCGACCTCGGTCTGGAACCACTCCTGGACCTCCGCATCCGTGCTGGCGAGGGGGTCGGAGCATGCCTGGCGACCGGCTTGCTGTGCGCCGCACTGCGGCTCCGCCAGACGACAACGGTCACCGACGAGCCCTAACGCCGTCAGGTGGGGAGTTGGGCCGTTCCACGGCCACGACTCGGCAACTAATGACGGACTCGCGGAGGAACGGGGCCCAACCCCGCGGAAGCGACCGTCGAGCGCGCCTCGTCACGGTAGGCACCCGGTCCGTGAAGCATGCCCCCACGCCACAGGTGTGGGGTGACCAACACCGCCCGGGGATAGTCCTCCCACATCCAGCGCGCGAAGTTGCTCCTGGTGGCGTCGTTGAGGCCCGCGATCCGCACCGCGCCCCGGACACCCTTGCGATGCTGAAGGGCCCGGGTCAGGCGGCCCGATAGACGGTCATCGATCCCCATGCCCCAGCGGACCTGGCGGCGATAGCGGGCCGCCACCTGCTCGGGCCGGTGGGGCCCACCGGCAATAACGGCGTCCGCCGCCAATTCGCCCGTTTCCAGCGCCTGGCCAATGCCCTCGCCCGTCATGCTGTCGGTCGCCCGGGCGGCGTCGCCGACGAACAGGACGCGGCCGGCGGCCAGCTCGGTGGAGTTGAGCCGTGTGGGGATCGGCCACGCCTTGGTTGGGCCTTCCGCCTCGGCGCCGTGCCCGAGCACCTCCCGGATGTGGGGGCGGGCCAGGATGTCGGCCCATTGGCCTTTCATCTCATGGGTCGGCCGACCGGGAAGCCGCTTGATCCCGAATCCCACATTGGCTCCACCCCCCGGGAGCGGGAACGACCACGCGTATCCCGGGAGCAGATCGGGGTCGAACCACACCCACAGCGCGTTGGCGGCCCGGTCGTCGACCCCGGAGAAGTACTGCCGTAGGGCGTGCCAGTCCCCGAGGTAGCCGGGGCCCTCGCCCACCCCCAGCTTCTTGCGGATCGGCGACCACATGCCATCGGCGGCGACAACGTAGCGGGCCACGACCGGCCCGATCCCGTCCACCTCGAGGAAGACCAGGTCGTGGCGTTGGTCGAGGTCAGTCACGCCGTGGCCATCGTGAACCTTCACCCCAGCAGCGCGGGCCACATCGAGGAAGGCGGCGTCCAGGTCCACCCGGCGGGCGACGGCGGCAAACACCCCGCCGGTGTCGGGCATCGGCAGCCGCACGACCCGCCCTGACGGTGAGCGCAGCCACGTGGCGCTGACCTCGTGCCACGAGGCAATGGTGTCGGGCCGCAGTCCGAGCCGTTCGTAGCGGCGCAGCGCGCTCGTCGTCAGGCCGTCGCCGCAGCATTTGTCACGGGGGAAGCGGGCCTTGTCGAACAGCACTACATCCCGGCCGGCTCGCGCCAGGGTGATGGCGGCGGCCGTGCCCGCTGGGCCTCCCCCCACCACGACGACGTCGGCGCTGAGCATCGGTAGTGAGGCTAGATGGCGGCGCCGCGCTACCCGGTCCACGCCAAACTTGGCCGCGTTCGGCGAACTTGGCCGCGTTCGGTGAACTTGGCCGCGTTCGGTGAACTTGGCCGCGTTCGGTGAACTTGGCCGCGTTCGGTGAACTTGGCCGCGTTCGGTGAACTTGGCCGCGTTCGGTGAGCTTGGCCGCGTTCGGTGAAGCCCTACAGCAGTTTCCCGGTACAAGAACAGCGAACGCGGTCAAGAACAGCGAACGCGGCCAAGAACGGTGTCGTTCCAAGACGCGCGCCTGCGACACGCCGAACGCGACGGCACTGCAATTCGCCGCTCGCGGCCTAAGCGATCTGTTCGCCCGAGGTTTCCCGGCCCCCGCGATGAGTGCGGCCGTCGCCGCTCGTCCTCCTTTAAGTCGCATAGGAAGGAAACTGTGGTGCGCAACCGGGCTCTAACGTCTCGATGCCTTTGTCGGTGACTGGAGCCTGATCGTGACCGATGCCCGGTTCCTCGAGTCCCGAGACGTGGGGGTGCCCGGCGTGACGACGTTTCGCTGGCTGAGTGACGCGTTCATCGAACTGGAGGCCGAGATCGACGGCGAACACCAGGGGCACTTGGTGTTTGGTCGCAGTGACCCGAGTGAGCAGCTCGTCGCCCTCTACGACGACCCCCGACCGACCTCCCGTTATCGTCTCCTGAGCCATGCCTTACGCCGACGTCAACGGACTTCACCTCTACTACGAGCAGCGTGGAGACGGGCCTCCGCTCGTCCTCCTGCATGGGGGGCTACTCACCATCGAGCTGAGCTTCGGGGCCATGATCCCCGCCTTGAGCGAGCACCACCAGCTCATTGCCGTCGAGCTGCAGGGCCACGGCCGCACCGCCGACATCGACCGGCCGATGACCTTCGAGCATCTGGCTGCCGACGTAGTCGGCCTTCTCGACCACCTGGGTATCGACCGGGCCGACGTGTTCGGCTTCAGTCTCGGGGGTCTCACGGCATACCAACTTCTCGTCGACCATCCCGATCGGATCCGGCGGGCGGTCGTGGCGTCGGCCGACCACCGCAACCACCGGGGAGGCGAGGCCTACCCTGAGCGCCTCCCCACCCTGGACGACTTCGCCGCCATGCGCGCCGCCTACGTCGCGGTGGCGCCCGACCCGGAGCATTTCGAGGCCTTCGCCGAAAAGGCGGTCGGGTTGGTCCACGCCTTCGGTGGCTGGACCGACGACCAGGTCCGCGGCATTGAGACGCCCGTCTTGGTGCTGATTGGCGATACCGACTTCATCCTCGTACCCGACGCTGTCGAGGCTGTCTCCCTCCTGCCCAAAGGCCAGTTGGCGGTGCTGCCGGGGACGACCCACGTCGACGTGACCCGGAACGAGCTGGTAGGTCCCGTGGTCGAGGGGTTCCTCAGTCGGTAGCTGCAGACGCGATGAGATTTCCGGTCCCGACCCGTCTCATTCATGTCGGACTCAGCCAAAGGAGCACCCGAAATGGCCGAGCAGGTGTCGCACTGGCCGAAGCAGGGACCTGCTTCCTACTTTCCTTCGATCGAGAAGAAGTATGGGCGGTCGATAGGCGAGTGGCAGCACATCATCTCAAACTGTGGCCTCGAGAAACACATGGAGCTCGTCGGCTATCTCAAGTCGGAGCATGCGATGGGGCATGGGCACGCCAACGCCCTCGTGGGCTGGACGCTTGGTGGCAACGTGGCCGGATCCTGAAATGGCACCGGCTCGCCGCTCCGGCGCAAAGGGTTCGGCGGGGCCGCTCAAGCCATAGCGCCTGCCCAAGGCAGGCGAGGCGAGGGTCGATGATCGTGGCAGCGACAGGGGCAGGCAGAACGCCTTGGGGCCTCGTTCTGGGGAGTGATATCGGTCTCGGGGGAATTTGGCTGGCGACGTCGGCGTCCGCCGGGCAGAGTCGGGTGACGTGGGGACTCGTTTCGTTGTCGTTCAGCACGCTGAGAAAGAGGCGGCGCCTGGCGATCCAGGTCTGAGCCCGCTCGGCGTTATGCAGGCCGAAGCGGTCGCCGCCAGACTTGTTCAGATCGAGATCGCGGCCGTCTATTCCAGTCCGATGTGTCGTGCCCGCCAGACCGGGGCGCAGATAGCGGGCCGGGTGGGATTGAGTGTGACCGTCGAGGACCGTCTTACCGAGCGGATGAACTGGGCCGGGGACCAGCCGCTGGAGGCTTTCCTGCTCGAGTGGGCCCGGTCGACTGCCGAACGGGACTTCCAACCGCGGTCGGGTAAGTCTTCCCGGGCCGCCGGGGTCCGCCTCGAGCGGGCCCTGTGCGAACTGGCTCGTAGGCACCCGGACCAGACGGTGGTGGTTATCGGCCACGGCGGGGTCACCATCGATCTCGCCCGCAACCTCGTGCGCGATGAGGCGGTCGAGATCCTCGCCCCCGGGGTCATCCATGGTGGCATCCCGAGCTGCTCAATCACCGAGATCGTGGCCGACTCCGGGGGCCTAAGGGTGGTGGCCCTCGCCGATAGCGACTGGGTGCAGAATCGATGAGCCTTCGTTCCGTGACCGACGGGATCGTCCGGATCCGCCCTCCGGGGCCCGGGGACGCGGAGCGGCTCGTCCGGGGCCGCGACGACGAGTCCTACCGCTGGTTCGGCCCGGGAACCGACGAGCCGGCACCTTTGGGCTGTATCGAAGTCGGCGCCGAGGTGGTCGGCTGGGTGGACTACGAGCTTGACCGGCCGTGGCTGTGCCCCGGAGAGGTCAACGTCGGCTACGCCTTGTTCCCCGGTCACCGACGGCGAGGGTATGCGACCCGGGCCGTGCAGCTGTTGATGCATCACCTGGCCACCAACTGCGAATACGACGCCGCCAGCCTGCTCATCCACCCCGACAACACTCGCTCATTGGAGCTGGCCGCTCGGGCCGGGTTCCAAACGGTTGCTGATCTCGATGGCCAGGCTTACTTCAAGCGACCAGTCCCGCCGCTGTTCTACTCAGATGGCGTGGTGACCATCCGCCCTCCGCGGGCTGGCGACCTCGAAGCAGACCTCGGCGCCAAAGATGAGGAGCAGATCCGATGGCTGTGGCTTCCGGGCCAGCGGGAAAAATGGGAGGCCATGAGCGCCCACGACAGACGGGCCCACGCCGCCCGCGGCCTGCGGCAGAGAGAAGCCGCCTTCGGGTCCGGACCGAAATGGACCTTCTCGGTAGACACCACTGAAGCGGACTATGTCGCTTATGTCGACTGCGACCTGGCCAACGAACATGTCCCCTTCGGGAAGGCCAACATTTCCTATTCTGCCCATCCTGACTACCGGGGCCAGGGCTACGTGAGCCGCGCCGTCCGATTGGTGATCCAGTTCCTGTCCGATCACACCGGATGCCGGGAGGCGCACGTCGTCGTCGACTCGGAGAACGTCGCCTCACTGCGGGTGCCCCGGACCCTGGGGTTCGCCGAGGTGGGCCGCTGGACCAACGAGTCGGGTCGGACCATGACCCGCCACGTCCTCCGAATTCGCCGTTGACGACTCCGGAGTAGGGCTCCATCGGGGGTCTTCACATACGAAAGGTGTGTCTTTCGGAATAGATCCCCAGGGTGGTAGGTTCCAAAACGAAACGCTTCCGTTTCTGAAAGGACCCGTGCCTAGATGGACGCCCAAACGATCTACGCCCGCCGCTGGTGGACCCTGGCGGTGCTGTGCTTCTCGCTGCTGGTGATCGGCCTCGACAACACCATCTTGAACGTGGCCCTGCCGACGCTGGTCCGGGACCTGCACGCCTCCCAGACCCAGCTCCAGTGGATCGTCGACGCCTACACCATCGTCTACGCCAGCCTGCTGCTGACCACCGGCAGCATGGGCGACAAATACGGCCGCAAGGGAGCCCTGAGCGTCGGCCTGGTCGTGTTCGGCTTCGGCTCGGTGGCCTCGGCGTTCTCCGGGTCGGCCACCTTGCTCATCGCCGCCCGAGGCTTGGCGGGCATCGGCGGCTGCATCATCATGCCGGCGACGTTGTCGATCCTCACCAACGTGTTTCCTGCCGAGGAGCGGGGCAAGGCGATTGGGTACTGGGCCGGCGTGTCGGGGCTCGGCATCGTCGTCGGGCCCACCGTCGGCGGCTGGCTGCTCCAGCACTTCTGGTGGGGATCGGTCTTCCTCGTCAACGTGCCCGTCGTCATCTGCGCTCTTATCGCCGGCCACTTCCTGATCCCGACTAGCCGCGACCCAGGCCAGCGCCGGCTCGACCCGGTCGGCACGGTGCTCGCCACCAGCGGCCTGATCGGCGTCCTCTACGGCCTGATCGAGGGCCCCGACTCGGGATGGGCCAGCCCTGGCGTGCTGACCGGCCTCATCGTCGGGGCCATGCTGGTGACCCTATTCGTCGTATGGGAACTGCACTCGGATCATCCGATGCTCGACGTTCGGTTCTTCCAGAACCCACGGTTCTCCGCGGCATCGATCTCGGTGACGCTGATCTTCTTCGCCATGTTCGGCTGCCTCTTCTTCCTCACGCAGTACCTCCAATCGGTACTCGGCTATTCGGCGCTCCAGGCCGGTCTCGGGTTCATCCCGCTGGCGGCGGGGCTCATGATCGCGGCTCCCGGCAGCGCCAAGCTGACGGCCCGGTTCGGGACCAAGCTGGTGGTGGCGGTCGGCATGGCGGTGACCGCCTGCGCCCTGGTGCTGCTCAGCCAGGTGACGGTCCACTCTTCCTACCTGCTGATCGGCATCATGGTCGCCGTCCTCGGCGTCGGCATCGGCACCGCCATGTCGCCCGCCACCGAGTCGATCATGGGATCGCTACCGCTGGCCAAGGCGGGCGTCGGTTCGGCCGTCAACGACACCACCCGCCAGGTCGGCGGCGCCCTCGGGGTCGCCATCTTGGGCAGCATCACCAACAGCATGTACCGCTCGAGCGTCGCCTCCTCCAAGGCCATTTCCGCCTTGCCGGCGACCGCCCGCGCTGTGGTCCGCAACGGGATCGGCAACGCCCTCGGGGTGGCCCAACAGGTGCCCTCCAAAGTTGCCGCCGCCGGGATCGCGGCCGACGCCAAGGCGGCGTTCGTCCACGCCATGAACTCCACCGCCATCATCGGCGCCGTCTTCGCCCTGGCCGGTGCCGCCGTGGCCCTGTTGTGGCTGCCCGCCCGCCCGAAGCAGGAACCGGAGGTCGGCGTCGAAGACCTGGCTGCCCACGAGCTGGAGCCGGTGGTCCTCGTTGACTGAGGCCGCTACCGCGATCGCCGCCGAAGCCGTCCGGGGCCGGCCTCGCAGCAGCGCCGCCGACGAGGCCATCGTCCGTGCGACACTCATTCTTCTTGAGGAGCAGGGGTACGCAGGTCTCACCATGGCCGCCGTGGCCGAGCGCGCCGGTGTGTCCTCGGCCACGCTGTACCGGCGGTGCTCCTCCAAGGAGGAACTGGTCGTCAGGTCGCTCAGCGCCGTCGTGGGCCAACGTCCGCCGGTGAATACCGGAAGTTTGGAAGGCGACCTTGGGGAAATGCTCCGCCGGATCGCCGAAAGCCTCACCGGAGAGTGGGGCCGGCTGCTGCTCGGCTTGGCGGGCGAGGTCGCCCGTCACCCAGCGCTGAACGAGGCGGTGCGTCATCGGTTCCAGGAGCCACTCAACCGGGACGTGGCCGCCATGCTGGACCGGGCGACCAGACGCGGAGAGATCCCTACCCCGGTAGACACGGAGGCCGCGGTCGCCATCATCTTGGGGCCCTTGCAGTATTCATTGCTGACCGGCGACGCCATCAAACCGGCAGCCATGGACGCCCTGGTGCCCATGACGCTGCGAGCCCTGGGAGCCGTAGCTCAGGGCAGTCGGACGGTTTCGTGACCGCCGCCACTCCCGGGACGCCGACCTTCGCGTTCTCCGAGGTCATCAGTCTTGTGAGTGGCGACGGGCCCTGTGACGGCTGCACTCCACCCACTCCGGGCTGACCAGGGCCTGCCAATGGCCCCCGCGTTTGGAGCCGTGCTCACGTCCCCGACTACATAGGCCATAAAGAGACGAGTCCACTACAAGCTGGCACAGACGGCGTTGATCAGACGTGCCAGATCGTCACGCACCAGCGCGGTACCCGCCCGCCTCCGGTGGAGCGCTGCTGCTCGACGGCCAGCTTTACTCGAAACTGCTGCCCGAAGAACGGCGTGACGTGCCGACCCGCCGTGCCCATTCTGGGCCTGCATGTTGCCGTCTCGTGCGTTCCCGAAGACGTTGCGCGGCTCGAAGAAGGTGCCGCTCGTCTTGGTCACGGCGCCGGTCGAGCTGCCGTAGTGGCAGCGCACCGCATTCGGGACCAGGGCGTGGCGACTGTCGATGGTTGCTGTCAAGTCGCGGCGCGTGCCCTGCCGCCGGCTTGGGCCGAGATGCCGTCGAATCCGCCAACGCCGCGCTCAAGGGCACCTTCGCCGACCTCAATCAGGGGCCCTTTCGAGTGTTCGGCCAGACCAAGATGACCTTGCTGCTCGGCTTACGATTGTGGGCTACAACGTCGACCGCATCCGCAGTTACCGAGCGAGGAAGCGGGCTGAAGCGGAAGCCAAACCGGCTCAGCCAAAGCGGCGGCGGGGTTACTTGGAAGGACATGTCGAGTCAATCACCACGGCCGCACGGCACAGGGTTCACCACCTACACAGCGCCCGAATCCGCGGTCAGCCGGACTCGCGCCGACGGCGGTAGCCCGCGCCAGACACGACCGGACACGCGAAAAGACCGCCCCGAAGGGCGGTCTTTTGCATTGGTCCTTGGGGTGGCGGGGGAACTATGCAGCCCTCGCCACAAATCCCCAGGGTGGGTGGGATGATCACGAAACCCGCTCACCTGCACGTACGTGTGTTCGATTCCATAGCTCCACAGGTTCGAGTCAAGAGATTCCACAGAAGAATGATCGATCCCGGCCTCGTTCAGAGAACGTCAATGTCAATCCATTCTTCCGCGAGCTCCGCAGAAAGTGATGCGACGCCGAGATTCTGCAGAAACACCGCGATGACGGTGTCGACTCCAGTGGCAGAGGGCGACTGGACGGCCTGCACGCCGAGAGCATGCGCTGCCGTCCCGATCTCCTGCGTTCGCTGCCAGCTGGGCTCGACGAGAACCTCTGCAGCAATCCCGGTCTGTCCAAGGACGTCCGGGTCGGTGAGGTTCAGGCAGCGATCGAGTTGAAGTTCGTAGCGCCAAAGGTGTCGAGGGAGAAGG
>JBOGGN010000061.1:0-3591 GCA_050744165.1 Acidimicrobiales bacterium | reverse complement strand
TCCACGGCGAGGCGCCGTCGGTCGTGCGCCGCAACCATCACTTGGGCATCGCCTTCCAGGACTCGGCCCTCCTGCCGTGGCGGTCGGTGCAGGCCAACATCCGCCTCCCCTTGGAGGTGAGCGGGCTACCGGTGGTCGCCAGCGAGATCCAGGACCTGGTTCGACTCGTCGGCCTCGAGGGGTTCGAGAAGGCACGGCCGGCCCAGCTGTCCGGTGGCATGCGCCAGCGGGTGGCCATCGCCCGGGCGCTCGTCACCGAGCCCCACATCCTGCTCTTGGACGAGCCGTTCGGGGCGCTCGACGAGATGACCCGCCAGCGGCTCAACCTCGAGTTGCTGCGGATCTGGTCGCAGCGGGTGACGACCACGCTGTTGGTGACGCACTCCATTTCCGAAGCCGTGTTTCTTGCCGACACCGTCGCCGTCATGAGCCCCCGCCCCGGCCGGGTGGCGGCGCTGGTGCCGGTCGACCTGCCACGGCCCCGCACGCCGGACATGATCCGCACCCCCCACTTCCACGAGCTCGAGGACCAGCTGTCGGAGCTGCTGTTCAGCAAGGGGGGGATCGCCCCGAGCGGCGACGACGTGTGACCACCACCGATTCCGCGGCACTGAACCAGGTGGCCGACGCCCTGGGGAGCCAGGCGCCGGTCCCGCTGGCCGGGCCGGGTGGGGGCGGCGGTCCCGGTGGGGCGCGCGGGCTCCTCGGAGATTCGGCGTGGATCGGAGGGCTGGTCGGCTTCGCCCTGCTGCTGATCCTGTGGGAGGTGCTGGCGCTCACGGTGTTCCACGAGGCGGGCTCGGGCGTGCCCACCCCGACGTCGGTCGTCTCCAAGTTCTGGTCGGACTGGAGCGCCGGCCTGTACGGTCCGAACATCCGCCAGACCGCCAAGGAGGCCGTCACCGGCTACGTGGTGGCCAACGTGCTGGCCATCGTCCTCGGCGTGGTCTTCGTGCAGATCCCCCTGATCGAGAAGGGTCTGCTGCGGGTGGCCATCGCCAGCTACTGCCTGCCCATCATCGCCGTCGGCCCCATCCTCACCTTCGTCCTGAACGGCGACGCGCCGAAGTCGGCGCTGGCGGCACTGCTGGTGTTTTTTCCCACCCTGGTGGGGGTGCTGGTGGGTTTGCGTTCCGCCGACCCGGTGGCGCTGGACCTCATCCGCGCCGTCGGGGGCGGCAGGTGGGCGCAACTGTTTAAGGTGCGGCTGCGGGCGGCGCTGCCGAGCACCTTCGCCGCCCTCCAGGTGGCGGCCCCCTCGGCCATCTTGGGCGCCATGATCGGCGAGTACCTGGGGGCCCAGAACAACGGCCTCGGCATCATGATGATCGCGGCCCAGGCGGCCGTGGAGTCGGCTCGGGTCTGGGGGATCGCGTTGCTGTGCACCGGGGCGGGGGGCGTCGCCTACCTGTTGACCGGCGTGCTCGGGCGAGCGGCGGCGCCGTGGGCGCCTCGGCGGGGTCGGGCATGAGCGGGCCGTTGCGGTCGGGGCTCTGCACTCGTCGGGGGCGGTCGTGAGCCGGGGGCGGACGTGAGCACCGCTTCGGGCTCGAAGGCACCGGCGCCGCCGCCCGATGCCGCGGCCAATGCGGCGCCTGCTGCGCCCGCCGCGGGCCTGCCGGCCGGTGTCGTCCAGGACCGGGGCACTGCGTCCCTGGCGGCTCGCCGCCTGGCGAGCACCCTCACCTCGGTGCTGGTCTCGATCGTCGTGATCCTGGTGCTGTGGATCGGTTTTCTCAAGCTGTACCACGTCCCCGCGGTGGTGGCCCGCAGCCCGATCGAGGTGTGGCGGTACCTGTTCACTGCCAAGCTCGACAAGGTCCACGCCCTGCGCAGTGCGGCCGGCAACCGCAAGGTGTTGTTCCACAACCTGAAAACGACGCTCGGCGACGCCTCGATCGCCTACGTGTCGGGGATCGTCGTGGCCATGGCGGTCTCCTGCGTGTTCGTCCTCCAGCGGGCGGTGGAGCAGGCGTTCATGCCTGTCGCCCTGGTGCTGCGGTCGGTGCCGCTGATCGCCATGGCCCCGCTGTTGACCCTGTTGTTCGGGCACAGCATCGCCGCCGTCACCGCCATCGGCGGCATCGTCTGCTTCTTCCCGGCGCTGGTCAACATCGTCTACGGCCTGCGGTCGGCGCCCAAGTCGTCGCTCGACCTGATGGCCGCCTACGGGGCGGGCCGGCTGACGACGCTGCGGAAGGTGCTCCTTCCCTCTGCCCTGCCGTCGGTGTTCGCCTCCCTTCGCATCAACGTGCCCGCAGCCATGATCGGGGCCCTGCTGGCCGAGTGGCTGGCCACCAACAAGGGCTCGGGCGCCGAGATGCTGACGGTGCTCAACACCTCCGACTACGGGGAACTGTGGGCCGCCTTCGTCCTGGTGACGGCGGTGACGATGCTCGCCTACTCGGTGGTCAGCGCCATCGAAGCCGCGGTGCTGGCTCGGTACGCACCAGACGTCGTGGCGGGTTCTAAGCGCTAGTCGGCTAGTCGGCCATTTGGCCGCCCCAGCCGAGGTTGCTTGCCTCGAAAAATCGTCGTCCCGAGGAAAATCATTTGCGTCGCCTCAAGAATTTTCGTAAAGTGACATTTCACAAGGCCCTGTTGAACTGAATCGATTCAGGAAATCGGGACGACGAAATGTCCCGCCTCGCAGGAGTTGTCTGACCAAAAATCGGCGGGTATTCTTCGCCGGTGGTAGTCGGCGGGTTTTTGCGCCTTAATGCCGGCCGTCGGTGGGGCTCAAGCGGTGAGTGAGCATTCCGAAGCTGCCCCCGATGCCGAGGTGGATCGCGAGCAGCGGCACCTCGATCGCGCCCACGACGCGTTGGCGGCCATGCGCAAGTGGGCCGAGCACCTTCTGTTCGACGTCCGCGCCGCGGGAAATCCGGACCTCGACTACGAGGCGGCGCTGCTCCGGCGCGTCGCTGCCCTGGGTGAAAGCCGGCGACCTCTTCTGTTCGGAAGGATCGACGAAATGAGCGGTGCCCGCTGGCATATCGGTCGCCGTCATGTTGAGGAACCCGGCGGTGACGTGCTCGTCGCCGACTGGCGGGCTCCCGTCGCCGTGCCCTTCTACCAGGCCCGCGCCGGAGCTCCGCTGGGCTTGCGGGGCCGGCGCCAGATCATGGTCGATGACGAGCGGGTGCTCGCCGTGGCCGACGACCTCTTCGACGCCGAGCACGCCGATGAGACTCGTACCCGATTGCGCGGCGGGGACGTCCTTTTGCGCGAACTCGAGCGGGCCCGCACGGGCGAGATGTTCGACATTGTCGCCACCATCCAAGCCGAGCAGGACGCCATCATTCGGGGACCGCTTTCGGGTCTCGTCGTGGTGCAGGGGGGTCCGGGCACCGGGAAGACCGCGGTGGGGCTCCACCGGGCCGCCTTCCTCCTCTACAACCACCCCGATCTCGAGCGAAGCGGCGTGCTGGTCATCGGGCCGAGCCGCGCCTTTCTCCGCTACATAGCCCAGGTCCTGCCCTCCCTTGGCGAATCGTCGGTGGTTCAGACCACCATTTCGGACCTGGTGGCGCGCTCGCGTATCGGGGCAGAGGATCGCCCGTCGGCGGCGCTGGTCAAAGGCGATATCCG
>JBOGGN010000060.1:0-8570 GCA_050744165.1 Acidimicrobiales bacterium | reverse complement strand
GGGGATAATCGGCTCCGGCCACAGCATCACGGCCTTCGTCATCAACATCCACTACGCGTTCACCGCTCTGATCCTGGGCTTCACGGCCTTTGGCCTCTGGGTGGCCCGGACACGACTGGCGTGGCTTTTCCCTACCTTTGGCATCGTGGTGGCCCTCTGGGGCATCCGCTCGGGCCAACGCATCGCCTTCTGGTCCCCCGGGATGGGGGCGTCGGGATTCAAAGTGCTCGTGGTGGCGGCCGTGGTGGCGGCGGTGGCCGTGATCGCGCTGCGCCGCCCCAAAGCGAGGCTGGTATTGGCGGTCGGCAGCGCCGTTACCGTGGCGGCCGTGCTCGGCGCCGTCTTGGCGGCCCGCCGCTATCCAGCCTTGCCGGCCACCGACCCCGTGCAGCAGTGGGCGGCCCGGACGACCGGTGCCCGGATCGCCGCCTGGGTGCCCGATGTCGCCGACCTGTACGGCCCTGGCTCGCCCAACCGCGTCGTCACCCTTTACGAGACGTCGGACCGGGCGCCCGTCCCTTTGACGTCGTGCCCGGCGTGGAAGGACGTGATCATCCTGCTCCACTTCGACTACAGCGCCGTGGTGCCCTTCACCCCGTGGAACGACTGGATGTTGGCGGATCGGGCGTTCAAGCTGGTGGCCAAGGACCAATTCCTGGCCGTCTACGAGGTCGTCGGCAAGCCGGACATCACCTGCCCTGGCCAGGGCTAACTTTTCTGGCCGACCCATGCCGCTGAGATTCGGGCGTGAACAACTAATCGAACCAGGTCACCCCGTCACAAACACACGCAGTCGGCAGCCGCAAATCCACCGCTTCCGATAGATTGGCCGACATTACGGAGACCATCAGTTTGGGCGACAGGTCCGCGTAATTGTTTACGCCTTGGAGCTCGAAGAAGTGTTGGATCATCTCCCCGATCGGTCCCCATTTATAGCCGAACTGACACATCGGTGGTCGATTACTCGTTCGAAACACAAAAGCGATGTCGGTGTCGGGAAAATCTCTCTCGAGCCGGACGTCATCGAAATGAGAAATGGGTGCGAACCATTCCAAGGATAAGGCGCCTTTGACACGTCGGAGGAGCGCCTGTTCCCACTCGAAAGGGGTCATGTTTGTCATTTACTCCGCCGGCCGTGGGGCCTCGGGCTTCCGGCACAGGCAGACGATCGAGACCCCGGCGGGCAGATTGGCGCCGGCGCCGACGAGACGGGCCTCGCCCGCCATCGGCAGGCGGAGGAGCCGGTTCGCGAGGGGGCCGGTCTGTTCCAGCTCGGTGGCCACCATGGGCTGGCCCCGGCGCTGGCGGACCCAGCGGGCGGCGGCGATGGCCGGTAACAGGGTCGTGTTGAAATAGCTGGCGCGGGTGACCTCGGCGCCCGCGGCCCGGCACCGCCCAACCAGCTGCGACCGCGTGTAGCGGCGGAAGTGGCCCAGCTGCACGTCGCTGTCGCTCCACAGCCAGCGGTAGGCAGGCACGGTGAGCACCAAGTGGCCGCCGGGCCGGGTGACCCGCAACAGCTCCCGCAGCGCTTCGGCGTCGTCCGCCACGTGTTCGACCACGTCGGTGGCCGCCACCAGGTCGAAAACGTCGTCGGCGAAGGGCAGCGCGGCCAGGGAGGCCACCGCCACCCCCCGGTACCCTCGGCGGCGGGCCTGGCCGAGGGCCTCGGCTTCGGTGTCGACGCCGAGCACCGGTCCCCACCCGGCGTACAGCCCAACGTTGCCGCCGCTGCCGCAGCCGGCGTCGAGCACCCGCATCGGGTGGCCAATGCCTCCCGCCGCGGCCCGGTCACCGGCGCCGACCGCCCGCGCCAGCCGGCCGTTGACAGCCGGGTCTCGTGACTTTGTCGGGTCGCCGAGAACGGCCGCGATCACGGCCCGCCGACCGAGAAACCACCAGTGGCGGTCCTCGACCGCCTCCATCTGCTGGTAGACGCGCCGGTCCATGGCGGCGGGCCGGCGCCCCTACGGGCCTGCTACCGGCGGCGACCCAGGATGCGCAGCACGTTGATGTACACCCACACCAACGACGCCATCAGGATCATGGCCCCGAACCACTCCATCTGCGCCGGCACCTGTGCCTCTTCGGCCCGCTGGATGAAGTTGAAGTCGATGAACAAGAACGCGGTTCCGATGACGACGCCAATCAAGCCGATTACCAGGTTGTCACCAGCGCTGTTCAGGGACACGATGTTGAACGCCTGGGCCAAGGCCACGAGGATGAACCCGACCGCAGCCATCATCGTCATGGCCACGAACCGGTTGGTCACCTTGACCAAGCCGCTACGGAAGACCACCAGCGCCCCGAGGAAGATGCCGCCGGTGAAGATCACCGCCGCGGGGACGATCTCGGTGTTGCCGGTGGCGTAGAACCGGGTAATCGACCCCAGCGCCAGCCCCTCGCCGAGGGCGTAAATGGGCGCTGCGATGCGGGCCAAGTTGGGCCGGAAGATCCCCACGAAGTAGGCCACCAGGCCGACCACCAAGCCGACCAAGATCAGTGCGCCGTTGTTGGTGGCGTAGCCCACCAGGCCCGTGGCGATGGCCAGCACCACCAGGATGGCCGTCTTGTCGAAGGCGCCGGCGGCGGTGAACACGCGACCGTCGGTCAGTCCGAAGCTCCCGGCACCCTTGCGGAATGCCTTTTCCATCCGGGGGGAGCTGTCCTGCAGCAGTGGCGGCATCAGTGTGGACCTTTCAGACGGAGTGCCGGTAGCACATCGTTGGACTCATGGTAGGGCCCGGCGGTGACAATTCCCCGGCAAGGTTCGGGTTAATTGGCGCTACGAGCGGCCGCGGTAGGTGGCCCGGCCGCCGATCGATTCCTTGTTGAGCCGTTTGGACAAGTGGAGCCCTTCGAGGACGAACTCGGCGGCCGAGGCGATGGCCGCCGGGGTTTCGCTGCCGGCCAGGGCCATCACGGGCCGCTTCAGGACCGGCATCCGGCTCAGGACCTCTACGTAGGTCGGCGACTCCACGTCATCGCCGGCGTGCACGACGGTGCCCTCGTCGAAGGCGACCACAACGTCGCGGAACTGATCCATCGGGCAGCGCGCCTTGAACACGGTGAGGATGGCCTGCTTGATCAGCCGCTCGATGACTTGGCCGTCGCGGCCCTCCTCGAGCGCCTCGATCTCCACCTTGCCAGCGGTGGAGGCGACCAGCGCTTCGAGGTCGCTGACCCGGGGCACCACGTCCTTTTCACCGAAGCGCAGCGCCCGGCGGGCGGCGTTGGCGGTCATCGTCTCGTAGTTGGCGATGCTCAAGCGCACCGACACCCCTGAGCGCTGGTTGATGTTGGCGCTCTGGCGGGCCAGGTGGGAGATGGTGCCGATGATCTCGACCATGAACTCCGGCACTTGGACCCGCAGCCCGACGGCCTCCAGCGGCCGGGCCTCCTGGGCGATGACGGCCAGCTCGGTGGCCACATCACGGGGGTAGTGCGTGCGGATCTGGGCGCCGAAACGGTCCTTCAGGGGAGTGATGATCCGGCCCCGGTTGGTGTAGTCCTCCGGGTTGGCCGAGGCCACCAGCATCACGTCGAGCGGCAGGCGGATCTTGTAGCCGCGGATCTGGATGTCACGCTCTTCCAGCACGTTCAGAAGGCCGACCTGGATGCGCTCGGCCAGGTCGGGCAGCTCGTTGATGGCGAAGATGCCGCGGTTGGTGCGGGGCACGAGGCCGTAGTGAAGGGTGAGCTCATCGGACAGGTACCGGCCCTCGGCCACCTTGATGGGGTCGACCTCGCCGATGAGGTCGGCGATGGAGGTGTCGGGGGTGGCGAGCTTCTCGCCGAAGCGAGCGTCGCGATGTACCCAGGTGACCGGTGTCGCGTCGCCCAACTCAGCCACCAGGTCCCGGGCCGGCCGGGACACCGGCTGGTAGGGGTCGTCGAGGATCTCCGAGCCGGCGACGATCGGCAACCACTCGTCGAGCAGCCCGGTAAGGGCCCGGATCATGCGGGTCTTGGCCTGGCCCCGCTCGCCCAGGAAGATGATGTCGTGGCCCGCCAGCAGGGCGTTTTCCAGCTGGGGGAGCACGGTGTCCTCGTAGCCGATCACCCCCGTCACCAGGGTCTCCCCCCGGGCGATGCGGGTGGCGGCGTTGCGCCGCACCTCGTCCTTGACGGGGACGGATTGCCAGCCGGAGCTTCGGAGCTCGCCGAGGGTGGTGGGGTGCGGCTTTGCGGGCTGCTCCGGCATGCCGTCCAACCTATCGGCGTTGGCACCGGTCACGGCAGGCGGCCGGACTGACAGGAACGAAGGTCCGGCCCTTTGGGCAGTTCCCAGATCTACCCTGACCCATTGTCTCCACCGTTTTGTGGCGGCACCGATGGACCACGACGCATGACCACGACCACCTCCCCACTTGTTCCCGCCCCTCCGGGCAAGCCGGCGGCCTCTCCACCCCTCGGTGCCCCGCAGCCGACCGGCATCCCCGCGTTCTACCGCATGTCGATCGGCAAGAAGATGCTGATGGCGGCGAGCGGATTGTTCATCCTGCTGTGGTTGATCGGGCACATGATCGGCAACCTCAAGGTCTGGCTTTCCGCCAAGGAGATCGACAGCTACGCCGACTTCCTACGACGCATGGGCGAGCCCATCCTCCCCCATTCCTGGCTGCTGTGGATCATCCGGGCGTTGCTCACCGTCGCCTTCGTTGTCCACGTGTACCTGGCCATCGATCTCTCGGTGCGCAACCGCCGGGCCCGCCAAGTGCGCTACGTCCACCCCGACCATGTCCAGGCCGACATCCCGGCGGTCACCATGCGCTGGGGCGGCCTCGCCCTGGGCCTGTTCGTGCTGTTCCACCTGGCCAACTTCACCTGGGGGTGGATCCACCCGGGTTACACCTACGTCCGGGGGTCGGTGTACGCCAACGTGGTCGGCAACTTCAACCAGTGGTGGATGGTCCTTGTCTACCTGGCAGCGCTGGCCGCCCTGGGGCTGCACGTGTACCACGGGTCCTGGAGCATCTTCCAGACCTTCGGCGCCACGAGCCGGCGCTGGGACCGGGTGATCCGCCGGAGCGCCGCCACCGTGGCGGTGGTGCTGTTCGTCGGCTTTGCCTCGGTGCCCGTCGGGGTCCTGGTGGGGGCCATCAAGTGAACGCCGCCACCGTGGCCCCGCCCACGCCGGCCTGGCCCCCGACCCCGGGCCCCACGCAGTCTCGATGGACCACCGCGGAAGACCGCCTCGACGGCCAAGTCCCCACCGGCGCTCCCATCCAGGACCTGTGGAACCAGCACAAGTTCGAGATGAAGCTGGTCAACCCAGCCAACCGCCGCAAGTACCACGTGATCGTGGTGGGCTCCGGCCTCGCCGGCGCATCCGCGGCCGCCAGCCTGGGCGAGCTCGGCTACCGAGTGAGCTGCTTCTGCTACCAGGACTCGCCTCGCCGGGCCCACTCCATCGCCGCCCAAGGCGGCATCAACGCCGCCAAGAACTACCGCAACGACGGCGACAGCGTCTACCGCCTCTTCTACGACACCGTCAAGGGCGGCGACTTCCGCTCCCGCGAGACCAACGTCTACCGCCTGGCAGAGCTGTCCGTGAACATCATCGACCAGTGCGTCGCCCAAGGCGTCCCTTTCGCCCGGGAGTACGGCGGCCTCTTGGACAACCGCAGCTTCGGCGGCGCCCAGGTCTCCCGGACGTTCTACGCCCGCGGCCAGACCGGCCAGCAACTCCTCCTCGGCGCCTACCAAGCCCTCGCCCGTCAAATCCACCAAGGCTCGGTGGCGATGCACACCCGCCACGAGATGCTGGACCTGGTCCTCGTCGACGGAAGAGCGAGGGGCATCGTCACCCGCGACCTGGTCACCGGCGAGGTCCAAAGCCACACCGCCGACGCCGTCATCCTGGCCACCGGTGGCTACGGCAACGTGTTCTACCTGTCGACCAACGCCAAGGGCTGCAACGCCACCGCCATCTGGCGGGCCCACCGCCGCGGCGCCCTCCTGGCCAACCCCTGCTTCACCCAGATCCACCCCACCTGCATCCCCCAGTCCGGGGACTACCAGTCCAAGCTGACGCTGATGTCGGAATCGCTGCGCAACGACGGCCGCATCTGGGTCCCCACCAAAGCAGGAGATCCGAGGTCCCCCGGCCAGATCCCAGACGCGGAACGGGACTACTACCTGGAGCGCCGCTACCCGAGCTTCGGGAACCTGGTGCCGAGGGACATCGCCTCGCGCAAGGCCAAGGAGGTCTGCGACGAGGGCCGCGGCGTGGGACCCGGAGGACGGGGCGTCTACCTCGACTTCGCCGACGCCATCGGACGCCTCGGCCAGCGGGTCATCGAGGAGCGCTACGGCAACCTGTTTGAGATGTACGAGCGGATCACCGGCGACAACCCCTACCGGGTGCCGATGCGGATTTACCCGGCCATCCACTACACGATGGGCGGCCTCTGGGTGGACTACAACCTGATGAGCAACCTCCCGGGCCTGTTCGTCCTCGGGGAGGCCAACTTCTCCGACAACGGCGCCAACCGCCTCGGCGCCTCCGCCCTGATGCAGGGCCTGGCCGACGGCTACTTCGTGATCCCCTACACCCTGGCCGACTACCTGGCCCGCAACCCGCTGCCGCCTATCACGGCCACCGACCCCGCCTTCTCGACGAGCGAGAAGGAGGTCGCCGACCGCACCGCCCGCCTGCTGGCCGTCAACGGCAGGCGGACCGTCGACGAGTTCCACCGGGAGCTCGGCGGCCTCGTCTGGGAGCTGTGCGGCATGTCCCGCACCGCCGAAGGGCTGGCCAAGCTGCTCGATGCCATCCCCGCCCTCCGGGAAGAGTTCTGGGCCGGCGTCCGGGTCCCGGGCAGCGCCGACACCCTCAACCAGTCGCTCGAGAAGGCCGGCCGGGTGGCCGACTTCATGGAGCTGGCCGAGCTCATGGCGGTGGACGCCCTCGACCGCGCGGAGTCGTGCGGATGCCACTTCCGGGAGGAGTTTCAGACCCCCGAGGGCGAGGCCCGTCGTGACGACGACCACTACGCCTACGTGGCCGCGTGGGAATGGGGTGGGAAAAAGGAGAGCCTCGCCGCCGTCGACCGCGGTCCCCTCCCGGCCCCCGTGCTGCACCAGGAGCCGCTCGAATACGAGTACGTCCATCTCAGCCAGCGCAGCTACAAGTGACCCCTGTGACAGCCTCAACGACAGACACCATCAACCTCACTCTGCACGTCTGGCGTCAACCCGGGCCCGGGGCACCGGGGAAGCTGGTCCGCTACCAGGCCAAGGACATCTCCACCCACATGTCGTTCCTGGAGATGCTGGATGTGGTCAACGAGGGTCTGATCCACGACGGCGCGGAACCCATCGCCTTCGACCACGACTGCCGGGAGGGCATCTGTGGCATGTGCGGCGTGGTCGTCAACGGGATCGCCCACGGCCCCCAGGCGGCCACCACGGTCTGCCAACTCCACATGCGCCACTTCAAAGATGGCGAGGTCCTCTACATCGAGCCGTGGCGGGCCGGCGCCTTTCCCGTGATCAAGGACCTGATCGTGGACCGGTCGGCCTTCGACCGCATCATCGAGGCCGGGGGCTACATCACCGCCCCGACCGGCGGCGCCCAGGACGCCAACGCCATCCTGGTCGGCAAGGACGCCGCCGACTTGGCCTTCGACAACGCGGCGTGCATTGGCTGCGGCGCGTGCGTGGCGGCCTGCCCCAACGCCTCGGCGATGCTGTTCACCGCCGCCAAGATCTCCCACCTGGCCGCCCTCCCCCAGGGCCAGCCCGAACGCGAGCGCCGCACGCTCGCAATGGTGGCGACCCAAGACGAGCTGGGCTTCGGGGGCTGCACCAACATCGGTGAATGCGCCGCCGTGTGCCCCAAGCAGATCCCGATGGAATCAATCGCCCGCATGAACCGTGAACTGCTCCGGGCCACTCTCAAGCGAGGGCGCAACAAGAATCACTGAAAGGTATACCCATACCATGACCGTCATCACCCATCGCCAGGCGGGCCCGTTCGAGTACCAGGACCTGGTGGACCAGCCTTGTGACGGCTACCGGCGGGAGATCCTCGGCGGGGTCCTCATCGTGACCCCCGCACCCAACCTCGGGCACCAGTTGGTGTTGGGCCGTCTTTACGTCGCGCTCTCGGCGGCGCAGCACCCCGAGATGCTGACGATGCTTTCACCCTTCGACTGGCGCCACCCCGACGGTGGGGTCGTCCAGCCGGACCTTCTCGTCATGTGGAAGAGGGACGCCGACCGCCACGGACCACTCGGTCCCGAAGCCACGCCGTTGCTGGTTGTCGAGATCCTCTCCCCGTCCAACCGGGCCTACGACCGCGCCATGAAGCGGGAGGTCGGTGTGTACGACACAGAGGCCGAGGTCTCCGGAGAGGACGAGTTCAGCACCGACGCCCCCTTTTCCCACCTCATTCCGAATCGCCGACCTGGCAGACCTCGGTCCCGCCTAGGGAAGCAAGCGGGCCACCCAGCCCACCCCCTGGCCACGCCCTGGAGCCTGGTAGCCGGCCAACCCGGCAAGCAGCCGCGCCCGGGGTCCGCCGACCGGCTCCACCAGCACTGGGATCGTGCCCACCACAGACC
>JBOGGN010000059.1:0-3981 GCA_050744165.1 Acidimicrobiales bacterium | reverse complement strand
TGGCGCGCCAGGGCACTGTGCAATGCATCAGGGCTTCGGTGAAGACCAACAGCGAACCGGCCTTCTGAGGGACCTCGACCAAAAGCGACTCGGCGCCGCGAGGGAGCGGCTCGTTGGCCTTGTGGCTGCCGGGAATGCAGCCGAAGCCGCCGTCGCCTTGGCGGGTGTCGACCAACGACCAGGTGAAGGTCAACAGGCCGCTTCGCATGGCGCCCATCCGGTGCACGTAATACTGCGACGCGTCGAACGGCTCACCCGGGCCGTGCAGGCCGAGTCCCGAGGAATGCGGCCGCATGGTGATCCCGTAGGCATGGTCCAGCCGGACGTAGGGCCCGATCAGGTCCGCCAACGCGGCCACGGCCACGGGGTGGTCGATCAGGTCGCAGAACGCCCGGTCCCAGGCGAACAGCTGGCCGTCGTGGCCGAAGCGCTGCCGCCCGATGGTGTCGTCGGCCGGGGGTAGGCCTTGGGCGTCGATGACCGAGCGCAGATGGGCCACCTCATGCCGATCGAGCACGTCGTCGAAGACCAGGTAGCCCTGCAGGTCGAAGCGATAGCGATCGAGCGGCTTCAGGCCGGTCACCTCGGGTCTCCTGTCCGCCGTCCGGAGCAACTCACCAAAGCGGCCCATGCGGGGCAGCTTAGGGGGGATACTCGACGAGAACCCATTGTTGGGGCATGACCAGCCTGGCGCGGCCAACGCCAGGGCCCTCAGTCGTTGGCAAAGGGACAGGAAGAATCTCCAGCAACGTTCGAAGGGCCGCTCCTAAGGGTAACCTTATTCGGCGTGGGATGTATTTCGGCGCGGGGGTCGGAGCATCAGAAGGCCTCCTGGCGAGGTCCGCAATGGCGCGGGCGTGGGTCGCAACAGAGTCGCGAAATTCACTAGCCAGATAATGGTTATATCCAGCTCTGCAATCAAGTGTGCCGCTCAGCACATACTGACGAGTGGTGAGACGTATATCACGGGCTTGCCGGTTCGTTTCGGGCCCATGGCAAACGTCTCGGCAGGTTTCGCGTTTCAGGGGTTTTTCTTGTGCTCACGTCCGAACGATTGCTCGCACTGCCCGCATCTCGAATGTTCGGCCGGCCGACGGCTCAGATAGTGTATGAAGCGCCGGCTCAGGTCGTACACATCAATACTCGTGAGCTAAGACTACCGGCACCATTTCCCGCTAAGGTATATGTTCAGCGGCGCTGGGAAGCTGAGGCAACGGCTCTTTCTAGTTTTACGAAGCGTATCGAATGAGACTGCTGGTGCCCGCGATCTTCGAGGGGCACCAAGGCGATGAACCGTCTGCCGTTGCTGACCAGAGGCAGCGCCGACCAGAGGCGCGCCATCGTCTCTCCACGGAGTTCCTGTCCGCCTTCGCCGACGTGTCCTTCCGGCCGCGGTTCACCTTCGACACCTCGGGTACCCCGAAGGTGGGCGGCCGGCGCAGCGAAGCACGCACCCTAGCCAGCGTCGCCCTGGCAGCAATAAATGACGTATGTCGCAAGCGACGGGAGTGCGCTTCGGCGATGACCTGGCCGGCGGTGAGGCGGCCGCCCTTGGTGATGTAGGAGACGAGTTGCTGAGAGCCACTCCGCTGCGGCGATTCCCCGGGTTTGCTCAGCTGGCGAGCGCGGCCGCCACGATCTCGCCAATCTGCGTGGACTCGATAAGGAAGGCGTCGTGGCCGTATGGGGAGTCGATGACATGGCGGGACACCTGGCCGCCGATCAGCGACGCCACCTCCTCCTGCAACCGGGGTGGATACAGGCGGTCGGAATCGATGGTGATGACGGTGGTCCGGGCCGTCACCTGGGCCAACGCCGCCGCTACCCCGCCTCGGCCCCGGCCGACGTCGTGGTGGTCCATGGTGCGGCTGAGGACGAGGTAGGTGTTGGCGTCGAAGCGCCGCACCAACTTCTCCGCCTGATGGTCGAGGTAGCTCTCGATCGAGTACCGGGCGCCGGCCGCCGGCCCGCCTGCCGGCCAGTCTGGCGAGCCGCCAGGAGCAGGGTTGGACGCCCACCCCCCGGCTAAGGGGTCCTCGCCTGTTTGCGCCTGGCGCCCGAAGCGGGCACTCAACTCCGCCTCCGACCGGTAGCTCACATGCCCGACCCGACGAGCGAGGCCCAGCCCCCTGTGCGGGCCCTCACCGGGCGGGGCGTCGTAGTAGTCGCCGCCCCGAAAGCCGGGGTCCAGCCGTATGGCCTGGGCTTGAGCGGCGCACAGGGCGATCTGCTCCGCGGTGGCGGCGGCGCCGCTGGCCAGGAAGACCAGGCGCTCGACGTGCTGGGGATGGCCGACGGCCCATTCGAGGGCCCGCATACCGCCCATCGAACCGCCGATGACGCAGGCCCAGCGCCGGATCCCGAGGGCCGACGCCATCGCAACTTCGACCGCCACCTGGTCACGCACGGTCACCGTTGGAAACCTGGAACCCCACGGCGTGCCATCCGGCGCGTCGGACGACGGGCCCGTCGTGCCCTGGCAGCCGCCCAGGGTGTTCGGGCAAACCACCCACCACCGGTCGGTGTCGATGCCCTTGCCAGGCCCGATCAGGCCGTCCCACCACCCGGGCGACAGGTGGCCCGGCTCGATCGATCCCGCGGCATGACTGTCGCCGGTCAGGGCGTGGAGGACCAAAACGGCGTTGTTTGGGCCGCCGTCCTCAGAAGAGGGCCGCCCCCAGGTCTCGAAGGCGACGGTGATCGGGCCCAGGGTTCCGCCGAGCTCGAGTTGGAGTGGCTCGTTCTCGAACAACGTCACGAAGATCCGCCGTCCAGGGTGGTCGCCGGGCCGCCAGGCGCCGGTCACCGGCGGGGGAGCACCCGTCCCAGGGCGGAGGGTGGCCGCGGCGGCCGTTCCGGGGCCAAGGGTGGCGGCGGCGGCGAGCCCAGTGTCGGGCCCGCGCGAAGACCGAAGCGAGGTAATGCCGCAAACTCCTTCTGGAACGAGTGGTTCCGACACGGTATCGAACTCGTTCACGAATGCTCAGGTGGGGGCGGCGCAGTCCAGGGCCGAGCTGAGGGCGGCGAGATTGTCGGTCATGACCGACACGTAGGTCGCGTTCCGTGCCTGCTCGCCTGGCGTGAGGGCAGTCAACGTCGACAAGTAGCCCACCTTGGTGTGGGTCGCGGCCGCCAATGCCGTGACCGCGGGTGGCGGCGGCAACATTTCGCCGAACACCACCGGCAGGTGGTCCGCCTCGATGAGGGCGGCGACACCAGGGTCCTCGACTGCATGGTCGTGGAAGCCAAACCGGGCTCCCTCCCCGTCGAAGCCATGGTCGGTCGTCACAACATCGTGGCGGGCGCAGTCGGCCAGGCTCGTCTGGTAGTCGACTTCGAGCGACCCGAGCTGGGCCCGAAACACCGCCGCCGCATCGCGGTAGGCGGCGGCACCGGCCGGGTCGGCGGCGGCCAGCTGGTCGGCGACGTGGGTGGTCACCGACTCCATGGCCTGCGGGTCGAGCCAGGGGTCGGCGTTGGTCCCCGAGGTCAGGACCACGCCTCCGTCATCGACGACCTGCACCCGGCCGAGGCCCACCCGCCGGGCCGCCTCGGCCAGGGCAAACGGCTGGGCCGACACTCGGAGGGGGTGGGCCAAGGGCGCTGGCACCTGAGCGCTGCACCCAACCGCCAGAAGCGCAGCCAGAAGCGAAGCCAGCACGCCAGCCGGCACGCCGGACAGCACCCCCGCCGACACGCCGGGCACGTGCCCTCTGAGGGACGTGAGCCGGGCCACGGCCGGGTATTTTTCCACCTGCAGTTCCAAGTAAGGCACCATGGGACCCCATGACCTGGCGGTTGCGGGAGGTGGTGTGGACAGCAGGGGTGCTGGGGCGGTCAGGCCTGATGGGCCCGTGGCTGCCCGATCAGCTGCTCGGGATGGGCCTGTCGCTGGCCCGCTACGGGCCGTCGGTCGCCGCCCTTTACGCCGTGGGCGCCGCCCGGTCGAGCCGGCAGGCGGCGGTGATCGACGAGGCCGGG
>JBOGGN010000058.1:0-4581 GCA_050744165.1 Acidimicrobiales bacterium | reverse complement strand
GTTCATGGAAGTCATGAGGTCTTGACCAGCGGCCGGCCGTAGGCCGAGGTCTTCTCGAGGGCGGCGGGCTGGGGCTTCTTGCCCCGCTTGTTCCACCACATGAACAGGGACACCTGGCCGACGATGAAGACCCCATCGATGATGTAGGAGATCACGTTCTCGATGGTGTTGGCACTGATGACGATTTTCCCTCGGCCGAGGAACTTCACGCCGTGGGGGGCGATGACGTTGGCAGAGTTGCCGATCCCAAGCGAGTCGTGCAGGAAGTGGCCCAGGGGGCCCATCGGGATGCCGACCTTGTCAGTCCGCCACTTGAGCTCGTTGTCGGCGAAGCGGAGCCAGCGGTCGGGCACCACGCCGTACGCCATGAGCATGATGGCGAAGATGAACAGCCCTGCCACCATGGCCTCGCCCCAGGTGACCTTGGCTCCCACGGGCCGGCGTTTGCCCTCCCAAATGATCGCGCCAGCCATCAGCAGCGTCACCACAATCGAGGTTACGAAGGCGGTCACCGGGAAAATCCTTCTGGGATCGTGATCGTGAAAGTGCTCACATGCTACTGCCGGGGCCCCCGAAGTGGGTCAGCGGCTTTGTTGTTTCGGTTCTACCACCTCGGGTCCGAAGCGAGCACATCGGCACGGTGTCGGTCGGCCACGGGCGCTGGGCTTGGTCGTCCCGGGCCGGCGGGGGGCGCTGGGCTTGGTCGTCCCGGGCCGGCGCCGCATACAGTGAGCCCGGTAAGCACGGCCCACAGCGGGCCGGGCGTAGGGCCGGATTTGAAGGGCTGCCCCGTGGAGGACAGACATTGACCGAGATCCCCGAACATCTGTTGCGGCGCTCCCGGGAGCGGCGGGCCGCCCTCGGCCTTGGCGGCGACGACGCTGACGGGGACGGCGAGCAGGCGGCGCTGCCGGCCAAGTCGGCAGCTCCCTCGGCGGCGGCGCCAGCCAAGGCGGCGGCAAAGCCGGCGCCGGCCAAGAAGGCGGCGGTCGCAATCGAGGAACCCGCCGAGGTTGTCACCTACGTGGCGCCCCCAAAGGGCCCGCACAAGATGCGGATCCCCCTGTTCGTGATGCCCGTGCTGATCGGCATCCCCCTGTGGGCGGCCTTCTTTCCCTCGGCATTCTCAAACCACCACCATGTGACCATTACCGACCCCGTCGCCCTTGGCGCCATCGTGTACCAGAACAACTGCGCCACCTGCCACGGTGCCCACGGCGAAGGCGGCGTCGGCCCGGCCCTGCACGGTGGCCAATCGGTGCTGACCTTTCCCAACGTCGCCGACCAGATCATGTGGGTGGACAACGGCTCCATGGGCCTGAAGCCCGATCAGCCTTACGGGTCGCCCACCCGAACGGGCGGCCAGCACAAGGCGTCGAAGGACGACATGCCGGCGTTCTCCAACACCCTGAGTTCGTCCCAGATCATGGACGTGGTCCTCTACGAGCGTTCCTCGCTGTAAGCGGCCCGGGTCCCCTACGCTCGGGCCGTGACTTCGGCCGTGCCTGACGCCCCCACCGTCGAGCGTATAGAGCGGGTCGACGCCCTCACCGCCGAGCGTGTGGAGCGGGTCGACGCCCTGGTGGTCGGCGGTGGCCCTGGGGGCGCCGCCTGCGCCTACTGGCTGGCCGAGGCCGGTCACGACGTGCTGCTGGTCGAGAAGAAGCGCTACCCGAGGGAGAAGACCTGCGGCGACGGGCTTACGCCTCGAGCAGTGCGCCAGCTGTACGACATGGGCCTGGCCAGCGAGCTGGTCGGCTTCCACCGCTTCGACGGGCTGCGCTGCCACGCCTTCGGCCGGTCCCTGGAGCTGCGCTGGCCCGAGCACCCCGACTATCCCGACCACGGCTATGTCATCACCCGCAAAGACCTCGACTACGTCGTCGCCCGCCGGGCGGAGAAGGCGGGCGCCACCATCTGGCAGGCCTCCGAAGCGGTGGCTCCCATTATCGAGGGAGGTCTCGTCCGGGGCGCCCATGTGGTGAGAAAAGGCGCCGACGCTCCCGCCTCCGCGGTGGCGGTGCGAGCCCGCTACGTGGTGGTGGCCGACGGCGCCAACTCGCGCTTCGGTCGCAGCCTGGGCACCAGCCGCAACCGCAACCACCCACTCGGCATGGCCATCCGGGGCTACTACACCTCACCTCGACACGACGAGCCCTGGATCGAGAGTTGGCTTGACATCCGCGATAAGGCGGGCAACGTGTTGCCCGGCTACGGCTGGATCTTCCCCGTTGGTGACGGCCGGGTGAACGTGGGCATCGGTCTGTTGTCGACGTTCAACCAGTGGAAGGAGGTCAACACCAGCCACCTCATGGCGTCGTTCGTCGAATACGCCCCGGCGTCGTGGGACCTCCGTCCCGAGACCTGCTGCGGACCCCCGACCGGTGGCCGCCTTCCCATGGCGCTGTCGGTTGGCCCCCACTCCGGGCCCACCTACCTCGTCATCGGCGATGCCGGGGGCGCCATCAATCCATTCAACGGCGAGGGAATCTCCCTGGCCTACGAGACCGGCCGGATGGCGGCCGCCGCCATCCACGACGCCCTTGGGGGCGATGCCATGGCGTTGCCCCGGTACGAGACCGAGCTGTGGGCCACCTACGGCCTGTACTACAAGACGGCCCGGGCCTTCGTGAAGCTGATCGGCCGGCCGGAGCTTATGAAAGCGTTGGTGGGAACCGGCATGCGCAGCCGCACGCTCATGGAGTGGGTGCTGCGGATCATGTCCAACCTGCTGCGCCCCGACGAGCTCGGCCCCGCCGAAGCGGCCTACAAGGCGGTGGCCGCGCTGGCCCGGGTCATCCCCGACCGCGCCGCCTGAGCGCGGCGCCGGCGCACCAGGTTTCGCATGAAGCTGGCCGTGGCGGCAAGACCGGGCACCGGTAAGACAACGATCGCGGCCCTGGTGCCATGAAGCTGGCCGTGGCGGGCAAGACGGGCACCGGCAAGACGACGATCGCGGCCCTGGTGGCTCAGGAGCTCGTCCGCCGGGGCCGCTCGGTGCTGGCCGTCGATACCGACCCCTATCCCAACCTGGGAATCAGCCTCGGCCTGCCCGCCGATGCGGTTCGGGTGGCGAACGTGGTCCCCCGGGGGATGGCGGCCGGGATCGCCGGCCCTTACCTGCCGACGCCCGCCGAGCTGGTGGCCCAGTTCGGCCTGGCCACCCCGTCGGGAGTGACGGTGCTGCACGCCATGCGAGCCGAGCCGCCCGGTCAGCGGTGCTTCTGCCTGGGCCACGCCAGCCCTCGCAGCGTTCTGCTCGCAGCCCTGGAGGGCGAGGCCGACGTGGCGGTCGTCGATCTCGAGGAGGGCCTCGATCACCTGAGCGCCGACCGCGGCACCCTGTCACGCACCGACTGCCTCCTCGTGGTCATGGAATCGACCCGCAAGTCGGTGATGTCGGCCGGGCGCACCATGGCGGTGGCCGAGACGTTGGGGATCCCCTGGATGGCCGCGGTGGGCAACAAGGCACGCCTGGCCGACGACGGCGACTTCTTCGCCGGAGTGGCCTCGGAACATCGGGTGCCGTTGGCCGGGGTGGTCCCCTATGACCCCGATGTGGCAGAAGCCGACCGGTCCGGCAGCTTGGTGACATCGGGCTCCGAAGAGTTGCGCCAGGCCATCGCCGACATCGTCGACGGAGTCGAAGCTTCCGCCGCCGACGGACATCGCCTCTAACTCTCGACGGCTGCGATGGCCTCCTCGGGCGTGGCGCCCGCTAGCACCTCGTCTATGCCGGGCAGGTAGAGCCCGAAACAGTAGGTGTTCGCCTCGATGAGGTTGTCGAGGAGTGCCTCGGACAGCCGATCGCCCTGGACGTCGATGCTGGTCTTGAACCGAAGTTCGCCGTCATCGAGATCGAACTCGAAGTTGCCGAGCACCATCCCGTTGTTGGCCCGGCTGACGAAGGCTCCGACCGCGGCGCGGCGCCGCTCGGGGATCCGACCGTCTCGGACCGAGTGCACCAGGAGTTGCGAGTTGCCGTCGAAGCACACCGCGTACACCGTCCACTGGTGGTGATCGCTGCTGGCGGGAAAAGCGACCACTTCTCCTGGGGCCTCCCAGGAGAATGGCTTGCGCCGTGACTCGAGGTAGCCGCCAACGACGTCACTGATGGAACGTGCCGACCGAGATGCCAGTGCCACGGAAGTGAGTGTACTCATGTCGCGCCCAGTGACCGCCTTGGCAGCGGGTGGGGTTATCGCCGCCTGCCAGCCGCCTGCTTGAGCCGCCTGCTAGCCGCCTACTTAACACCGTTAACACAAGTGCAGGGCGTCCCGCAGGTGTCGCAAAATGGGGTGTTCCTGAAGAGCGACGACGGGCAGGTTGACGGCGGACGGTCACAGTCCTGCGTACATCTGTGGCTTTTGGTGCCACTTTCGACCGAAATCCGCAGTGTTTGGTCGCCAGGTGTCACAAAAGTCACCAAGACTGTGTCCGCAGCGGGCGGAGGGTGATGCCACGGGGCGGGAGCACTTGGCGGGGGACCGGGCCGGCTGGGGGGCGACTCGGTCGACCGGGCCGGGGCGGGCCGGGCGCCTCTGTTGGTGGTTGACGGCGGACGGTCACAGTCCTGTGTAC
>JBOGGN010000057.1:0-18899 GCA_050744165.1 Acidimicrobiales bacterium | reverse complement strand
ACCCGCGTGGGGACGCGGGTTATCCGACCCACCCCTCGTCAGGCCAGCAGGTCCTTCTTCGTGAACACCACGAAAGCGGCGACGGAGAGCGCCACCAGGTACACCGCCTGCGCAATTAAGAGGTGAGCGATCGGTCCCACGACGGCCGGTTTGTCGAGGAGGCCGGACCAGGCGGTGGTGCTGGCGTCGGTCACCGGGAGCCACGGGCTCAGGGCGTGGAGGCCGGGAATGTTGTCAAGGGCCCGTGAGACAAACGCCAGGCCGGTGCCGCCCGCCACCGCCGCGAAGGCTTGGTCAGTCAGGACGGACAACAGCAGGGAGAAGGCGAACACCGAGGCCGTCGAGGCCAGTACCACGCCGAGGATGGCGGCCGAGCGCATGAGCGCCGTCCCAGCGTCGAAGCTGGCGGCACTCAGGTGAAACGCGGTCGAGTGCTGGAGGTCGACGACGGCGAGGGGGTGCCAGCCGAAGAAGACCAGGCCCACCACGAGCGCGGCCGCGAAGGCAGCGACCATGGTGGCGATGGTAAGGATGGCGGCCACCGCCGTTTTGGCAGTGAGCACCCGCCACCGGGCTACCGGGCGGGCGGCGAGGTAGCGCAAGGCGCCGGATCCGGCCTCTCCGGCCACGGCATCGCCTGCGAAGATGCTGGCAATCACCGGGAAGGCCAGCACGGTCATGGCGTTCAGCGCCACCAGGGGGAGGGCGAAGCCGGTGGCGCGGGGCACGACCGACCCCCAGTCCCCGAGGCGCTCTGGCTGACCGTTGCCGGTCCCCGCGAGCAACCCACACACGGCGAGCTCAACGGCGACGGCGGCACCGATGACGGCGGCGGTGCGGGGCCGGCGGAACTGCTTGGCCGCCTCTATGGCCATCATCGGAACCGGCCGTGTGGCCCGGGCAGCCGGGCGGGCGGCCCGGGCGGGCGTGGTGACTGTCATGCCAGCACGTCTCGACGTGTGAACAGCCACCATGCCGCCACCAGGAAGACGGCCCCGTAGGCCACCTGCAGGGCGAGAAAGCGGCCCATCCCGGTGGTGCCCGCTCCGTGGACAAACAACTGCTGCCACAAATCGATGTCCTGGTTGGGCATGTACCGGCTCACGGCGCCGACACCGGGGAGGTAGTCGCTGTTGAACACTCGCGACACCACGCTCAAGGCCGCGGCCCCGGCCACGGCGACGATCGGCCGCTTGGTGAGGACCGAGAGGAACAGGCCGAACGCCAGCACACTCAGCATCCCGCCGGTCACATAGGCGCTGGACACTGCAAGTTTGCCGAGGGCGGACCACGCCGAGAAGTGGGCCAGCACCACCCCGGTGGCCGCGGGATCGCCGTTGGCAACCGGAAGGGAATGCCAGCCGAAGGCCGCCAACCCAACGATCACCGACGCGATCGCGAGGACGGTGACCGCAATGACGGTGATACCGGCCGAGACGGCGGCCTTGGCCGCGAGCAGTCGCGTGCGAGAAACGGGTCGCGCCAGCGCGTAGCGAAGACTGCCGGCGGCCGCCTCGCCCGCCACCACCTCTCCCACCAGGATCGCCACCAGGAGGGGAAGGAAAAACCGCATGGTGCTCGACAGCGCGATCAGCGGCACCGACAGTCCCGATCGGTCGGGGACGATCAGAAGCGGCAAGTCGCCGACCTGGTTGTTGCTACCCGAACCGGCGATCTTGAGGGCGATGGTCATCACCACCGGGAACGCCGCGGCCGCGGCCAAGAGCACGGTGGTGCGCCGCCGGTGCCACTGCTTGGTCCATTCGGCGGCGATCACCGTTGCCGGCCAGCGGGGGACGGCAGCCGGGCAACGCCGTCGAGCACTTGGAGGTAGGCCCCTCGGAGGGAGCCGCCGGCCGCCATCAGGTCCGAGAGCGGGCGGGCACCGTCGATCCGCCCGCCGACCAGGAAGCCGGCATGGGAGCACAGCCGCTCGAGAAAGCCCAGGTCGTGGCTCGACAGCACCACGGTGGTGCCCGACGCCGCCCGAGCGCGAATGGCGGCCTCCACCTCGTCGGTCTGCGCCGGATCGAGCCCCGTGGTCGGCTCGTCGAGCAGCAGCAGGTCCGGGTTGCCCATCATCGCCATGGCCAGCCCCAGGCGGTAGCGCATACCGTGGGAGTACGTCCGATAGGGCCGGTCCAGTGCCTCGCCGAGGCCGGTGCTGCCCAGGGCGGTCTGAAGGTCATCGTCGGACACCCGGGCGCGATTGGCGCGCTGGGCCAACTCCAGGTTGAGGCGGCCGCTGAGATAGGACAGAAACCCCGGCCCATCGACCAAGACCCCGACTCGAGCGAGAACGGGGGCGCCCGGTCCGGTTGGCTGACCGAAGATCCACACGCTGCCCTCGTTCGGCCGGACAAGGCCCAGCAGAACCTTGAGGAGGGTCGACTTGCCAGACCCGTTGGGCCCGGCCAGACCCATTACCTGGCCCGGTGCCACGGTGAGCTCGGCGCCATCGAGCACCCGCACCCGCCCGCTGAGCACCTTGGACACCGATCGGACCTCGACCGCCGGTGGCCCTCCTTCGCCGCTCGGTGCCGAAAGCTCAGGCACCGTCGGAGTCCCCCCCGGCCGCGTTCTCCCGCTCGCCACCGGGCGCCAGGGACGAGATGTCGACCACTTGGGACCGGGGCGGCTCGACGACCGACACCGAAGCCCCCCACCCGGACAGCGACAGGGTGACGGTGCCAATGCCGGCACCAGGCGGGGTGCCGCGCGCGCCGACGACCCGGCCCTGGTGATCGACGACCACCTCGGCGGTCAACGTCGGGCTGGATCCACCGCTCTGCTCGGTGATCTGGTAGCTGATGGCCCGATCGAAGGCGGGTGCCGATGACGACGGACCGGCAGCGGCGACCGCGCCAGCCGAGCCCGACGAGCTGGCGGCACCCGCTTGGGCCTTGGCCAAGTCGACCACCACGGAGTACGCCGATTCCCCCCCCACCGGCGCCAGCGGTGCCGCCGAACTCGACCCCCACTCGAGCTCGGAGAGCAACAGCGAGGGATTGAGGCTCTCGACTTGGGTGACGAACTGGGGAAAATTGGTCGCCACGGACTGCTCAGTCAGGCCCGCGGAGATCCAGACCTTTCCCTTCGGCAGGACCGACGCCCCGCCGGCCTGGGCCACGAAGACCGCTTGGGGAAGGAAGAGCACCCGTTCCGGGCCGGTTACCTGTCCCAGATCCACTCGCCCGCGGCCGGTGCCGAGGTCGAAAAGACCGCTGCCGGTGACGTCCCGGCCGGCGATGCCAAGCGCTTGCGACGCGGCCAACCGGACCGACACCTGAGCCCGCTCACGCAGCGTGGATTTGGCCGCCGCGACCACCGCCGCCAGTGCCTCACTCGACGGCGGGCCGGTGGGGACGCTAGCGGCGGCAAGATCCGGCGGCGCGGACGGCGCGCTGCTCGAGCACCCGGCCAACCCGGCCACCACGGCGGAACATAACGCCAGCAGCACCACCACGAGGCGAGGCCCGGCGCTCATCGCCAGCACGCTAACTGGCTCTACCCGAGGCAGCCCGACGGGCAGGCGCCCGTCGCTCCCCTCCCCCCACCGGAGCTCCGGCGCCACTCTCCGCCGGAGGCCCGCTCAAGGACCCCCACAGGGGCCGATCTACACTCGGCCAGGCGATGCACTACTCGACAGGGTCCGACACACCGGAGATGGACCGGCACCGGCGGCACAACCAGATCCTGCGGCGGCGGCTCGTCGTGGTGGCTGCGGCGGTCACGGTCATGGCGCTTTTGCTGCTCGGGCTCACGTCGAGCAACGGTCACGACCCGACCGCGCTGAAGAAGAAGGCGACGACGAAGGCGACCGTCTCGGCGCCCGCGACCGGGTCCGCCGAGGGCGCCATCCCGGCGGTGGAAGCCGGGGTCCTGCCCTGGTCGTTCCACGTCCCTCTCTCGCGGGAGACCGTCCTACCCGGGGGTAACGGCTCGCTCCTGGTGGTGGGCGGCCTCAACCAAGCCAGCGCCACCATCGGCGACATCGTCTCGCTCGATCTGAAGACCGGAAACGAGACCGCGCTCGGCGCCCTGGCGACTGGCGTCCACGACTCGGCTGGCGCCGTGATCGGGAACAACGTGACCGTTTTCGCCGGCGGGTCGCCCGCCGCGGTGGCCACGGTGCAACAGTTTCCCGCCCCGCCCGGCGCAGGCATCGAGGACCCGGCGCCGGCCACCTGGACCTCGAGTTCGGGCGTGCCGGGAACGGCCCCCGTTGTCATCACCGGCCAGGTCACCATGACCACCGCCACCACGCCCGTCCACAGCACGGCCGTCGCCAGCCTGCCCCAGGCACGGGCCGACCAGGTGTCGGTGACCGTCGGCGGCAGCTCCTATGTCATCGGCGGCTACGACGGCACCAACCCCACCCCGCAGATCCTGGCAACCACCGACGGGGTTCATTTCCGGGTCGCGGGGCAGCTCGCCATTCCGGTGCGCTACCCCGCAGTGGCGACGCTGGGCGGCAAGATCTACCTCTTCGGCGGGGAAGCGGTCGGCGGCAGCGCCGACGGGACCGCGATTGCCAACGTGCAGGTGTTCGATCCTCACACCGGGAAGATCACGATGCCCGGGAGCCTGCCCGCCCCCGTGGCCGGGGCGTCGGCGTTCGCGCTCGAGGGTCACCTGTACCTGGCGGGCGGGGTCGGCAACCTCCCGGCCGCGCCCGGAACCCCCGCGAAGCTGTCGAACATGGCGACCGATGCCGTCCTCGCTTGGAACAGCAAGACCAACATGGGGCTGACGGCAGGCAAGCTCCCCGTCCCGGTGGCCTTCGCGGGCAGCGCCGTGACCTTCGGACGGGCATGGCTGGTGGGCGGGGAAACCGCCGGGACCCCGGTGGCCTCCGTCGAGATGGTCGTCCCCAACAAGGGTTTCGGCACTGCCGGGGCCGCCGGCGCCGGCTCCCCGTACTTCGGTTACAAGCTGTTGATCGCCGACCGGGGCAACGACCGCCTGGAGGTGCTGACCCCCGGGGATCAGCCGGCATGGACCTATCCGTCGGTCTTCGCAGCGGCGCCCCCCGGAGGCTTCTACTTCCCCGACGACGCCTTCTTCGCCAAAGGCGGCACCGAGATCGTCTCCAACCAGGAACGCAACCACACCCTGGTCATCATCTCCTTCCCGTCCGGCCAGCTGCTCTGGCAGTACGGTCACCCACTGGTACTGGGGGCCGCACCCGGCTATCTCAGCTGGCCGGACGACGCCTATGTGCTGAAGGACGGTGAGGTGACGGTGGCCGACGACCGCAACTGCCGGATTCTGTTCATCAGCCCTGCCAAGACCATCACCGCCCAAATCGGCACCACCGGGATCTGTGCCCACAAGCCGCCCACAGAGATAGCCTCTCCGAACGGCGACACCCCGCTGGCCGACGGCAACTATCTCGTGTCGGAGATCGACGGGCAGTGGATCTCCGAGTACACCCGGTCCGGGCAGCTGATCTGGACCACCCACCTCGACATGCACTACCCGTCGGACCCTCAGCAGTTGGGATCCGACCTGTACCTGGTCTCGGACTACGCGATCACCCCCGGCGGTGCCATCGACGAGTTCAACCGTGAGGGCCAGATCCTGTACCGCCTGCAGCCGACGAGCGGTATCACCCGCATGAACCAAAACTCGCTCGCCGAGCTGATCCCGAGCGGGGTGTTCATGACCAACGACGACTACCGCGACCGCATGACCGCCTACGACCCGCCCACCGGCGCTCTGGTGTGGCAGTACGGCGTGGCCGACAAGCCCGGCACGGCGCCCGGCTACCTGAACACACCGGACGGCTTCGACCTGCTTGCCGCCGACGGGACGACACCGACCCATCCCTTCACCGGCTGAGCTCCTCGCTGGTCCTCCTCGACGACCGACGCCACCGCCAGTGGCATCGGTGAGGGCCCCCGTGGTTAGCGGCGCGAGCCGCCGGCGGTACTTCGCGAGGTTCGCGAGCTATGCGGCGCGATGCGACTAAGCCGGGCCACCAGCACCTCAAGCACGGCTTGTGGCGGCCAGGTGGATTCTCCCCGGAGATCGACATCGGCGTCGGCAACCAGGCCGATGGCCCGGGCGGCGCCGTCAGATCCCCAGCGCCGGAGGGTGGCCATCGCCTTCTTCGCCGGGTAGGTGCTGCGCCCCGCCTCGATGCCGAGTGCCGCCGCCGCTTCGGCTTCGGTGGTGGCACCGACACCGTCGAGGGTCACGACCTGGGCCACTTGGCGATGCAGGATCGGGAGGACGACGAGGGGGTGGCGCTCCCCCGCCTCCATCAGGCGGTGCAGCGCCCGCAGCGCCCGGTCGACGTCACCGGCGTCGATGGCATCGGTCAGATCCCACGGCGCGATGGAGCCCGCCTCGCCGAGGTAAGGCGCCACATCCTCCACCCCGATGGCCGCACCCTCGCCGTGAGCCGCGACCAGCGTCTCGATGAGCGCCGGCAACCGCCCCACGTCCTGGCCGAGATGCTCGGCCAGCGCTGTCCGTGCGGCCGAGTCGACGCGGAGAGGCGCCCGGCGAATCTGGTTGTCGACCCATGCCCGGGTGTCCCGGCCGGCGCCGGTGGCGGCCACGTGGCCCACCTTCTTGACTGCGGCCACCAGCTTGGTCGACAGCTTGCCGCCCCCGGCAGCCACGATCAGGGCGGTCGTCTCCGACGGGGCCTCGAGGTAACGCAGCAGCGGGTTGAGCTCGTCGGCGGAAAACCGGCCCGCGTTCCGCAGCACCACCACCCGGCGGTCAGCCAGGAACGGCGGTGTCAGGCAGGCGCCGGCCACGGCGTCCAGGTCCACCTCGTCGCCCCAAAAGTCTTCGACCGCAAGGTCGGGGTGGCCGCCCGCCAACTCGCCGACGAGGCGTCGAACCTCGTTGGCTACCAGCGTCTCATCATCACCTTCGACCAACCACGCCAACGGGCCGGTCATCGGTGGGCCCCCAGAACCACCGAGGCGCGGGCTTCGCGGGGCTCGGCCTCGAGGATGGCGGCGATCACGTCGCAGGCGTGGCGGGCACCGAGCACGTCCTCGGTACGGACGATGCGGCAGCCGAGCACCACGCCGAGGGCGGCCTCCGCCGGGATCGGCGAAGCGCCAGCCGCAGCAGCAGCCGCCGGACCGGCCTCCGCCGGGATCGGCGAAGCGCCAGCCGCCCCTGCGGTCAGCACAACGGGGTACCCCAGGCCGACCAACCTCCGGGAGGCCGGGCCAGCTCGGAGCAACGCCCGGGAATAGCCCGGCGCCCGGCGGAGGTCAAGACCCGGATCGAGGACAATGCGATCGCCCGCCACCCCCGCCTCCTCGGCCCGGCGGGCGCCCGCGGCAATGGCCGCTATGACCTCTTCGGCCTCCGCGCCGCCGCCCCCGGCCGCACCCCCGCTCGCGCCCCCGGAGCCAAGGACGACGGTGGCGCCGGCTCCGGCCACCGCCGCCAGCACGTCGCGCGCGCATCCGCCCCACGAGCACGCCATCACCGCCCCGGCTCGAAAACCGGCCCGGGCCACCGCCCCGCTCCCACTCACCACTGCCAGCGGCACGTCGAAACGCTCCCGCAAGGCGCCCACCGCGGTGACAAGCCCCTCGGGGTCGCAGCATCGAGAGTCACCCCCGCCTACCTCGAGCAGGTCGGCCCCGTCGGCAACCAGCTGCGTAGCCGCCCGCAACAGGGCGTCAACATCGGGTGGCGCGCCCAAAATCCCCATGACAAGAGCGTGCTCCGTGAGGTCGTAGACCCGCTCCCCAAGGCGCACCGCGCCGCTCCGCGCGATTCAGAACAGCCGGGTAGAAAGCGCCTTGCGATATTGCCCCGTGCGGGGGTCGTCGGGCCCGAGGACTTCGAGCAGATCGAGAAACTCCTGCCGAGCGGCATCATCCTGCTTGACCTGATCAAGCAGGGCGTCCAGCTTGGCCGCGATGTCCTCGGCTGGCTCGTCCGCCTCCTCACCCACCCGGGCTCGGGCCGCAACTTGGCGGGTCTCGCCCGTCTCGGGGATCCGGGCCAGCAGCTGCAACGCCTCCTCCCGGTCGCCCTCACCACCGCGCTCGACCAGGAACGAGGCCAGCGCAGTGATGGTCTGCTCGCTCGCCGGCTCCAGCTCCACCGCTTTGCGCAGCGAGGCCTCGTCCCCCGCAGCCAGCAGCTGCTCCACTTCGGTGGGAGCGGGAATCAGCCCGTCGACGAACTGCCGCACCTGGGATTCGGGAATGGAGCCAATGAAGCGGCTCACGACCTTGCGGTCCTTCAGGGCGAATACCGCCGGGATCGACGCCACCTGGAAGGTGGCCGCTACCCGGGGGTTGTTGTCGACGTCGACCTTCGCCAGGGCGACCTGTCCCCCGGTCTCGCCAATCACCTTTTCAAGAACGGGACCGAGGGTCCGGCAGGGGCCGCACCACGAGGCCCACAAGTCCACGACCACGGGGGTCTCCGCCGAACGGTCAAGGACCTCGGCTTCGAAGGTGGCATCGGTGACGTCCATGTGCGTTCTCGTTCCTCTCCTTATTCGTCTACGCCCGAGTATGCAACACGGGTGGGACAACCCTTCTTCCAACGCCGGGGCGCTACCGTGACTCCCCTATGGCCGACCCCGCCGAGGAACTTGTCGAGTTCGACGGCTGGCCGGACCCGCTGCGCCACCCCGTCCTGATCGTCGGCATGGAGGGCTGGATCGACGCCGGGCTGGGGGCCAGCGCCGCCATGATGGCGCTGCTCGAGGAGCTCAAGCCGACCGTCTTCGGTACCTTCGACAGCGACGCCCTGATCGACCAGCGGGCCCGACGGCCGGTCCTGCACATCGTCAACGGCATCAACACCGCCCTCACGTGGCCGGAAATCACGCTGCGATGGGGCGACAAGGACGATCGGACCGTAGTCATCCTGACCGGGCCCGAACCCGACATCCGCTGGAAGCAGTTCACCCGCGAGGTGGTGTCGGTAGCCCAGCGCCTCGGAGTCGAGCTGGTCGTCGGGCTGGGCGCCTTCCCGGCCCCCGTCCCCCACACCCGCCCCGCGACCCTGGTGGCGACGGCGACCACCAAGGAGCTCGCCGAGGGCGTGGGCTACCTCCCCACCTCCATCGACGTCCCCGCCGGCATCCAGGCGAGCCTCGAACGGGGCTTCGCCGAGGCCGGCGTCCCGGCCGTTGGCATCTGGGCTCGTGTCCCCCACTACGCGGCGGGGATGCCATACCCCGCCGCCAGCGTGGCATTGCTCGCCAAGCTCGGCGAGATGACCGGCATCTCTGTCGGCGCCCCCAACCTTCACGAGGCCGCATCCAACGCCTTGGAGCAGCTCAACCGGCTGATCTCCGGCAGCCCCGAGCACACCGCCATGGTCCGCCAGCTGGAGCAGCAGCACGACGACGAGTCGGCCGGCAGGGCCGGAGGCTTCGAGATCGGTGACCTGCCGTCGGGCGACGAGATCGCGGCCGAGCTGGAGCGCTTCCTGCGCGGCGACGACGGCTCCTGACGACAATCGGTCACCGGGAAGAAGAGTGGGGAAAACGCCCCGCCCTCGCCGCCTCCAGCCTCACCGCCGGGTGCCCACGAGGGGCTCAGAAGAGGGAGGCGAGGCCTTTTCCCGGTGCCGTCACCAGGTCACCAGCGGCCCCGGTGAACGACCTCGTCGAACGGGCGGCGGTTGGGATGGGCGATCGGGCGCAGCGGCCGGTCGGCCGGATACCCGAGGCCGATCAGGTAGCCCAGGTAACGGTCGGCCGGGAAGCCTAGGAGCCGGCGCGCCAAGGCCTGGTCGCCTACCGCAGAGTGGCCGGACCCAATGCCGAGGTCGGCCGCGGCCAGCATCATCATGGCCGTCGCCTGGCCCAGGTCGTAGGGGGTCCAGGTGCGCTGGAAGTCGTCCTTCGGGCTCGGCGCGATGACGGCGATGGTGGCTGCGGAGGTGGCGATGTGCTTGGCGCCTTGCCAGACCTCGGCCAGGCGCTGGAGCTCGGCCCGATCGGTCACCAGGATGAAGTCCCACGGCTGCCAGTTGCGCGACGACGGCGCCCGCCGGCCCGCCTCCAGGATGTGGTCGAGCTGCTCAGCGGGGATGGCCCGGTCCTGATACTGGCGGACGTTGCGGCGGGCCTGGATGGCGTCCCAGGTTTCCATGCCTCTGTTTCTATACCCGGGCGCGGATGCCGGTGCCCGCCGCCAGGGGCCGAGCGCCGTTAGAGGCCCGGATCTCTAGACCGGCGCGACCGTGGACTCCAGGTAGCGAGCCCGGCACAGCGAGCGCTGCAACTTGCCCGAAGAGGTCTTGGGCAGGCTTCCGGCGGGCACCAGCACGATCTCTTCGGGAGGGATGCCGATGGACTCCCGCACCCGGCTGGTCACGGTTTTACGCACCAGGTCGGCGTCGGCGTCCGCCCGGGCCTCAGCCACCACCACCACCGCCTCCCGCCCGCGACGGCCGGTGACACCGAAGGCGATGACGTTGCCCGCCCGCACTCCCTCGACCGCGGCCGCGGCTCGCTCGATGTCCTCGGGGAAGACGTTGCGACCCCCGACGATGATGACGTCCTTGATCCGGCCGCACACCACCAGCTCGCCGTCGACGAGGTAGGCCAGGTCGCCGGTCTTCAGCCACTCACCGTCGAAGGAGGCGGCGGTGGCATCGGGGCGCTTGTAGTAGCCGGCGGTGACCGACGAACCCCGGATCTGCAGCTCGCCGACTTCCCGTTCGGTCATGGTCTCACCGGACTGGGGGTCGCAGATGCGCAGCTGGAGGTCGCCGAGGGGCCGGCCGAGCAGCGCCAGCGCCCGGGTGCCGGGCCCTTCGATGCTGGGGGCGGCGTAGCGGTCGGCCTCGAGCACCCGGCGGTCGACGACATCGGTGCGCAGGCCGCTGCCGGGCTCGGGGAAGGTGCCGCCAATGGTGACCTCCGCCATCCCGAAGGCCGGGAAGGCAGCGCCGGGGTCGAGGCCGTGAGCCGCCCCGGCTTCGCAGAAGGCCATCACGCTGGCGGGGTCGATGGGCTCGGCCCCGTTGAGGGCGATGCGCCAGGCGGAGAGGTCGAGGCCGTGCAGCCGCCGCAGGGCCCGGGCCGACAGGGCGTAGGAGAAGTTGGGGCCCGCGGTGCAGGTGCCGCGGTAGTGGCTCATCCATTCGACCCAGCGGGCTGGGGACGACATGAAGTCCTGGGGCCCGGCCAGCTTGAGCGCAGCGCCGGTGATCATGGGGATGGTCAGCATCCCGAGGAAGCCCATGTCGTGGTAGAGGGGCAGCCACGAGACGACGACGTCCTGGTCCGGGTCGAAGTGGGCGCCGACCATGACGCCGTCGAGGTTGGACAGGATGTTGCGGTCGGACAGCATGACGCCCTTTGGGTCGGAGGTCGACCCGCTGGTGAACTGGATCACTGCCAGCCGGTTGGGGTCTGGCGCCGGCGCCACGAGGTCGTCGGCCCGGCCCCGGAGATCGGAAAGCAGGACCACCGGGGGGTCACCCGGGGCGGGCTCCACGAACGCGGCCAGGTCCGGGTCCATCACGACCAGGGCGCTGTCGGCGGCGCGCTCGCGGGCGCGGGTCTGGGCCACGAACTCCTCGAAGCTGCCGAGCCGCATGGGTAGCGGCAGCACCACCACCGTGGCCCCGGCCAGCCACGTCGCCTGGATGGCAGTGACCAGGGCGCGGGAGGTGGGGCTGAGCAGCGCCACGTGATCGCCAGGCTTGATGCCCCGGACCTGCAGGCCTGCCGCCATGGCCCGGGCGTCGTCGTGCAGCTGGGACCACGGGATCTCGACCGCTGCGGCCGGGTCCGACCCGGCGAAGGTGATGGTGCCGTTGGACTCCGCGGCGACGGCGATGCGCTCCGCCAGGGTGGCGGGGGCGGTTACCAGGGTGGGGTGGTGTTCGACGGCAGCGGTGGTACTCACATGGTGTCCGACCCTGCGTTTGAGGAGGCGGTTACAGCGAGGTGACGGGCAGCCGTCGTTTCGGTGGCGCGATGGTGCTGCCGAGCCGCCGGTGCGGACTCAGGTGACGATGTTGACCAGCTTGGGCGGCCGGGCGACGACCCGCTTGATGGGGTGGCCGGCCAGGAACTGTTGGACCCGCTCGGAGGCCACCGCCAGCCCGATGGCGTCCTGTTCGCTGATGTCGGCGGGCACCTCCAGGCGATGGCGGACCTTGCCGTTGACCTGGACGATCAGCGTCTCGGTCTCGACTCGCACCATGTCCGGGTCGGCCGACGGCCACGGCTGGTCGTGCACCGTGGTGCCCTCGCCGTGGCGCCGTTCCCACAGCTCGGCGGTGATGTGCGGGGTCATCGGCGCCATCAGCTTCAGCAGGGTGTCGACGGCGAAGTCCAGCGTCTCGGGCCGGGCGCCCTCAGCGGACTGCACGTAGGCGTACAGGTCGTTGACGAACTCCCGGCAGGCGGCCACCGCGGTGTTGTACGACCACCGGCTGAAGTCGTTGGTCACCCGGTCAACCAGGCGGTGCGTCGCTTTGTCCACCGCGACGTCGGCGGCCACTGCCGTCCGCTCCACGACGTGGACCCGCTCGGCGGTGTCGGTGGCCAACCGCCACACCCGTGCCAGGAACCGGTGGCAGCCGTCGATGATCTCGTCGGTCTGCTCGTTCCAGTCAAAGTCCTCCGTCGGCGGCCCCACCGACAGGTGGAACAGCCGCAGCGAGTCGGCGCCCACCGTCTCGAAGTACTTGGAGGGGGCGATCAGGTTGCCCTTGGACTTGGACATCTTGGAGCCGCCCATGCGGATCATGCCCTGGGTGAACAGACGCCGGAACGGTTCCCGCAGCTCCTTCGGCGCCATGCCCAAGTCGGCCAGCGCTCGGGTGTAGAAGCGGGCGTACAGCAGGTGCAAGATGGCGTGTTCGATGCCGCCGATGTACTGGTCGACCGGCATCCAGTGCTCGGCCGCCTCCAGGCTGAACGGTTGGCCGGGGGTCCAGGGGTCGCAGAAGCGCAGGAAGTACCAGGACGAGTCCACGAAGGTGTCCATGGTGTCGGTCTCTCGCTCGGCGGGCCCGCCGCAGGTCGGGCAGGTGGTATCCAGGAAGCCCTGGTGGTAGCGCAGCGGTGATTCCCCGGTGGGCCGAAACTCCACGTCGTCGGGCGCCAGCACCGGCAGCTCCTCGACCGGAACGGGGACGATGCCGTGGTCGGCGCAGTACACCACCGGGATGGGGCAGCCCCAGAACCGCTGCCGGCTGACCAGCCAGTCCCGCAACCGGTAGTTGACCTTGCGGACTCCGATGCCCTGCTGCTCCAGCCAGTCGATGGCCTTGGCCTTGGCTTCGGCCACCGTCGAGGTCCCATCCAGCCAGTCGCTGTTGATCGTCGGCCCGTCGCCGGTGTATGCCTCCCCCACCCAGCCCTTCGGCGGCGCCACGGTGCGGATGATGGGCAGGTCGTAGGCGGTGGCGAAATCCCAGTCCCGCTGGTCCTCGCCCGGCACCGCCATGATGGCGCCGGTGCCGTAAGTCATCAACACGTAGTCGGCCAGGTAGATCGGCACCTGGGCGCCATTAAAGGGGTTGACGGCGTAGGCCCCGGTGAACACGCCCCGCTTGGACAGCTCCCGCTCGGTCGACTGGCGCTCGATGTCGCTCTCGTCGCGGACCCGCTCCATGAAGGCCGCCACCTCTTCCGCTTGCGCCGGAGCCGTGGTCCGGCCGACCAGCGGATGCTCGGGGGCCAGCACCACGAAGGTCATGCCGAAGCTGGTGTCGGGCCGGGTGGTGAAGACCCGGATAGTGGCGTCGCTGCCGGCCACGGGCAGCTCGAACTCGGCACCTTCGGAGCGGCCGATCCAGTTGCGCTGCATGGTCTTGACCCGCTCCGGCCACTCCAGATCGTCCAGGGCGGCAAGCAGTTCGTCGGCGTAGGCGGTGATGCGGAAGAACCACTGCTCCAGATCGCGCCGCACCACCAGGTCGCCGCTGCGCTCGCAGGTGCCGTCGGACAGGACCTGCTCATTGGCCAGCACCGTCTGGCAGCCGGGGCACCAGTTGACCGGCGCCATCTTGCGGTACGCCAGACCCGACTCCAAGAAGCGCAGGAAGATGACCTGATTCCACTTGATGTACTCGGGGTCGTGGCTGCGCACCTCGCGGCGCCAGTCGTACACCGCCCCGATGCCCCGCAGGCTGGCCTTCAACTCCTCGATGCGAGCGTCGGTGAACGCCCGGGGGTGGCTGCCGGTGCGGATGGCGGCGTTCTCTGCGGGCAGGCCGAAGGAGTCGAACCCGATCGGCGACAGCACCCCGTAGCCGTGCATGGTGCGGTTGCGGACCAGCAGGTCGCCGAAGGTGTAGTTGCGCACGTGGCCCTGGTGGGCGGGACCGCTCGGGTAGGGGTACATGCACAGCACGTAGAACGGCGGCCGCGGGTCGTCGTTGTCGATCTGGTAGCTGCCCGAGTCCGCCCAGCGGGCCTGCCACTTGGCCTCGACGGCCTGAGGATCGTACGTGCCTTCCATTGCATGTCAGTCTACGAGGGGGCTGTGACGCCCACTTCCGCATTCTGAGCCCGGGCGAAAGCCGCCGCGGCTCCCCCAGTCCGCTGGCGGGTTGGTTGCCGGTCGACTCGCGCCGAAAAACGTGACCTAGCTGTCGAGGTCAGGTTTGCAGTCGCGGGATCGCGTCCAGTGACCTCGTCCTACGCTGTCGCACGTGGAGATCGGGCTCCAGGACCTACCAAATCGGACCAGCCAGGTCATCGACGCCCTTCGTGCGGGAGAGCGGGTGATCCTGACCGTCCACGGCGAGCCGATCGCGGACATCGTTCCCCACGTCCGACGCTCGCGCTGGGTTCCAGGTGGGCTCCTGCGTCGCGGGCTGGCGGAGCGGGCCGCCGACCCAGGGCTGCCTGAAGACCTCGATGTGCTGGCTGGACAGACCTTGGACGAGCTTTGAGCAAGCCGGCCGGGGTTCTTGACACCTCGGTGTTCATTGCCCGAGCGGTGAACCGACCTCTCGGGCAGTTCCCGACCGCGTGACGGTGTCGGTCGTGACTATCGCTCAGCTCCCGGGCCGGCTTTGCGATTGATTTGTTTGCTCCGTCACATACGCAACCGCCCCCGCCCGATACTCCGGCGAGAACGACCGCTTCTGACGTGGCATATGACCTCTCCTTCCCTGACGAAGCTACCGCCCTTCAGCTCCGGAGTGTCAACGGATCCGGGGTAGGCCACCACCTTGGTCAGCGGTCAGCGCAACTGCGACGTCAGCACCTTTTCGACCGCTCCCGCGCCGAGCAAGCCATCCTTGGGACCTTCTTCGCCCCCGCCTGGGACGATTTTCTCTTCCCGAAGAAGTCTGTTCGGATCATCGTCGGCGTAGAACACCCGGAAGGATCGGCCGGTGAGTTCCTCGTAGCGGACGAAAGCCGGCATCGGCAAATCAGCTCGATCCCACCCATCGAACCGACCAAGAATCGCCCATTTGCCCTGCGTGAGCCCAAGATGCCCGAACATGGCGACGAGAATCGCATCGCCCGGGTTCAGGCCAGCTACATCAGCGAGAGAAGGCGGAGCATCCCGCCGCGGACCGAAGAAGTAGCCGAGCAATGCCCCACCCGGATTCGCACGAGTGACCATCCCGACAGCGAAGCCGCCCTTACGCAACGGCACTGCGAACCAGTCGCCTTCCCGGTAGCCGACCGTGGCCATCAGCCACCACCCAGGGCGTCGAGGAAGTCCTGCGCTGATTGCATGTAGAAGGGCAGGTCGGCGTTGGACGGGCTGATCCCGCGGATCTTATTGAACCCGCCGCTCTCGGACTGAGCGGCCGGGTACTGGTCGTAGAGCGTCTGCTCCAACCCTCGCTGCTCCGCATAGACATCCGTCCGATACTCAACGTTGAAGCGATAATCGCCGAGCACCGGGTCGTTGGCGTGAGCCAGTCGCCTCGCCTCGAGTTCTGTGACAACGTGACGTCGACTGACGCGTCCGGGGCAAAAATGGGAGCTGTGGGTCATTTCATCCGCTGCGCCTGGGGGTTCTTCGCCGGTGAACGGTGCCAGCAGGGAGGGAATCAGGGGCCGCTCAACCACCCTTCAGCCTGTTGCGCCTGCACAAAGCAAGCGGATCACTTCCCTCTGGGGAAGCCTCGAGGGGCCTCGAGCTCCACTTCTGGCTGGTCCGCGCTCCATCGAATAAGAACCGCCAAAGGACTAGATCGGGAAGCCTTGGCGTGGACGTCAGATCGCCTTCGCGCCTCTACCCGACCAATCAACTTGACGGTTGAACCAAAACGGGCCGAAAACGGGTGGATCTCCGACCTGGTTATCGCTATGTAGGCGGGTGTGGAAGTCGAATGGCTCGCCGATTGTAGAGGCCGGACGCACTCCAAGGAATGCCGGAAAATATCCGGGGAAGCACCTGCTCTGAATCGAGTCATCCCCAGGATCGATTCACCAACTTGTTCTTGCGCCAGCCTTCGCAACTCTCGATCAATGTCCGGCATCAGTGAGTGACAGACTCGGACCGGGGTTGTGTTAATTCCGCTGACACATTTCCCTCCCTCCATTAGCGTACGGTATTCCGGCGGCGCTGGAAATGCGACGCCGACACGTCTGTAGCTCATTTTGCGCAAACGGAGAATGTCGTGCTAAAGTACCCGTATCCAGCCCGAAAGAGAGGACATGGGGCCACGCGATAGGAGGACGATCGGACCCTCTTCTACCGTCGCTTTGTGCGCTGCGGTTCTGGCCTTGGTGTTCTCGGCGCTGATGGCCGTCCCGTCGCTGGCCAACACCAGCCAGGGTACCGGGAGCACCGCCACCTACTGGTACACCCCTTCGGGTTCACGCGACATCTGGAGCACGGCCACATCCTCGGTCCCGGCTCAGTACGGCGCCGACACCGTCGGCCCGAAATGGCTGGGCACCGTATCCGGTGCCAGCGGCCGGATGATCGGAGACCCGTGCGCAACTTGCGGAGGGCTGTTGGCCGAAATCTCGGCGCCGCACGCCGGCGACTACTGCGACGAGTACCGGCTCCCTGTGTTCTCCACCAATACAACGACAGATCTCGGCCAGGACACCGGGTTCTCTCCGAACAGCCCCCAGCAGCGCCACCAGCAGACCGACGGGAAGTCGCCGCAATCGAGTGCCTGCCAGGCGGAGAGTGACACCACCTGGGGCTGGGGTCAATGGATCCAGCCGGCCGACAACACCACCAACTGCGGCGCCTGCGGGCCGCACGGAGCCCCCGAAGGATGCGGGGACTGCGGCATCGACCACTACGTGTCGCTGACCGGGACGAAGGACTACCCCTGGTCGCCTACCTTCGCCGACCCCGAGCTCACCGTCCAGAACCGCGTCGACATCGCCGCCTATTCCGACAGTTGGTCCCCGTCGGCCCCCAACATCATCTTCGCCTGGCACTATCTGTGCGCCGTGCTTGCCGCCCCTCAAAGCGGTGCCAAGTCCTACATCGAACTGTGCGCCGACGAGTGGCAGTCGCAGTCCACAACGGCTGGGGGCTGGATCCAATCCCGCGGCAACGTTGCCGGCTGTGCCAGTAGCCGCATCGTGGAGGCGATCGGCGCCCTCGATCCCACGAACCCCTCGACGGCGTTCTTCACCGCCGTCCTCGGTACCGGCCAAAGCGGCACTATCGCCGCTGGTCAACTGGGCCAGTTCTGGTGGGAGGCGACGGTCAGCCGGCAGAACCTGCAGAACGTCATCGATGCCATCCCAAGCCCCTGCAATGCTGCATTCGACTCGAACCCGAGCAACTATCGACTGGTCGGCCTCGAAGACGGAATCGAGAGCGGGGCGCCCTGCTCACCGAACAGGGCGTGCTCCACCTATCTCAACTACTTCGGTAGCAGCGAAAGCCTGCTGCAAGCGTGGACCGACCAGTAAGAACCGGTCGGTCCACCCGAACCGCCTCGACGCGGTCGAGGAGGCTCGACACTTGACACCGTTAACTTAAGGCTCAGGCTCGATGTCGGAGCCCACCATCTGGCCGTCGTCGGTGGCGTGGGCCCGGAAGCGGTGGACCACCCCCAACGGCGTCGTAGCCGTCCCGATGATGTCGTTTTCGTCGATGTCGTCCGACCGGACGACGACGCCCTCGCCGAGCCGCTCGCGCATATAGGCGACCAGGTTGGCGAAGGCGTCACCTCAGAGGCTTCATCAGAAGTGGTACCAGACGCCGTCGATCTCCCGGTCGACATCGCCCCACGTCGAGCCACAGAGCGCGCAGCCGTCGCCTCTCATCGTTCCTCCTCCCGCTGAGCCAGGTCCCACATCCCAGCCATCATGTGACGCAGGCGCTCCATCGTCTCGCCCAGTACCGCGAGCACCTCTTTTTCCTGCTGCGGATCGGTGTAGCGGGCGATGATCTCGACCGACAGGTTGCCGTGCGCAGCGTCGGCCTCGTCGCTCACCCGGAAGAACTCCAGCGCGTTCTCCTCGATGCCGGTCGCCCGCCACGGGTCCACCGCAAGGCCCGTCCCCTGGCTGAGCCCATAGCGGCGAGGCAAGGCGCGGTCTCCGAGAATCTCCAGGCCGTTCACGGCCGCGAACCCAAGGAGCCAATCCGGTTGGCGGGCCATCTTGTCCCAGTATTCGAAGGCGGCGAGGGTGGCTTGGCCCGGGTGGTGGCGCTCGATTGCCTCCCGGTCGAGGCCGGCGCCAGCGCCGAGGCGGACCAGAAGCTCGTAGTGGTTGGTGGCCGCGACGGGGTCGCGCACGACCTCGGACATGAGATTTTCTACCTCGAAGGCGAGCACGTCGAACTGCGGGCAGTTGGACATCACCGCACCGACCCAGCGGGGGAACCAGCGGGAAAACTTGGTCCACTCCAGGACGAAGGCCCGAGCCAGGCCGGCGGTCGGTGCCGACGCCATGGCCCGCACAAACGGGGGCGGGTCTCGGAACCAGGCGTCCACGACGAACGCCTCCACCTCCGAGGCGAAATCCTGCGAAC
>JBOGGN010000056.1:0-5452 GCA_050744165.1 Acidimicrobiales bacterium | reverse complement strand
CTCGTAGCCCATCACTACCGCGCCGGCGCGTAGCAGTGTCATCGACAGCGCCCCGCTGCCGACACCAGCCTCCATGACCCGAGCCCCAGGAAAGACGTCGGCCAGCATCAGGATGGGCCCGAGGTCTTTCGGGTAGATGACCTGCGCCCCACGTGGCATCTTCAGGATGACTTCGGCGAGGGTGGGCCGAACGACGATGAAGCCCGCTCCTCGGGTCGATCGCACGGCGCACCCCTCCTGCTGACCGATCAGATCGTCGTGACGCACCGGCCCGGCGTGGGTATGCAGGTCCCCGCCAGGTACCAGGATCTGCAGGTACCGGCGGCCCTTGTTGTCGAGAAACAACACTCGCTCCCCCGCGCGAAGCGGCTGGTCCCCCACGTCGGCAGCGTGTTCGCCCGAGACTTCGGCGTTCACGGCGATGCCGCCCCGACCTCTGTCCCCGTCGCCTTGGCCACCAACCGGCAAAAGGCGCACCACTCCCCCGTCGTCGGGGCCCCGCACCCGGCGCATGGCCGCAATCCCTGGCGCTCCTCCTCGGCGACGCCGGTAAACAGGGGCGCCACCCGGTCGAGGAATGAGAAGTAGAACGCCGCCTTGGACCCCGGCGACTGCACCTCGACCTGGTTGAGGGCGTCCTTGTAGCCGAGGTGCTTGTTGCCTACCGCCATCGGGCATTCCTCGACGATGTAGTCGATGCCGGAAAGGACGCAGTACGCCGCCATCTCCCGCTCCCCCAGTCGGACCAGCGGCTTCACCTTGCGAGGAAAGCCGTTGGTCGCGGGCAGCACCGGCGCCTGACGGCCCAAGTACGCCAGGTCCCAGCGCAGCACGTTGCCGAACAGCACCGCTGCCTCATCATCCAGGTTGTGACCGGTTGCCACCACGGGGTACCCCCGATCGAGGGCGGCCTGGTTGAACAGGTGGCGCTTCGAAAGCCCGCACGCCGAACACGGCACCCGCCGTGCCGCTTTGGCGCCGGTTGGGATGTCGAAGCCGTATTCCGCGGGGATGTCCACCTCGTGCAGCGTCGCTCCCCGGGATTCGGCATACCGCCGGGCGTAGCCGCCCGAGGACTCGCTGTACTCGCCGATCCCGAGGCCCAGGTAGAGCCCGTCGGCCTGGTACCCGAGGTCCCGCAGGATGTCCCACAGCGCCAGCGAGTCCTTGCCACCTGAGACGGCGACCAAGACCGGCTCGTCCGAGCCGAGCATCGAGAAGTCGTCGATGGCCCGGCTGACGGCGTCCCGGCAGTGCTTCAGGAAGCAGGGCCGGCAGAACCCCGCGTTGTGCCTGCGCACGTCGATGACCGCCGGCTCCCGGCACACCCGGCACTTCACAAGCAGCCGCCCGAAATGACCGGCCGAACCTCCACCGAGGCCGTGTCGTCGTCCAGCAGCGCGTCCCCCGTCACCAGGGTGTCACCCACGATGACGAGCACCGACTCGCGGTTGATCCCGAGCCGTTCGAGCATGGCGTGCACCCGGATAGGAACAGAGACCTCGACCTCACGCCGCGGGTTGCGCAGCAGGACCTTCACCCGCCCATTGTTCCCGATAAAACCGCGGAAACCCCTCAGGCCGGCGGTTCGTGGGTGATTACCAGACGCTGGCCGGGGCTGAGCACCTCCCGGTACACCACCGCCTCCTCCTTGGACCACGCTCGCAACAGCCAGCGCACCAGAAGGGCGCCCGCCCCCACGTACAGCCACTTCCGGTCGCCGCCCAGGACCCCATCGCGCCACCCGCGGCGCAAGCCGAAACGGATCAGCGCGTTCATACCCGCCGGATCTCGACCACGGTGGTCTTCTTCTTCCCCTTGCGCCGACCGAGGAAGTAGGCGAGCAGGATCAAAAGGATGACCCCTCCGATGGCGGCGTACTGCATCATCGGCTTGGCGTCGGCGACATCCTGGTCGACGTCGCCCTTGATCTCTCGAAGCTTGGCTTCGATGTCGGCCTTGGTCACCGGACGGCCGGTGTCTTTCGCCATCAGCGCTCCTTGCTCCGGTCCTTGTCCTGGCCGGGGCCATGGGACATGCGGCTCACCAAGATGGCAATCACCACGCCGTAGAAGACAACCACGATCAGGTAGGGAACCCAGGACCAGTGGCCCGCCAGATGGTGGCCCGACTCGGTCTGAATGGCCCGCAACAGACCCAACCCCACGAAAAACAATCCAAGGCCCCAAGCCACGGCGCCCAGCAAGCCAAACCCGACATAGCGTTTCAGGTCCTTGAGGGGGCCGATCGTCTCTTGCTTGGCGTAGGTGACGACCAGGTCGAGCAACTCTTTGAATTCCGCGGGCAGGCCTTCGTCCTTCGCCGACTTCTTGGATTCTCGGGGTGCCAACGCCACCTCACAGGGAGCAGACGGGACTGCTACTCGTGGCCGTCACCATATCCGAGCAGGCTGACCTGATCTTCGGCCGCCTCGGCCAAGCGTCGCAGCCGGGCCACCGGGTCGTCGATTTCCAGCAGGCGCTGCCGGTCGAGGCTCGCCAGCGGCGCCAGCGCCACCAGCTGCCAGCCCGCCACCGTCGGGTCCTCAGCCAACTCGAACTCCGTCGAATCTGCGACGGCGCGAACCCGGGCCATCTCCCCGAGCGATCGCCGCATCTGCGCCTCGGCCGCGGAGATCGACCGCCGCACCGCCCGCTCCGCAGCCGCCAGAGCCGCCCGCCCATCCTCCGCAGCGGCCAACCCCTCCCCTGCCGCCCGGCCCGCACCGGCGCTACCCCTGCCCGGGAACGGCAGCTCCGGACGGTCGGACACCATCGCCACGGGGTACGGGTCGTCCTCCAGCCACTGGTCCACGCAGACCCGCCCGACGCCCTCGGCCACCACCAGCCACCGTCCGTCGGGCAGCTCGTCGGCTACCTCGATGTGGGCCACGGTGCCCATCCCGAAGCGCTGGTCGCCGCCACCGACCTCGTGGCCCCGCTCGATCAGCACCACCCCGAAGCGCCGGTCCCCCCGCAGGCAGTCGAACATCAGCACCCGGTACCTCGGCTCGAAGATGTGCAGGGGAAGCACCCCATGGGGCACCAGGACGGCGCCCAGCGGGAACATGGGCAGCCGGCTGCTCACGAGCGCCCCTGCGGCCCGAGCTGGCTCAGCGGGGGCATCTCGGGGAACTGCGCCAAGAGCAACCCGATCCGATCGGTGAGGGCCTCGCCGGCGGAATCGCTCGGTATGGCGTTGGTAATGAGGGAAAAAGCCACGCCCTGCGCGCCGAGCGCCCCCGCCGAGGAGCTCGAGCTGGCCGGCGTTACGAAGCCGCTCAGCGAGGAGACGCCGTCCAAGCTGCCGGTCTTGGCCCGCAGCCGGCCCGCCGCCGGGGTGCCCCCGAAGCGCGAGACCAGCGTCCCCGACTTGGCCGCCACCGGCAGGTCCTGGCCCAGCGCCCCGTTGGGCCCGCCGCGGTCCAAGGCGGCCAGCAACAGCTGGCAGGTGGCCCGGTCGTCGCGACTGAGCCCGCTGCCGTCGACCATCGTTAGGCCCGTGGTCGCCAGACCGTCGGCCTGGAGGTCGGCTTCGATGGCCGATACCCCCGCCGCGGTAGTTCCCGCGCCCCCCGCCTGGTGGCCCAGCTCCTTGGTCACCAGCTCGGCTCCGGTGTTGTCGCTTCGGCGCAGGATGACGCCGAGCACCTGCGGCAGCGGCGGCGACTGGAGGCTCGTGAGGTGGGTGGCCGCGACAGGCGTCGTCCCCACCGCCGGGGGCCCGGCAACGGTAACCCCGGCCGCCCCGAGGGCGGCGGTAAAGGCCTCCGCGGCCGCCTGGGCCGGTTGTGCGGCGGCGACGAGGTGGGGCGTGGTGGTCGGGGTCGTCTTCGGCGTGGTGGTCGGCGTCGTCTTCGGCGTGGTGGTGGGGGTGGGCATGGTCGTCGGAGTGGTCGCCGGCGGCATCGTCGTGGTGGTCGTAGGCGGCGGAGGCGGGGTGATGAAGCCGTCGCTGACCATCAGCGCCGACAGGGGCCCCACCTCGTCATCGCTCAAGTAGCTGGGCGCCCATGACGCCACCGTTCGCTGGGTGTCGTAGCGCGACTCGTCGCCCACCACCGAACCGCTCACCGCCGTCACCCCGGCCGCTCGCACCTGGGCCGCCAGCTTGGCCAGGTCGTCGTAGGGCTCGGCCGAGTACGGCTGGGTGTCGGCGTAGGCCTGGCTGTCGAGCAGGGGGTCGCCCCCGCCGACCGGGTACAGGTTGCCGTTGACGGTGCCGGCGGCGGGCGGCCCGTCGCTGTCGACGGCGGTGGTCAGGCGGTCGTCGGCGGCCAGCTTGTCGAGGGCCGCGGTGGCGGTCAGCAGCTTCAGGTTGGACGCCGGCAAGAGCGCCAGCGCGGGGTTGTGGGAGTACAAGGTGTCGGTTCCCGTCTGAACGACGAGACAGGCGCCGGACGGGGACTTTTCCCATTGGGTGTTCCCAAGGGCGGCGTCGAGCCCGTCATCGAGCGTCGAGGTGGCCACCGCGAGGCCGACCAGGCCGGGGATCCGCCGCATCGACAGCACCGGCGTCACCGGCAGCGGCGGCGTGGGAGTGGCGACCCGGGCCGGGACCGCGAAGACGGCCGCGCCGACCAGGCTCAGGGCGGCCCACGGGCGCCACGCCGGGCGCACCCTCCTGCGGTTAGCCCGTGGGCTGGAGGGCGGCCCGGAAGAACACCCGCACGTGCTCCAGACGCTCGTCCAGCGCCGTCGTCGACAGGGGATCGCGCCCGAGCAGGGTCTCCAGGAAAGGGACGTCGCTGAAATAGCTGAGCAACGTCCCGTACCCGGTGATCAGCAGCTGGGTCGGATCGTGGCGGCGGAAGCGACCGGCCGCCATCTCCTTGGTCAGGAACCCTTCCGCCCGGTTGAGCTCGGGGCGCAGCATCATGGCCAGCTCCGTCGCCAGCCGGCTGCCGCCTTCGAGGGCCTCCCGGCGGAAGAGCCGCACGAAGTCGGGGTTCTCACGAAAGAAGTCGAAGCTGTCGTTGAGGACCCGGTCGACCTGGTCCCAGCCGTCGCGGGGGGACACAGCCGACTCGCCGATGCGCCGAAACCAGTCGGCCAGCGACGTCTCGAAGACCTCCCGGTACAACGCCTCCTTGGATTGGAAGTGGTACAGCAGGCTGGAGCGGCGGATGCCGACGTCGGCCACGATGTCGTTCAGCGACGTGCCGTCGTAGCCGTGCTCCGCGAAGCGGCGCAGCGCCGAAGCCAGGATGGCGACGCGGGTCGTGCCTGCAGTGACCGCAGCCGCGGTCGGCGTCGCCATAGGCAGGACACGCTAGTTGGCCTGCGTCGGGAGTCCGTGAGATTGCGCTCAAGGGCAAGCGATTTGCTGGCGATGAAGTCCTCGTGGCCCCACATCGGAGAGTGAGAGGTCTGCGCTGGCCGTCGCGCCGCCAGCCAGAGGAAGAAGGATTTACCCTCGTCGAGCTCATGGTCGCCATGGTGGTTATTACCAC
>JBOGGN010000055.1:0-2307 GCA_050744165.1 Acidimicrobiales bacterium | reverse complement strand
CTTGCGAAACATGTCCGAGGCGATGGCCTCGCCCACCACCCGGCTGACCTCATGGGCGTCGGGCCACAGGTCACGCAGGTACACCGGGGCGCCCGAGGTGTCGGCGCCCAGTGGCTCGTGGCGCAGGTCGATGTCCATGGTCCCCGACAGCGCGTAGGCCACCACCAGCGGGTGTGATGCCAGGTAGTTCATGCGCACGTCGGGGTTGATGCGGCCCTCGAAGTTGCGGTTGCCGGAAAGCACGGCGACAACCGCCAGGTTGCCCTCGTCAACCGCAGCGCTCAGCTCGGGAGCGATGGGCCCTGAGTTGCCGATGCACGTGGTGCAGCCGTAGCCGACGAGGCCGAAGCCCAGTTTCTCCAGGTAGGGCATCAGGCCGGCCTGCTCGTAGTAGTCGATGACGACCTTGGAGCCCGGGGCCAGCGAGGTCTTGACCCAAGGCTTGGCGGTGAGACCCCGCTCCACCGCCTTCTTGGCAAGGAGGCCGGCGGCGACCATGACCGATGGGTTGGAGGTGTTGGTGCAGCTGGTGATGGCGGCGATGACCACCGCGCCGTGGTCGAGCTCCAAGGTGGTCCCGTTGGCCAGGGTGACCGGGACGGGGTTGCGAGCTCGGTCGGCGCCAGGGACACAGCTCCAGACGCCGGTGGCGCCGGGTGTGTCGGCCTCCTCCCCAGGGGCGGTGGGATCGCTGGCGGGGAAGGTCTCCACCAGGGCGGCGTCGGTCGTGCCCGAGCGAAACTCGGGGACCGCTGCCGACAGGGCAGCCCGGAAACATTCCTTGGCCTGCGACACCGGCACCCGGTCCTGGGGCCGCGAGGGTCCCGCCAGGGACGGTTCGACGGTGGAGAGGTCCAGCTCCAAGCGCTCGGAATAGCGGGGCTCGTGATCGGGATCGTGCCAGAGGCCCTGGGTCTTGGCGTAGGCCTCGACCAGGGCCACCTGTGCCGCCGGCCGCCCGGTGAAGGCCAGGTAGCGCAGCGTTTCCGCGTCGATGGGGAAGATGGCGCAGGTCGAGCCGTACTCGGGGGACATGTTGCCGATGGTCGCCCGATTGGCCAGCGGGACCGACGCCAGGCCCTCGCCGTAGAACTCCACGAACTTGCCGACCACGCCGTGGCGGCGCAGCAGCTCGGTCACGGTGAGCACCAGGTCGGTGGCCGTCGAACCCTCGGGCAGGGACCCGGTCAGCCTGAAACCGACCACCTTGGGCACCAGCATCGACACCGGCTGGCCGAGTAGGGCGGCCTCCGCCTCGATGCCCCCAACGCCCCAGCCGAGAACGCCGAGACCATTGACCATGGTCGTGTGGGAGTCGGTCCCCACCAGCGTGTCCGGGTAGGCCAGCTTGGCCTCGGGGTCGAGGAACACCACCCGCGCCAGGTACTCAAGGTTGACCTGGTGACAGATACCAGTGTCGGGCGGCACCACCTTGAAGTTGTCGAAGGCCGTCTGGCCCCAGCGCAGGAACTGGTAGCGCTCCCGGTTGCGGACCAGCTCCAGGGCGGCGTTGGCGGCGAAGGCCCCCGGCACCCCGGCCACGTCGGCGACCACCGAGTGGTCGATGACCAGCTCGGCCGGGATGAGCGGGTTGACCCGGTCGGGGTCGCCGCCGAGCGCCGCCATGGCGTCTCGCATGGCTGCCAGGTCGACCACCGCGGGGACTCCGGTGAAGTCCTGCAGCAGCACCCTCGCGGGGGCGAAGCCGATCTCGGCCCGGGACTCGCCGGCGGCGTCCCACCGGCCCAGGGCCTCGACGTCCCCCGCCGTGACGTTGGTGCCGTCCTCGTGGCGGAGCAGGTTCTCCAGCAGGATCTTGAGGGAAAAGGGCAGCGACTCGGTGTTCCAGTCGGATGGGAGCCGGTCCAGCCGGTAGGCGTCGAGGGCGCCGCCAGGTGCGTCGAAGGGGGCGCGCACGGCGAAGCTGTCTCGATTGCTTCCGGCCAAAGGGGTTTCCTCCCTGGGACCTCGGTCCCGGTCGATCTCAGAAGAGGCCGATCATACGGCCGGCCCTCGGAAGACCACCTCCCGCCTCCCTTAGGCCCCCTCCCTTAGGCTCGGGGCCGTGGAACCCACCGTCGTGCTGACGCCGGAGGAGCAGCGGGTCGTCGGTTGCCTCATCGAGAAGGGGGCGACGACTCCGGAGAACTACCCGCTGACGATGAACGCGCTGGTGGCGGCGTGCAACCAGACGAGCAACCGCGACCCTGTCGTCACCTACAGCGAGGACACCGTCGCCACCACCCTGGCCGCCCTCCGGGACCGCAAGCTGATCCGCATCGTCTACCCGGCCCACGCCCGGGTGAC
>JBOGGN010000054.1:0-4929 GCA_050744165.1 Acidimicrobiales bacterium | reverse complement strand
GGTCGGGCATCTTGATCTGGGCGATCTCGGCCACCTGTTGGTCGGTGACGGTGCCCGCCACGGCGCGACCCGGCGTCGGCGCGCCCTTGGCAAGCCCGGCCGCCTGCCGCAAGAGCACCGGCGTGGGCGGGGTCTTGAGCACGAAGGTAAACGACCGGTCACCGAATATGGTGATCTCGACCGGGATGACCTGGCCAACCTTGTCCTCGGTGGCCGCGTTGTACTGGCGGCAGAACTCCATCGTCTGCACCCCGTGGGGTCCGAGGGCGGTGCCCACCGGCGGGGCAGGCGTGGCCTTGCCCGCGGGCAGTTGGATGCGAACGATCGCCACGACCTGGCGCTTTGCCATCTTGAAACCGCTCCCTTACAGCTTCGCGACCTGCGCGAACTCCAGTTCGACCGGGGTCTCCCGGCCAAAGATGTTGACCAGGACCTTGAGTTTGAGTTGGTCCTCGTTGATTTCGGCGATGGTGCCGGTGAAGTCGGCGAAGTGACCTTCCTTGACCCGGACCGACTCGCCGGTCTCGTACTCGAGGCGGGGGCGGCCCTTCTTGGTCGTCTCCTGGCCGTCGACCTTGACCTGGAGGATGCTCTCGACCTCCTTGCGCGACAGCGGCGTGGGGCGGGCGCCGAGGCCCACGAAGCCGGTCACGCCGGGCGTGTTGCGCACCACGTACCAGGAGTCGTCGTCGAGGTCCATGCGCACCATGAGGTAGCCGGGGAAGACCTTCTTGGAGACGACCTGCTTCTTGCCGTTCTTGAACTCGATGACGTCCTCGACCGGGATGACGACCTCGAAGATCCGCTCCTCCATGTTCATCGAGGCGATGCGGCTCTCCAGGTTGGACTTCACCTTGTTCTCGTAGCCGGCATAGGTGTGCACCACGTACCACGACCCGGGGCGGTCGTAGGCGCTTTCGATGACCGGTTCCGCGGGCCCGCTGTCGCCCTGGTCGGCGCCGTCGCCGTCGCTCTCGCTGCCCGCGGGCACGCCAAGAACCTCGTCCTCGCTCAGGACGGGCTCGGAAGCCTCTGTGGGGTCGACCGCCTCAGTGTCGTCGGTCATGACATTGGTGTCGTTTGTGCTCATTTACTTGAAGATGAATTTCGAACCGGCGGAAAAGACGTAGTCGAGGGCAAAGATGAAGCTGATCACGAGCACCAGGGTAAGGAGCACGATGGTCGAGTAGTTGATGGTCTCCACCCGCGAGGGCCACTGGACCTTGCGCAACTCCACGTTGACCTCGTGGAGGAACACCCGGGGCCCGACCCGCTTGCGCTGCGTCAGCTGCGTCGAGGCGTTCTGCCGGGCCTGCTCGCGCTTGCGCGGCACCGCCTCGCCGTCGGGGCCGAGTTGGCCCTGACGCTGGAGCAACCGCTTTTGTTCTCGGTTCATGCTCACGGTGCGTGACCTTCCAGTGCGTGCTTCCAGTGCGTGCTTTCAGTACAGGGTAGAGCAGGGCAGGAGGGACTCGAACCCCCAACCGCCGGTGTTGGAGACCGGTGCTCTACCAGTTGAGCTACTGCCCTTCATAACGAAGTGGAGTCCCTCGGGCGAGGATACCAGCAACACCCGGGCCGGCGGCCCGCGGGCCCGGGAGGCTCGGTTCCATGGGCGAGCCAAGCTCCGGCGTTCACGGCCTAACCCGCGAGTGGCATCCCCTTGCGCCGCTGTGCCGCCCGATTGACCAGCATGACCGTCCCCGCAGCGCCCGCCGCGGTGGCGGCCACCGCCACGCCCCCGATGTAGGCCGCCCGCCGTCCACTCAGCAGGGAACGGATGGCCCCCCGCTCGCCGGCCTCCTCCAGGTGCGCCAGGATCCCGGTCAGGACGCCGGGCGCCGGCTCCAGGTACTCGGTGCGCAGCTGCCGCAGCGCCCGCAGCAGCTTGCGGTAGTGCACCAGTTCAGCCTGGCAACGAAGGCACGTGTCCACGTGCTGCTGCACCCGCCGGTCGGCGCGCTCGATGCCATCCACGATCCCCGGCAGCATCGACGAGACCTCTTCGCAGGTGAGCCGCTTGGCACCGCGCTTGGGATGATCCCGGTTGTCAGACAGCATGAGCCTCGCCCCCCTCCGCGTCCTGCTCGCCCCGATGGGGAAACAGTCGCTCGTGCAGCTTGCGCCGCGCCCGGTGCAAGCGAACCTTGGCCGCGGCCTCGCTGATCCCCAACTCGGCCGCGATCGACTCGTGAGGCAGGTCGTAGACATCCCGCAGTACGATCACGGTCCGCAGCCGGACTGGCAACTCCTCCAATGCCCGGGTGATCCGTTCCCGGTCGAAGGCCAACTCGGCCCGCTGCTCTGGGTCGTGGTCGGCCGCGGTGTCCACCACGTCGACCTCCTCGTCCAGGTCTTCGTGGCGGGTTCGAGCCCGCTTCGACAGCAGGGTCGAGGCGCAGTTGGCGGTGATGCGGTACATCCAGGTCGTAAACCGTGCGTCCCCACGGAACCGCTTCAGGCCGCGAAAGGCCCGCAGGTAGGCCTCTTGGACCACGTCGCGTGCGTCCTCTTCGTTCCCTGTGAGTCGGTAGGCCAGTGTGTACATGTCCGTATAGGTAGCTTTGACCAGTTCGTCGAATGCCGAGCGGTCTCCGGACCTGGCAGCGGCAACCAGTCCGGAAAGATCCGGCGACATCATCTGGTCAGACTTACAAGGCGCACCTGTGGTTACCTGGCTAGCCCGAGCGCTACCGGGTCTCCTTGTGCAGGGTGTGCTTGCGGTCCCACCGGCAGTACTTCTGCATCTCGATGCGCTCACGGTCGTTCTGCTTGTTCTTCATGGTGATGTAGTTGCGTCGCTTGCAGACGTCGCAGGCCAAGGTGACCTTGACCCGCTTCTCGTTCTTCGGCATGTGGGGGTCTCCTCTTGTCTGTCGGTAGCGGCGGTCGGACTTGAACCGACGACCTAACGATTATGAGCCGTTTGCTCTGCCAACTGAGCTACGCCGCCTACTTGCGGCCTGGCCAGGCCGAGCCCCCTGTCGGAATCGAACCGACGACACCAGCCTTACCATGGCTGTGCTCTGCCGACTGAGCTAAGTGGGCGCTTCGATAGCCACGTCATGGTAGTCGAGCGGCTGGGTTGATCGGGCTGGGAAAAGGGCGCCCCGCCTCGTTGGCTACCGTTGCTCGGTGCGAACCCGGTTGGCCGCCGATGCGGATGCCGAAGCCATACGGGCGATCTACAACACCGAGGTCGTCGGCTCCACGGTGACCTTCGACTTGGTACCCCGCAGCCCCGCCGAACAGCGGCAGTGGCTCGCCGAGCACCGCGGCGCCCACCCGGCCATCGTGGCCGTCGCCAGCGACGGCTCGGTCGCCGGCTTCGCGTCGGTGTCCCCGTACCGGACCCGTCCCGCCTACGCCACGACGGTCGAGGACTCGGTGTACGTGCGAGCTGACTTCCGGGGCCAGGGCGTCGGCAGGGTCCTCCTCGGGGATTTGGTGGACCTCGCCCAGGCGCACGGGTTCCACGCCGTCATGGCCCGCATCGCCGACCACCAAGAGGCCTCGATGGCGCTGCATCGGGCGTGCGGGTTCGAGCTGGTCGGGGTGGAACGCGAGATCGGCCGCAAGTTCGGCAAGTGGCTCGACGTGGTGGTGATGCAGCGGCTCCTGGCCACCGGCCCCTAACGCGCCGGAGGCGCCTACGATCCATCGGTGAACGTCGGCGACGTAGTACCCGATTTCGAACTGCCCGACCAAGGCGGTGTCCCCCGCAAGCTGAGCGACTTCCTGGCAAAAGGCCCGGTGGTCCTGTTCTTCTACCCCGGCGCCATGACCCCGGTGTGCACCGCCGAAAGCTGCCACTTCCGGGACCTCAAATCTGAGTACGAGGCAGTCGGCGCCCAGCGACTGGGCATCAGCCACGACCAGGTCGCCAAGCAGAAGACCTTCGCCGATAAGTACGGCTTCGACTACCCACTGCTGTCCGACTCGGACAACAAGGTGGCCGCCATCTTCGGCGTCCACCGGAGTCCCCTCCTGGGAGGCACGAAGCGGGAGACCTTCGTCATCGACCGCGACGGCCGAGTGCTCGAAGTGGTGAAGAGTGCCCTGCGGGCGTCGCGGCACGGCGACAAGGCACTGGAGTTCCTGAAGGCCCGAGCCGCCACCTGAGCCGTTCGTTCGGAGGCGTCTGACAGGCTGGCTCGGTGCACCTGGCGATCATCGCGGCCGTCTACCCGCTGGTGTTCCTCGGGGAGCTGCCCGACAAAACCATGTTCGCGTCGCTGGTGCTGGCCTCCCGCGGCCGACCGCTCTCGGTGTGGATCGGGGCCGCGACCGCCTTTGTGGTGCACGTCGTCATTGCCGTCGCCATCGGCGTCGCCCTTTTCCACCTGCTCCCCCACCGTGTGGTCGACGGCGTGGTGGCGGCCCTCTTCGCCGCGGGCGCCGTCTATGCGTGGGTGATCCGCAACCAGACCGAGGAGGAGCACACCGACGTCGAGGCCAGCTCGCCCCTGAAGACGGCGCTCACCGCCGGTGTGGTGATCTTTATCGCCGAGTGGGGCGACCTGACCCAGGTGGTGACCGCCAACCTGGCGGCCCGATACCATTCGCCGCTCAGCGTCGGCGTCGCCGCGGTGCTGGCCTTGTGGAGCGTGGCCGCGCTGGCGGTGGTGGGCGGCCAGGGGTTGCTGCGCATCGTGTCGATAAAGGTGGCCCGCGTCGCGACCGCTATCGTCTTGCTCGTCCTGGCCGTCCTGGCAGCGCTGAAAGCATTTGGGGTGTGATAAGAGTGGTTCCTCAAGGCCTCATCGAAGCCGAGCTCCTCAAGCACGAAGCCAAACGCTGGGCCTCGTAGGTCCTCGGCCCCTGCCCGGTCGACGCAGGCCCTAGCTTCCCGTCAGGCGCGCTGCCCGAGAGGGCCGAGGGCGCGCTGAATAGTTGGGGTGGGTCGGATAACCCGCGTCGGGACGCGGG
>JBOGGN010000053.1:0-1981 GCA_050744165.1 Acidimicrobiales bacterium | reverse complement strand
CCCGCGTCCCGACGCGGGTTATCCGACCCACCCTCCGGCCAGCGGAACCTCATGTCGAACGCGGCTCGACGCGGACGACCTCGACGTGGTCGACCGGGCCCGAGCTGATCGGCCGCGAGGGACGACTGCACCTCGACGCGCAGGGCCACGAATTTGGGCCCGTCGTAGTCGCCCGTCGCCCGGACCACCAGGTCGGGCAGCTCCATTCCCCGTTTGCGGGCCACGTGGTAGATGGCCAGCGTCATGCACGATGCCAGCGACGCCAGGAACACCTCGGTCGGCTGCGGGCCATCCCCGCCCCCGCCGGCGCTCACGGGCTCGTCGATGACCAGTTCGAAGTCGCCGGCCTGCACCCGGCAGCGGTAGGCCCCCTCCCAAGTGGCCTCGACCGACCTCGACCCCCCGTCAGTCGCCGTGGTCGTGGTCGTGGCCCGCAGGCCGGGCCGCCAGCGCCTCCGAGCGATCGTCGACCTCGTGGTCACCGAGCACCCCCTCGGCGGCCAGCAGCGTCTCTAGCGCGTCCTGCCAGCAGCGCCAATAGCTCCAGGAGTCGGCGCCCGGCGCGTGGGTCGCCTCCCACGCGCCGACGGCGGTGATCAGCCGCTGCCGAAATGCCTCCCACTCGATGACTCCTGCGGCGTCCAAGGCGACGGCGAGGCCGAAAGCCCGGCTCTCCCACGGCTCGGAGAACGCCAGCTCCCCGTTGCGCCGCGGCGGAGCCGCAAGGCCCTCGATGTCGAGCTCCCGAGTGGCGGCCATCACGACCCGGGTGCTGCGACCTTGGCGATGCCGACCATGGCGTCGCGAGTGACGAGGCCCGCCAGCTCCTCCTCGGACAGGCCTTCGGTGCCCGCCGGCCGCTCCGGCAGCACCAGGTAGCGGCATTCGGACGCGCTATCGGCGACGCGGATCTCCACGTCGTCGTCGAGGTCGAGGCCGAACTCGTGGAGCACCTTGCGGGGCTCGCGCACGATGCGGGCCCGGTAGGCGGGGTCCTTGTACCAGCTCGGTGGCAGCCCGAGCACCGCCCACGGGTAGCACGAGCACAGGGTGCAGACGACGACGTTGTGGATTGTTGGCGTGTTCTCGACCACTTCCAGGTGCTCGGTCTGGGGCCCCTTGAAGCCCAGTTCGGCCACCGCCGCCGTGCCGTCGGCCAGCAGTCGCTCTTTGTAGGCGGGGTCGACCCAGGCCTTGGCCACCACCTTGGCCCCGTTCAGGGGCCCGACGTCGGACTCGTACATCTTGATGTAGGCGGCCATGACCTTGGGGTCGATCAGGCCCCGCTCCACCAGGATGGATTCCAGCGCCTCGGTCCGCAGGGATATCGGCAAACGCTCAGAAACGCTCATTGCACCGGCTCCAGGTAGTCGTCGTACAGGTCGATGTGGAGCACGAAGTCTTCGGCGTCGGTGCCCCACAGGTCATGCGAATGGAATTCGACGGAGTACACGTGCTGGACGTTTTCCCCCTCGAAATGGGCATTGGTGTCAGGGAACACCTGTGCCGGCTGCACCCGACGAATGGCTCCCACCCGGCCCCGCACGTAATGCGGCAGCCGCGTGTGCCCAGACGGATGAATGTCTTTGGCCCTCACACGATCCGCTGGGGAAAAACGGGGCACCGTGTCCAGCGGGCGCAGCGAACCGGGCCCGGCCGGCTTGTAGTTCGGCTTGTGGGGTTCGGGCGCCGGCGGCTCCATCACCTCCTCGCCCACCGCTTTGCGGGTCCGGGCATCCACCGCCCCCTCGCCGATGATCCCGCTGTCGGTCAACAGGTTTTCGGCGCCCCGCAACCACCGGCCGTAATAGCCGTCGGCCAGGTAGTCGAGCGGCGCCAGGCGGTTCATGGAATGACGGAACGAGTCCAGGTTGGTGCCCGATACCCGCATTGAGAGAAGGGCGAGGGCGAACGCCCGCTTCTCCCATTCCTCCTCAAAGGGGACCTCTCCAGGGTCGGGCGTGTGGACCGACCCGAAGTC
>JBOGGN010000052.1:0-15095 GCA_050744165.1 Acidimicrobiales bacterium | reverse complement strand
CGTACGAGTACGCGCTCGACTACGCCCGCCAGCGCCGTCAGTTCAGCCGGGCGATCGTGGAGAACCAAGCCATCGCCTTCAAGTTGGCCGACATGCGCCCGGCCATCGACGCCGCCCGGTTGCTCGTGTGGAAGGCGGCCTGGATGGGCCGGACGGGGAAGCCCTTCGGGGCGGCCGAGGGCTCGCAGTCCAAGCTGTTCGCCGGCGAGACCGCGGTCCGGGTGACCGAGGAGGCCATCCAGATCCTGGGCGGCGCCGGCTACGTGCGTGAGCACCCGGTGGAGCGGTGGCATCGGGACTCGAAGATCTACACCATCTTCGAGGGGACCTCGGAAATTCAGCGGCTGATCATCGCCCGCAACATTTCCGGGGTGCACATCAAGTAGCTGACGACCAATCAGAGGCGCCGGCGTTCGCGTGTTGGGAGTGCGACTCGTAAGATGGGTGATATGATTCGCTCGTTGCGTCTGGAGGCGTGGGCCGGACGGTGGGTCGCGGTGGACCGTCACGGCCAGGTCGTGGCTGATGCCGAGTCGGTAAGTGATCTCCTGGGGGCCCTTCGAGGCAACGGGATCGAAGGGGTCGAGATCATGCGCGCTCCAGATCCTCACCAGCCCGCCGCCTATGGGCTCGGCTAACGCCTGGCTCTATCCGTATACCGACTTCGGCGAAGGGCGAGAATACCTTCCCCATCCAGTCCTTCGTGCGGTGGTGCCGGTCGGCTCGCCTGGTCTCAAAGTGACGTTCGCGGCGATAATCGACACGGGCGGTCCGATCACCGTGGTCTCCCCGGCGTTCGCCGACGCCGTGGGAGACGAGGCTCACGACAGTGGGGCGAGGACGGTTTTGCGTTTGGCCGGTCGGCGCTACGACGCTCCGCTGTTCTCGGTCACCTTGGCCTTGCACTCGAGCTGGGAAGCACCGGAGGATCTGAGACTATGGGCGAGCATGGTCGGCGTGCTTGACCCCTGGCCGCACGAGGGGACCGCGCTGATCCTTGGCCAACACGGATTCCTGGACCGCTTTACGGTGACTTTCGGGCCCCAGGGCTTCGCCGTCGAACCGGGCGAAACATTCTCCACCAGGTTCGGACCGTCATGGCCTGCCGACTGAGCACTGGTCCTCCCGGGATAGCACACGATGGCCACGAGAAGCGATCCCATCCCGTCCTCGAACCAAGGGCACTTCAACGGTTGGGTCGGTGACGGCCCGCTCACAAAGGGGGCCGGTAGCCTAAGTAGCGACCGGCTCATTCTGGTGATCATCCCGGAGTTATGACCAGGGTCGGATTCTGTGCTCCCTCGATGAGAATCCGTCCGAGAAATGACAATGACGACGTCGACATAACATCTGGAATTGGGATCCATACGAGCATCCCGCTGGAGTGGAGGCGGCGCGGTACGTAGCTCATGGCCAGCCACATAGTCCGCGTACTGGCCGGAACATCTGGGGGTGCACCTCGAGTAGCACATCAACGAGCGGACGCGCCACGCTGAAGCGTGACCCTCGACGAGTTTCAGCAGTTGATGCGCCAGACCTACGGCGAGCGGGACGCGGCGCGCGGCACGGCGGCCACCGTGGCGTGGCTGACCGAAGAGCTCGGCGAGCTGGCCCAAGCGGTCCGCAAGGGCACCCGGGAACAGCAACTCCACGAGTTTGGCGACGTGCTCGCCTGGCTGGCATCGCTGGCCAACCACCTCGATCTCACCTTGGAGGAGGCCGTCGCCCGCTACGCCGACGGCTGCCCCAAGTGCCACGGCCGTCCGTGCACGTGCTGAGCGGTCAGCGGGCGGCGTTCTTGTTGAACGGCTCCAGCTCCTCGTCCGGCCCGAGCCGCCGCCCGCCGAGGAAGGTCCCCCGGACGTGGCGCCGGACTCCGAGCGGCGGGTCCTCGGTGGCCCTGGCTGCCGAGTGCCACAAGCCGGAGTGGTGGAACAGGACGTCGCCCCGGTCGCAGTAGACCCCGATCTCGCCCGGCACCTTCTCGAATCCGAGGGGCATGCCGTCGGTGCCGCCGAGGTGGCTGCCCGGCAGGACCCGCAGGAACCCGTTGGCCGGCGAGGTGGGGTCAAGGTGGAAGGTGATCGCCAGGCCCGGCCAGATATCCGACGTGGGCCGGCTCTGGGCGTCGGTATGCCAGCCGATGCGGGTGTAGGTCATCCCGAGCCCGGGTCTGGCGTCCTGGTACACCGCCCCGTGGCCGTCGTACTCCCACAGGTAGGCGTGGTCGCCAAGCACCCCGTGCACGATCGAGAGGACGTCCGGGTGGTGAAAGGCGGCATTGGCCGCTGGTGAGATCTCGGTGACGGCGCTCACATAGTGGACATAGGGCGGCCGGTCGCTGTCGAACGCCGCCAGGTAGACCTCGCCGCCGTGCCGCGGGCCCAACTCGCCGCGGGCGGCCCGCCGTTGGAGGTCCTCCATCTCTGCCTGCAGCCGGCCCAGGTCGTCGTCAGTGAACAGGCCGGGAAGAAGGCCAAATCCATCCCGCTCGATATCGGCAACAGCCTGGGCCCAAGGGGGTGCCATTACCACCCGAGCGCTCCCGGATCGCCCTCGACGATGGTGTCGCCCGAGAGCTGTGCCGGCCGGGCGGGCGGCACAGAGTCCCAGGCCGCCTGGTCAGGTCCGGGCTCGGTCGGCGGCGTCGGGGGCATCACCGTTTGAGACTAAATCCCGCCGGCCACTGGTGCCACCGGCCGCCGGTCGTAAGAATGTGCCATCGGCGATCGGGATCGAGGTACACAAGCCAGGGCGGGAAAAATCCTCGCCGCTCGTTTGGCCATGGCCATGGCCGGGATGACGCTGCTCGTGGCCTGGGCATCGGCGGGTGCCGGCCAGGCCGTCCCCACCGAGCCGGCTGCCACGCAGCCGGCTGCTGCCACGCCGACGGTCACGGCCACCGTCGTTCCCACCACCACGCTGCCTCCCCGGACCACCAGCACCACCGTCAAAGCGGCTACGACGACGGTGACAACCACCGTCTCCGCCAAGTCCACGACCACCACCAAGCCCGGGCCACCAACCACCACAACGACCACGACCACCGTGTCGCCGGCCGAGGTTCGCGGAATGCAGGGTCTGGCCAACTCGGTGCACCGGACGCCGCCCAGCAACAACTCGGCACTGATCCAGGCCCTGGCGCCGCTGCAAGCGATGGGGTACACCCAGCAGCAGGCGCTGATCGTTGGCATGGGCCAGTTCCCGATCGCGGGCCAGGCGTCGTGGACTGACGATTGGTTGGAGTTCCGGGCCACCCCGTCGCCGCACAACCACGAGGGCATCGACCTCGACGCCGCCATGGGCACGCCGATCCGTTCGCCCATCGCGGGCACTTTGGCCTACAACGACACCGATCCTGACGGCTACGGGATGACCGCCATCGTGACCGGGCCGGACAAGACGTACTACCTGCTGGCTCACATGAGCGCCACTGTGAAGACGCTTTCTACCGGGTCGGCGGTTACCGAGGGCGAGGTGGTCGGCTTCATCGGCGCCACCGGCGACGCCACCGGCCCCCACCTGCATTTCGAGATCCATCCCAACGGCGGCGCCGGCATCGACGGCAAACCGATCCTCGACGGCTACATGGCAGCCGCCATCAAGGCGGCTCCGGGGCTCATCGCCTCGATCAAGGACTCCTCGACCACCACCACCACGACGGTCGCCAGCACGACGCCGGCACCGGTCAAGGTGGCGCAGCCGGTCACCAAGGGGGCACTGTCCCAGCCGATTTTCACCCGGCCAGCCGCCGCACGGTCGGAGACCGTCCCCGCGCTGACGGCGCTCGGTGCCCTGCTCGTGTGCCTGGACCTGGCGGTGATGCGCTACGGGTTCCGGCCACGCTCGGGCTCGGCCGAGCACGATCCCCCGGCGCCGGACTAAACCCGGCGCCGCCGCCTAGCCAGCCGCCGGGGCGGCCGCGGACCCGGCGCCGTCGGTGGGTGGATCGCGGTGCACCCCCCGCAACCCAGCCCACGCCAGTTCGCTGACCCGCCGAGCCAGCCGGCTGGCCTCGGCCGCCCGTTCGGCTCGGGTGAGGGAGGCCGCGTTCCGGGAGCCCGCCCAGTGGCGGCTGGTCACCTCGGCCAGCCCCACGATCCCGTAGCCGAGCAGCTGACGGTGGTCGGGCGAGATATCGGCCTCGATCAGCGCCGCTACCGCATCGGCCATGGCGTCCTCGACCCGGCGAACGGTGTCCGCGAACTCCTCGTCACGCCGGGCGCCGCTCAGAAACAACAGGGTGAAAGCGTTGGTCTGCTGGGCCACGAACTCGAAGTAAGCCCGAAATCCGGCCTCGACCCGCTGGCGGGGCCCGCTCTCCAGAGCCACGGCGTCGGTGACCATCGTCACGAGGCGGTTACCGACGTCCTCCAGCAGTTCCAGGTAGAGCTCTCGCTTGGAGTCGAAGTGTTGGTAGAGGACCGGCTTGGTGACGCCTGCCGCCTCGGCCACCTCATCCATGGAGGTGCCGTGAAAACCCCGTTCGGCGAACACGTCGGTGGCCACATCGAGCAGCTGGCGGCGGCGCCGGGCGGCGGGGAGCCGGCTGGCGGCAACCCGACCTCGGATCTGTTGGGGCTCAATCGCCGCCATGGAACCGGGAGAAATCGGAGGAAATACGCCAGGAAGCGAGCCGCCAATGCCACTCCTGGCGCGGCGCCTCGAAAACAGTCAAACTAACTAGGAGAAGATGACTAGTCACTACCGAACTCTCGTCGCATGAGGGCCCCGCGGACCTCGCCGCCTCGCGATTCAACGCGGCCCCCGGAGCCTATCCGGCCCGCCCCGGCGCAGCGTGCCGCAGTCAGCCTCATCGCCGCCAAGGCCCGGCGGCGCCGCCACCGCATCGTCCCCCCGGGCGGCGTGGGCGGTCCCGGCACCCGATAGCCAAGGCGCGGTTTTCAGTACTCGATCACCGTCCGGGCGACCGCGCTTTGGCGCAACGCCTCGAAGGCGTCGTTCACCTGATCGAGGCGAATGGTCTGGGAGATCAACTCGTCCAGTTTGAGCCTTCCCTGGCGGTACAGGTCGACGATGCGGGGAATGTCCCGGCGGACATCGGAGCCGCCGTACCAGCAGCCGCGGATCGTCTTCTCGGCCAGGACGACACCGAAGAAGGCGGCCACATTGACCACGGCGTCCATGCGGGGCACGCCGACGAGCACTGCCTGGCCGCCTCGCCTCGTCATGCCGATCGTCTGGTCGATGGTGCGCTGGAGGCCGATGACCTCGAAAGCCACGTCGGCCCCCCGCTGGTGGGTGAGCTCCATGACACCGCTGACCGCGTCCCGATTGCTGGCGTCGACCGTGGCCGTGGCCCCGAAGGTGCGGGCCAGCTCCAACTTGGCCGGGTTGAGGTCCACGGCGATGATCTCGCCGGCCCCGGCGATGGCGGCGCCCTGGATGACATTGAGGCCGACCCCGCCGCAGCCGACCACGGCGACGGTGTCGCCCTCGGCGATCTGCGCCGTGTTGAGCGCCGCCCCGACGCCGGTAAGGACCCCGCAGCCGATCAGGGCGGCCACCTTCGGGTCCAGCGTGGGGTCGACCTTGATGGCGCTGACGGCGGGAATGACGCTGGTCTCGGCGAAGGTGCCGGCCGCTGACATCTGCCGCAGCGCCATGCCGCCGGCACGGAAGCGGGTCGTGCCGTCGAGCAGGCAGGCCATGGCCACGCTCATCTGCGTCGTCTCGCACAGCTCCGGCTGCCCCCGCCCACAGAAGAAACACGCCCCGCACTGCGGCACCCACGAGATCACCACGTGATCGCCCACCGCCAGCCCGAACTGATCCGCGGAACCCTCGCCCAGCGTCTCGATCACGCCCGCGCCCTCATGGCCGAGCACCACCGGGGTCGGCGTCAGCAGGGTGCCGTTCTGCATCGACAGGTCCGAATGGCACACCCCGGAGGCGAGCATGCGAACCCGAACCTCGCCGGCCTTCGGTTCGTCCACCTCAATGTCGTCGCGGATCTCGAGGGGTTGGTCGACCGCCATGAGCACCGCCGCCCGGGTCATCGGCCCCGAGGCTACCGGCCCGACTGTCGCTCCTCGCGCTCGGCCGCCTTGACGGCGAAGCCGGCGATGATGGCCGGCGGAAGCATCACGCAGCAGCCGATCAAGCCAGCCACGCTGACGGCCACCGCGGGCGCCGGGAAGTTGGCGACGTAGGCCACCAAGAAGGCGACCACGGCCACGCCCAGCAGGCCGTAGCCCAGCTGCTGGCCGAGGTTGGCCCAGCGGGCGACCCGCGCCCGGCGCGCCAGGATCGGATCGTCCACCGCTCCAGTAGACCATGGGGCAGGGTTGGGGAAAAGTCCGGAGGCGGCGGAGACCCAGTTCCGGGTAAGGAGAGGTGGACAGCGGTGCGCAGAACCTGTCGATAATTCGCCGATGTTCTCGAACCTGCCCCGTGGACGAAGCGGCTCAAATCCACTCGTGACCTTCGCCATCACCGCCGTCATCCTCGTGCTGGTCGGGGTGGTCCTGGCGGTGATCTCGCACCGTCCCGCCAAATCCAAAGCTCCCGGGGCGGCCGCGCCACCTGCGGCGACAACGACCTCGCCGGGGAGCGCCACCAGCGCCACGACCACATCCGGGAGCGCCACCACCGTGACGCCGACCACCGCGGCGGTGGGGACCATTGGTCTGCCTCTGGTGGTGTGCCCCACCACCTTCGGCATCACTCCACCGCCCGCAGCACCCACCCAGCCGAGCACTGTCGAGGTCTCGGTGCCGGCCTCAGTCCAGGCGCAGCTGGCGGTCTATGGCGACAGCCACGCAACCATGCGCCTGGTGGCCCCCCGAGGCTGGCACTGCCGGGCCGCCTTCGGCGCCGACGGAAGCGGCGGTGTGGTCGTCTATCCCGACGGCGTGACTCCGCCGTCCGGCGGCAGCGGCGCCGGGTGGCTGTTGGATCCGTTGTCCACCGTGGAGGCGGTGGCGGGCCAGGAGACCTCGGCGTGCTCCAGCTGCACCACCAGCCAGGCGTGCCCCCTGTTCGGCGCCGCCGCCCAGGAGTTCCAGACCGCCTTTGGCCGGCCGTGTCCTACCACCCGCCAGGCGGCCGAGACGGTGCACCAGCAAAGCGCCAACGTGGTCACCTTCCAGGACCCGCCAACCATCGCAGGCGACGCGGTGCCCTCGGGCGGGGCGAACCCCGCCGATGGGGCGATGACCTATTACCCCGGCAATCCGAGCGGCAGCTGGCTGGCAACATGCACCCTCCCGCTCGCCAAGCAGCAGCTGTGCACCGTGTCGCTGAACGCCTTCCTCGCCAGTTACCGGGACAACTGAAGCGTCTCGACTAGGGGTTGGAAAATTTCCTCGCCCAACCCCGGCCGTCCCCCGGAGGGTACGGGCCCGCCCGACCTATCCGATGCTCGCTCGCGGGAGCACAAAGGCGGCCGGGACATCCGCTGGAGCGGCTCTGCTACAACGGGCCGGTGATTCCCAGAGCCGCTGACATCGACCAACCGCGCCGGCGCATCGGCAAGCGGGAGTTCGACTTTCGCCGCCAGGTGGCCGTCATGGCGATCGTGAACCGGACCACGCACTCGTTCTTCGACATGGGGGCGACATTTGCCCTCGACGCGGCCGTGGAGGCAGGCGAGCGGGCGGTGGCCGACGGCGCGGACTGGCTCGACATCGGCGGCGTCCCGTTCCTGAACGGGCCCGACGTCACCGAGGCCGACGAGCTCGATCGGGTCATCCCCCTTATCGCCGAGTTGCGTGGGCGGACGGACGCCGTGATCTCGATCGACACGTTTCGGCCCGGAGTCGCTCGGAGGGCACTGGACGCAGGCGCCGACGTCATTAACGACACATCGGGCCTGCGGGATCCTGCCATGGCCCAGTTGGCGGCCGCCACGGGCGCCACGCTGATCGTCACCCACTCACTGGCGCCGCCGCGCACCAAGTGGCCCCGCCCGACGTATGGGGACGTAGTGGCCGAGGTGGCGTCCTTCCTGGAGGGGCGAGTGGCGGCCGCCAAAGCGCTCGGAGTGGCCGAGGAGCAGATCGTGGTCGACCCCGGTCACGACCTCAACAAGAACACCTTCCACTCGCTGGAGCTGACTCGCCGTCTGGAGGAGATCGCGGCCCTGGGCCACGTGCTGTTGGTGGCGGTGTCCAACAAGGACTTCATCGGGGAGGTCACCGACCGGCCCGTCACCGAGCGCCTGGGGGGCACATTGGCTGCCACCGTGCTGTCGATCGTGGCCGGCGCCCGCATCGTCCGGGTCCATGACGTGCCAGCCGCGGTGTCGGCGGTGCGTACCACCGAGGCGGTGCTCGGGTGGCGCCAGCCGCGGGCGCCGGTCCACAACATGACCTGACGGGTTCCGGGGCTAGGGGGCCATCCCGGCGGTCAGGCGCGGGTGTGGCCAGGGACTTTTCGGAGCAGGTGGGCCACGGCATCGGTGACCCCGACGGCCAGGATGAGGTCGCCGAAGGACATCACCTCGTGGAACGCGGGGAGGGGGATGCGGTCGTCGAGGAACTGCAGCCGGTCGCCTGGTTGCTCCTGGCGGTGCCGGGTGCCGTAGTCGAGGCTCGGCACCTGGGCCGCGGAGGCGATTTCGGCGGCCACCACCGCCGCCGGGTGCACCGGCATGCCGTCGTTCAGGCCGATGACGAGGGCGTTGGCCGCCACCCCGACGGCGACGACGCCGATGCCGGTCAGGCTGGGGTTGAGAGCGGCGAAGGCGAGCAACGCCGCCGCGCCGAGCAAGACGGCGACGGTGGACAGTGTCACCCGGTCGATACGACCAGAGAGCACCTGGAGCCCGAAGCCCACCAGAACCAGCCAGCCGGCCCGGACCTTGTGCTGCATGACGAACCGGGGTCGTCCTCCGGTGGCCAGCCCGATCACGGCGCCGGCGAGCAGAGCCAGCCCGGTGACATAGAGCATTGGCGCGAGACGCTACCGTCCGTCCCGATGCCTTCCGGGGAGCCTGCCTGCGAGGGGCCTCAGTCGGAGTCGGCCGGTGCGGCCGGTCAGGCCGCCGACGCGGAGGTCCTCTATTTGGTCGAGGACCGCGTCGCCTGGGTCACCATCAACCGCCCCCACCGGCGCAACGCTCTGACCTGGACGGCGATGGCGGCGCTGCGCCGCTGGCTCGACGTGGCGGCCGATGATCCGGGCGTCCGGGTCGTGGTCTTGCGAGGCGCCGGGGAGCGGGCGTTCTGCGCCGGGCTGGACCTGCGCCAGGAGGGTGGCGTCGGCGTTGGCGTGGCCGACCTGCACGATGCGCGAGGGCAGGTCGCGGCCTTGTTCACCCGGCTGTGGTCGCTCGGCAAGCCCACCATCGCAGCCGTGCAGGGGTTCGCGGTAGCGGGGGGATTCGGCCTGGCGCTGGCCTGCGACCTGGTCTTGTGCACCGACGACGCCGTGTTCGCAGCCCCGGAGATCGACGTCGGGCTGTGGCCGTTCATGATCACCGTGCCGCTGGCGCGGTCGATGCCGCCCAAGAAGGCGCTGGAGCTCATGCTGACCGGGCGGCGGGTCGACGCCGGCGAGGCGTCGCGGCTGGGGTTTGTCAACCGGGTCGTCGCCGCCGGCGAGTTGGAGGAGGCCGTGACCGAGTTGGGAGCCGTTTTGGCAGCGAAGTCGCCCTCGGCCATGAAGCTGGGGCGCGACTCGTTCTACGCGGTCTGGGACATGGCCGCGGCCGACGCCCTAGCGGTTCTGCACCCGCTGCTCAGCGTGATCTCGGGGACCGAAGACGCCGAGGAGGGGCGGGCCGCATTCGCCGAGAAGCGGCCACCCAACTGGACCGAGACGTAGTTGTGCTCCCTCTTCGGGAACCGTGCCCGTCTGTGGGGTCTAACAGCGACAAACAGCCGGCGCCCTCAAGGCGCCGGCTGTGTGCAGAGACTCCCGATTCTCAGTAGTAGAGGCGGCGTGAGTAGACGCGGCGGCGGTTACCGCTGACCAGGGCCACGATGGCGGCGGCTCCTAGGACCTCGCAGATGAACACTCCGAGGGTGTGATTGGCGGGCACCGGCCAGAGGAGTCGAGCCAGGATGCCGCCGAGAAAGGCGCCGCCGATGCCGACCAACGCCGTCATGAGTAGGCCCATCGGGTTGTGCCCGGGCACGAGCAACCGCCCCAGCGCACCAATGATCAGCCCGAAGATAATGATCGAGAGGATGAGTAAGAGCATGGTTCTACTCTCTCCAGAATTGCACCCGATAAACCGTTTGCCTCATTGTCCCAATTGTGTCTGTCGTCGCAACAATCACCATTGATCGCCAAGAGCGGCGCAACGCTCTCGATGTCGCCACTTGCGCGCAGGTGACAGCCGACCTGCGGGCCGCGGCCAGCGGTGACGCCCGGGTGCTGGTCCTCACCGGCGCGGGCTCCCACTTCTGCGCTGGCGCCGATCTATCGCTCGTCTTGGGGAGCGACCTCAGGGCCGCGCTGCGCGAGCTTCTCGAGACCATTGCCGGTCTGCCCGTCCCGGTGATTGCCGCCGTGCGGGGGGCGGCGCTGGGAGCAGGTACCCAGGTGGCGATGGCCTGCGACCTTCGGGTGGTGGAGCCGACGGCGCGCTTTGGCATCCCGGCCGCCAAACTGGGCGTGATGGTCGACGAGTTGACGGTGCGGCGCCTGTCGTACCTGGCCGGTCCGGGACCGGCCCGAGCGATGCTGCTGGCCGCCGAGCAGCTCGACGCCGAGGCGGCGTTGCGGCTCGGGTTTGCGCAGCGAGCCGGGGACTTGGCTGGCGCTCAGGCGTGGGCGGCCGAGATCGCCAAGCTGGCGCCGCTGTCGATCCAGGGCCACAAGGTGCTGCTGAACGACATCGAGGGACTGCCGTCTACGGCCGGCGCCGGGGCGGCGGCCTATGAGGGGGCGTGGGCCAGCGCCGACGCCCGTGAGGGTTTGGCTGCCTTCCGGGAGCGTCGCCAACCGGAGTTCGGGGGCACATGAGCGTCCAGCAGCTTGTCGCCCACTCGCCGGTCGGCTTCGTGGTGGCGTTCGGGGCGGGGATGGCGTCGTTCTTGTCGCCGTGCGTGCTCCCTCTGGTCCCGAGCTACCTGTCCCTCATGTCGGGCCTCGGCGCGTCCGAACTGCGGGCGGCGACGGGGGCCCAAAGGGGCACGAACGGCGCTACCGGCGGGGGTGGCGGTGCTCCGACGGCGACGCAGGCGGTGGCAACCCAGGTTGCCAATCGAGCGGAGGCCGGCGATCAGCGGGTGCTGCTGCGGGCGGCGTTGCTGTTCGTGGCCGGGTTCACCGTCGTGTTCGCGGCCGTCGAGGCGGGGGCCAGTGCCGTCAGCAGGACGCTGCAGCGGCACCAGACGGGGCTGACCGAGGTGGCCGGGGTGGCCATCATTCTCATGGGCCTGATCTTCGCGGGCTTGATCCGGCCGGCATGGCTGCTGCGGGAACGGCGGATCCACGTTCTTCCGTCCCATCTGGGCTCGTGGGCGGCGCCGGTTATGGGCATGGCGTTTGCCTTCGGGTGGACGCCGTGTATCGGGCCGACGCTCGCCGCCGTGCTGGCGTTGTCCGGCACTGCGGGCACCCTCGGGCGCGGGGAGCTGATGCTGCTGTGCTATTCGCTCGGCCTCGGTGTGCCGTTCATCGCCACCGGCCTGGCCCTGGGGCGGCTGACCGCAACCCTGGCCTGGGTCAAGGCCCACCTGCGGGGCGTCAACCTGGTGTCCGGGCTGTTGCTGGCGCTGCTCGGGGTGTTGCTGTTGACCGACAACATGCACCGGCTTTCGGGCTGGTTCATCAACCTGCCGGGCTTAAAGCACTTCGCCCTGTAGTCAGGCCGGATGGTGAAAATCGAGGCATCGCAAGTAGCGTTGACCGAGTTGTCATACCCCGCCGTCCGCCTTCGCGCCGCCGTAGCCCTCCAAGGGGGCTTTCCGGTCCTCGCCGGTGCCACCCTCGAGGTGCAGCCGGGCGAGGTGGTGCTCCTGCAGGGGGCCAATGGGGCGGGCAAGACCAGCCTGCTGCGCACCTGTGCGGGCCTTCTGGCCATCGTGTCGGGCCGGGCGATCGTGCTCGGGTGCGACCTCAGCGTCGACCGGCGGGGAGTTCGCCGCCGGATCGGGCTGATGGGCCACGCCACCGCGCTGTATGACGACCTGACCGTGGAGGACAACGTTCGCTTCGCTGTCGAGGCGGCCCGCGGTGAGCGGGCGGCGGTGGGGCCGGCGCTGGCCCGCTTGGGCCTCGACGGCCGGTTGCGCACCGTGGCCGTGCGGCGGCTTTCGGCCGGACAGCGGCGCCGGACGGCACTGGCGGCCCTGGTGGCGCGCCGACCGGAGCTGTGGTTGCTCGACGAGCCCCACGCCGGACTCGATGCCGAGTACCGCGACCTGCTCGACGGCGTCATCCGCCAGGCGGCGGCCGGCGGCTCGGCCGTGGTGATCGCATCCCACGAGCGGGAACGGGCCTCGGCGCTGGCCGACCGGGTCCTCACCATGGCGGGCGGGCTCGTCCTGGCAGGTCCTACGGCCGGGCCGTCGGCGACGGCGACCGGATTTGGGGGAGAGCCGGCCGGAGCGCTGCGCCAGGGCGACAGCAACGAGGCGCTGGCACCCTCCGTGGGGAGTGGCGGCGCGGCGGGGGGAATTTTCCCAGCTCGGGATCTCGAGGCGGCCCATGTGGCGTGACGCCGTGCTCATGGCCCGCAAAGACCTGAAGATCGAGGTGCGGTCACGGGTCGCGACCAACCAGGTCGCACCCTTCGCCATCATCGTGCTGGTGCTGTTCGGCTTCGCCCTCGACCCTGACCGGAACCTCCTGCAGACGGCGGCGCCGGGGTTGTTCTGGGTGGCGGTGCTGTTCTGCGCCCTGCTGGCGGTGCAGCGGAGCTTCGCGGTCGAGGCGTCCGACGCCGCCGGGGACGGGCTGCGGATGTCGGGGCTCGACCCCGCGGGCATCTTCCTCGGCAAGGCGGCCGCTGTGGCCCTGGAGTTGGTAGGGCTGGAGGCGCTGCTCGCCATCGGGATCGCATTTCTGTACGGGACGGCGTTGAGCGGGGCGCTGCTGTTGTTTGCCACCGCCGCTACTGCCACCGTGGGCTTGGCGGCCTGTGGCACCGTCTACGGCGTCTTGGCCGCCGGGTTGCGGGTCCGAGAGACGCTGCTGCCGCTTCTGATCCTGCCGGTCGTGGCGCCCGTGTTGATCGGAGCCACCCAGGCGTGGCAAGTGGCGCTGGGGACGACTTCCGGCGACGGCTGGCGGTGGGTGGTGCTGCTGGCAGTTTTCGGCGTGGTGTACGTCACACTTGGGGTGCTGGCCTTTGGCACCCTGCTGGAGGAGGCATGACCCGATGAAGACCACCGCCACCGCCCCTGCACCTGTGACCGGCCGGGCCCCGTCGCGGCCGTTGGGGACGGGCAACCGGTTGACGCAGGTTCTCGGGCTCGCGGCGCTGCTCTCGTTGGCCGTGACCGTGTACCTCGGCCTGGTCGTGACCCCGCCGGACGAGAAGATGGGCGATCTGGTGCGGCTCATCTACGTCCACCCGGCGGTGGCGACCATGGCGTATGTCGCCTTTGGGGTGACGGCGCTGGCGAGCTTGCTGTATTTGTTTCCTCGGACTCGGAGCTGGCGGTGGGACCGCCTAGCAGGGGCGTCCGCGGAGGTCGGCGTGGTGTTTTGCGCCCTGACGCTGGCGACGGGGTCGATCTGGGGTCGGCCGGCATGGGGTGTGTGGTGGACGTGGGACGCCCGGTTGACGCTGACGGCACTGTTGTGTGCCTTGTTCATCGGCTACCTCGCACTGCGCCGGACCGCCGGTCACGCCGAATCCCGGGCAACCCGCTGCGCCGTAGCTGCGGTGCTCTTCTCGGTCGTGGTGCCGATCGACCACTATGCGACGCAGTGGTGGCGGACGCTGCACCCGGCCAACACGTTGGACTCTCTCAACCCGACGATCCACGGGAGCCAGCTGGGCACGTTGCTGCTTTCTTTCGTTGCCTTCGGGCTGCTGTATGTATGGCTGGTGGTGCATCGGACCCGGGTCGAGCAGCTGGAGAGCCGGCTAGAGACTGAGGGGCTGGCGCACGCGCTGGCAGCTCGGCGGGCGGAGGCGGGAACGGAGATCTCGGACTTGGCGCCCTCGGCGGCTCTGGCGGCCACGGATCTGGCGGCCACGGATTCGGCGCCCTCGGCGGCTCTGGCGGGCACGGATGCGGCGGTGGCACCTGCCCCTGCGACCGGGGAGGCTGGGGCCGCTCCGGCAGCGGTGGGCGTGGGCGCCGTCGGAGACGAGGGCGGGGAGCGGGCGTAGTGCACATCCACCTGAACGACTGGGGCTACGTGACGCTGGGCTACGTGGTGTGTTTCGGCGCCCTGGCGCTGTACTCGCTGCGGATGCTCCGGCGAGGGCGCAAGCTGTCTCGGGCTCTCCCCCCCGAAGAGCGCACATGGGAGTAAGCGGGCGGCCCATCGAAGACCTGGACGAATCCTCCGACGCCGACCCCATCGACGGCCTCGGGTCACTGGTCAAGCCCCGGGTTCGCATCGGCAGCCGGCGGCGCCTCGCCATATGCTTCGGCATCATCGTGGTCGCCTTGGGGGCGCTCGCCTGGCGGGGCCTGACCAACGCCACCGAGTACTTCAAGACCGCCGACGAGGCGGTGGCCGCACGGGCGCAGCTCGGGACCAAGAACTTCCGCATCGAGGGGACGGTCCAGCCCGGCGTCCGCCAAGACGGCCAGCTGGTGACTTTCGTGATCGAGAACAACGGCGTCAGCGTCCCCGTCGTCCAGCAGGGGGAGCCGCCGCAGCTGTTCGCGCCCGGGGTGCCGGTCGTGCTCGACGGGCACTTCGCCAGCCAGAGCAGCGCCACCTTCGACAGCAACCTGATCATGGTGAAGCACAGCGACAGCTACACCGCCGCCCACCCGGACCGGGTGACCACGGTGCCCGAGCCGCCGTCGGCCTACACCTCGACGTCCACCCCGTGAGCGGGCTGGCGACCACGCGACATTTAAGGCGGTATACCGCCTTGAATGTCGCGCGGTACTCGGTGGCTACGAGCGCCGCCGGCCCGGTCGGCCAGCGCGCTGTGGCGGTCGGCCAGCGCGGCGGGGCGCTCGGCCAGCGCGGCGGGGCAGTCGGCC
>JBOGGN010000051.1:0-1821 GCA_050744165.1 Acidimicrobiales bacterium | reverse complement strand
GTGGCCGACGACCTGCCGGACTTGGTGTCGGGCTGGCTCTCCGATGGTGGTCGACAGACATGAAGATCACCAAGGCTCGAGTCGCCGCCGAGGCAGTGCTGGCTGCGGGAGTGGCCGCGGCCGCAGCCAGCGCGGCCACGGCCGCCTTTTTGCGGCGGTGGGCGAGCCAGCCCGATCCCGCCCAGGACGAGGACTTCTCGGAACCGACCGGCACCGTCCACCGGATCCTGGCGGCGGAGGATGGTGGGCAGATCCATGTTGTCGAGCGCGGTGCCGGGCGGCCGTTCCTGCTTATCCATGGGGTGACCAACTCGACGGAGATCTGGCACTACCAGCTGCGGGATCTGGTCGAGGCCGGGTACCGGGCGGTGGCCATGGACGTCCGGGGCCACGGGCGGTCCAAGGCAGGCACCGATGAGTACTCCTTGGCGGCTATGGCCGCCGACGCCTACCGGGTGATCTGTGACCTTGGGTTGCGAGACGTGGTGGCCGTTGGTCACTCCATGGGCGGCATGATCCTGCTGCAGCTGGTAGCGGACCACCCGGAGTTGATGACCGACGGCACCGTCACCGCCCTTGTCCTGGTGGCCACGGCCGCCCGCCCGGTGATCGGAAGCGGGCTGCCATCGCCGGCGACGCGGTTGGGCCGGGCGCTGACGCTGCGGGTTGCCCGGGGCTTCTGCCGCGCCGTGGAAAGCGCCGAGCGGGCTGCGGCCCTGCCGGATGCCCCCCACTCGTCCAACGGCAAGCGGCCACGCCCGGACGCGGCGGACCGACGACCACTCTCGGTCGACTGGAGGTTGGCATCAATGCGGCTGATCTTCGGCTCGCGTCCCTCGCTCACCTTGGTGCAACGTGCTCGGGCGCTGTCGGCCACGGTCCCCCCGGAGCTGGTCGAGCAGCTCTTTCTGACCCTCCTGGAGCTTGACGTTCGGGCCACCCTCGGGTCGATCCGCCAGCCGGTGCTGATCGTGGTCGGCACCCGGGACACGATTACGCCGGTCTGGCACGCCCGGCTCCTGGCCCGCCGCCTCCCCGTAGCCGAGTTGCACGTCCTCCCGGGCAGTGGCCATGTCGTCCCCTTCGAGCGGCCCGACGAGCTGACCTGGCTGCTGACCGACTTCGCGGCTCGTTCCGAGCCCGTTGCCGACCTGCCGGCGCCCTCGCCGTGACTCTGTGATCACAGACGTCCCCGGAGTCCGGGTCGGCCACTGGACCGACGAGGCCGGCCAGACGGGCTGCACCGTCGTGCTCCTGCCGGAGAACACGGTGGCCTCGGGCGAGGTCCGAGGCGGCGCCCCCGGCACCCGGGAGTGGGCCCTGCTGGCGCCTGAACGCACGGTCAGCCGCGTCGACGCGGTGGTTCTGGCGGGCGGATCAGCATTCGGGCTGGCGGCATGCGACGGGGTCGTGCGGTGGTGCGAGGAGCGAGGGATCGGCTTCCCCACGCCCGCCGGGCCGGTCCCCATCGTGGTGGGCGCCGTGCTGTACGACCTGCTTGTCGGGGATCCATCGGCTCGGCCGACCGCGGCGTCGGGGTATGCGGCCTGTGTGGCTGCCGTCGGCGCCGCCGGTGCGCCGATGGGACGCGTCGGCGCCGGAATGGGTGCCACGGTGGCCAAGTGGCAAGGCTTGGCGTACGCCCGCCCGGCGGGGATAGCCAGCGTCTCGCGCCGTCATGGTGACCTCGTGGTGGCGGCGCTCGTCGCGGTGAACGCCTTCGGCGACCTCCGCGCCCCACGCGAGGCCAGCAGCTTTCCGGGGGCGCCGTCGGCGGTGGCCGAGGCGGCGGTGGACGGGGCGGCGGGCTGGGGCATGAAC
>JBOGGN010000050.1:0-3083 GCA_050744165.1 Acidimicrobiales bacterium | reverse complement strand
TGGAACGGCACCGCCTGGAACGGGACCGCCTGGAACTCATCGGCGTGGAGTTGACGACGTGGCCCGGGTCGGCGTGAGCAAGGAGGGCGGGGTGCGGCTCTCCCGGCGCGGGAGGTTGGTCGTCTCCGTCATGACGATGGCGGGAGTGGTCACCTTCGCCGCCGCGGTGCGCTCCTTCCTATCGGCGCCCGCCCTCAACGGCTCGGAGTTGTACCTCTACGCCGTGCTCGCCGCTCTCGTGGCCGCTACCTGGGCGTGCCCGCTAGTCATGTACCGGGACGGCCAGTCCGAGGCCCAGAACCTCGACGAGGGTTTCTTCGTCATCGCGGCCCTGCTCCTCCCGACGGGCGCCGGCATCATGGTCTTCGCCGTCGCCGTCGCGCTGGCCCAGGCGGTGCGCCGGCGCAAGTTGGTGAAATCCATCTTCAATTGGGGTCAGGTCGTGACCGCCTCTGGGCTAGGGCTGGCCGTCACTCACTGGCTGGCCCCCGCGAGCGCCAAGCTGACCGGGCCGCAACTGCTGGCCGCGGTGGCCGGGGCATTGGTGTTCGCGGTCGTCAACGGCGCTGCTGTCACCACCATTGTCGCCACCTTCGGAACGCCGTTCCGCAAGGCCCTCGATGGCATGGAGATCCGCTTGTTGCTCGTGGGCTCGTGCCTGGCGGTGGCGCTGGTCAGCTCGCTTGCCATCTCCGAGTACCGCTGGGCGCTCCCCTTGGCGGTGCTCCCTATGGTGATCCTGCGCCAGGTGCTAGCGGGGCATTTTCAAGCCCGGCACGACCACACCCGCGTCCTCGGCCTCTTCGACGCCGCCTTGGCGGCCAACCGTTCCCTCAGTGAGGGTGACGTCCTCGAAACGGTCATGGACGCCGCCCGCTCGCTTCTGCGCTGCGCCGAGGTGGCGGTTCGTCCCTCGCCCGAGGGACTCGGCGAGGTGGGAGCCAAGATGATGGTCAACGACGACCCGGCGTGGCTCGTCGTGTCGGGCCGCAGCCGCAGCGAACCTTTCGAGCCGGCCGACAGGGCGTTGCTGGAAGCGCTGGCCGCGGTCGGCGCGGGGGCGCTGACCAACGGCCGCAACTACCGGGAGGCCCGGTTCCAGCGCCAGCGGCTGGCGGCTATCACGTCGAGCCTCGGCGAGGGAGTCTGCGCCGTGGACTTGGCAGGCGAGGTCACCTTCATCAACCCGGTTGCCGCGGCGCTACTCGGCGTCGAGGCCCCGGGTGGGCGGCTGGCCCCGACGCCACCCTTCCTCCTCGACACGGCGCGCCAGGTGATCGCCAGCCGCGAGACCCTGCGCTGTGACGACACCGAGTTCGTGCGGTCCGACGGCACCACGCTGCCGGTGGCGCTCACCGCCTCGGCGATCGTCGATGACGGCCAGGTGGCCGGGGCCGTGCTGGTGTTCCGGGACATCTCCGAGCGGCGCGAGGTGGAACTGGCCATCCGGGTCGCCCGCGATCAGGCCATCGAGGCGTCGCAGCTGAAATCGAGGTTCCTCGCCAACATGAGCCACGAGATCCGCACCCCGATGAACGGGGTGTTGGGGATGACGAAGCTGCTGCTCGAGACCGGACTCGACAACGACCAGCGCTGCTACCTGACAACAATCCGGGACTCGGGCGAGAACCTCATGGTGATCCTCAACGACATCCTCGACTTCTCCAAGATCGAGGCGGGGAAGCTGGATCTCGAGGATGCCGACTTCGACCTGGGGGCAGCCTTAGCCAGCGTGGCCAACTCCACGAGCGTGGCCGCTCGGGACAAGAACCTGGCACTACACCTGGCTATGGACGCAGAGGTGCCCCGCTTGGTTCGCGGCGACCCAGTGCGCTTCCGCCAGGTGGTCACCAACCTGGTGAGCAACGCCGTCAAGTTCACCCACCACGGAACGGTGACCCTGGGGGCACGGGTGCCTTCTGCCGGTCGCATCCGCATCTCCGTGAGCGATACCGGGATCGGGATCGAGCCTTCCGCACGGGCCACGGTGCTGGATGCCTTCGGGCAGGCCGACGGGTCGACGACTCGACGTTACGGCGGGACCGGACTAGGGCTCGCCATCTGCACCCAGCTGGTGGCCATGATGGGCGGGGTACTGGACTTCACCAGCCAGCCCGGAGAGGGCAGCACGTTCTGGTTCGAGGTGCCTCTGCCGGCGGCGGCCACGGGCTCGGCCTCGGCCTCGGGCTTGGGCCCCCTGGGGGCGGCGACGCTCTCGGCTCCTCCGGCCGGGGATTCTGCTCCTCTCGCTCGGGGGGCGTGTGCACCTTTGGTTCGGCCGCTGTCTGCTCTGGAACCGCGCTCGCCGGCGGCGGCCCTGCCTCGGATGTCTGCGTCCAGCGCCAAGCCGTTGGTGCTAGTGGCCGATGACAACGCCGTCAACCAGCTCGTGGCTTCCCTGCGGTTGGAGAAGATGGGCTACCAGGTCGAGTCCGTGAGTACCGGTGCCGATGCCATCGACGCGGTGCAGCGAACCAGCTACCGGGCGGTGCTCATGGACTGCCGGATGCCGGTCATGGACGGCTACGAGGCCACCCGCCGCATCCGGGCTCTGGACGGACGAGCGGGGCGCACCTTCATCATCGCGATGACGTCCTCAGCCATGCTCGGCGACAGGGAGGAATGCATGGTCGCCGGCATGGACGACTACCTGGCCAAGCCGCTTGACGCCGACCAGCTGGCCGAGGCGCTGGCCCACGCCGCCCGGGCAACCGCGATGACCACCGACGGGCGAGGTCGGCTGCTGCAGAACGCCGGCTGATGCCGGACGCCGGCTGACGCCGGAGGCCGCCGGCTGACCACCGCCTCCGCGTGCCCTCTCCGATTCGTGCCGGGGGGACTTGTACTTCCAGAACTGGTTAGGTTGATGCCCGCTTCTATACCCAGGCGGTTTCGATTCGGGCATGAATCTAACCAATTCGCCAGAAGTGTTCGGCCTGGGTCTGTCGCCGACGTCGGTGTTGCCCGACTGACTGGGTGAGGATGTGTGCGACACGTTTGGTCAGGATCGGCGGTGCTGGAGTTGTCGTTGTTGGTGCTGGGGTTGTCGCTGGTCGTGCTCGGGTTGTCGTTTGCCGGGTTCG
>JBOGGN010000049.1:0-7744 GCA_050744165.1 Acidimicrobiales bacterium | reverse complement strand
GCCTTATACCCAGCGTGCACCATTGCCTTCGTGGCCTGGAGGCTGCGGCCGCCTCCCGCGCAGATCACATAGACCTGGTCGCCGTCTGGGATCTCGGCCTGGCGCTGGCCGAGCTCAGGCAAGGGTATGAGCACCGCGCCACTGACATGTCCCCCCTCGTACTCGTCTGGGTTGCGGACGTCAAGCACGACCGCCCCCGCGGCGTGGGCGTCCGCAAAGGTATCGAGGTCCACTTCGAGGGATTCGGGCTCGGTCGCCATGGCCTTCTTTTTACCCGCTCTAGGGGGCCAACCGCTCGATGATCCACCCAGACGGCTCAGCCCGGCGGTATCGGACCCGGTCGTGCAGCCGGTCTGGCCGACCCTGCCAGAACTCGACCGACTGGGGCACCACCCGGATGCCGCCCCACCACGGCGGCCGCGGCAGCGGCCCGTCGCCGAAGCGGCTGACCACGTCGTCGACGAGCCGCTCAAGCACCGCCCGATTGGCGAGGACCCGGCTCTGGGGAGACGCCCATGCGCCGATCTGGGAACCTCGCGGACGGGACGCGAAGTAGGCGTCGGACTCAGCCTCGGTGGCCCGCTCGGAAGTCCCGACAACTCGGACCTGGCGCTCGAGGATGAACCACCGCCACAACAACGCGGCGCGAGAGCAGGCCCCCAGCTGACGGCCCTTGTCGCTCTTGTAGTTGGTGTAGAAGACGAATCCGCGGTGGTCGACGTGTTTCATGAGCACCATGCGAGCCGCCGGCCAGCCGTCGGTGTCCACCGAGGCAAGGCACATGGCCTCTGGTTCGGGCACACCTGCGGCGACCGCCTCGGCGAACCAGCGCTGGAACTGAACCGTGGGCTCGGCCTCGACATCGGCAGGATCCAGCGTCGGCTCGGCAGGCACCGTTCCATGGTGGCGGGCCGCCCACTCGGCCGCCACCCCGTGCCAACAGGCCGCCATGTCCGCCCCATCCGTGGTATGGCTGGTACCGATGCCCGAGACGATGACGCCTGCTGACCTGGTCAAACACCTCCGCGAGGGCTACGACAGCGGCTTGACCAAACCGCTCAGCTGGCGACGGAGCCAGATCCACCAGGTGCAGCGGATGCTGGTCGAGAACGAAAGCAGATGGCTGGAGGCTCTCGCCGCCGACGTTGGCAAGCCAGCGACAGAAGGCTGGACCACCGACATCGGCGCCATCAACGCCGAGTTGCGCGCCATGCTGCGCCATTTGGGGCGCTGGGCCGAAGCCCGGCCGGTGCCGGTCCCGGTTCGTCTGGGGCTCGGCCGGGCGCGGGTCGTCCCTGAGCCGCTCGGCCTGGTGCTGGTCATCGCACCGTGGAACTACCCCATCCACCTCCTGATCCTCCCGATGGCCTCGGCGTTGGCCGCGGGCAACGCGGTGGTCGGCAAGCCCTCAGAGATGGCGCCTGCGACCTCCAGCCTCATGGCGGAGTTGGTGCCCCGCTACCTGGACGAGCGTGCGGTCGCCATCGTCGAAGGCGGCCCGGAGGAGACCACCAGCCTGCTGGCGGAGCGGTGGGACCACATCTTCTACACCGGAAATGGGCGCGTGGGCAGGATCGTGATGGAGGCCGCGGCCAAGCACCTGACGCCCGTCACCCTGGAACTGGGCGGCAAGTGCCCCGTCATCGTGGACCGGGACGTCGACCTGGACGCCGCCGCTCGGCGGATCGTCTGGGGCAAGTTCGTCAATGCCGGGCAGACGTGCCTGGCGCCCGACTACGTGCTGGTCCACCGTGAAGTCGAGGAACCACTGTTGGCGAAGCTGGCGACCACCGTCGAGGCCTTCTACGGCGCCGATGCCCGCCACAGCCGTGACTACGCCCGTATTATCAACAACCGCCACCTGACACGCCTGACCGGCCTTTTGGCCGACATCGACCCTGGTCGCCTGGTCACGGGCGGCACGGGGAGCGCCGCCGGAGCCGGCAGTAGCGGGACCGAAGGCTCGGCCGCCGCCGATCGGTACCTGGCTCCCACCATCGTGCGCGACGCCTCCTGGGAGGAACCGATGATGGCCGACGAAATCTTCGGTCCGATCCTGCCGGTGATCGCGGTGCCAGATGTCGAAACGGCCATCGAACAGGTCAACGCCCACCCCAAGCCGTTGGCGTTGTATGTCTTCAGCCGGCGGCGCGCCATCGCGGAGCGGGTGATCGAGCGGACTTCGTCGGGCGGAGCGTGCATCAACGGCACCGTGCTCCAGATCGCCACGACCGGCCTGCCCTTCGGCGGCGTCGGCGCCAGCGGCATGGGCGCCTACCATGGCCGCTACGGCTTCGACACCTTCAGCCACCGCAAAGGGGTGCTCGACCGGGCGACATGGTTCGACCCCCTCTTCGCCTACCCGCCGTACACCAAGACCAAGGACCGCATCCTGCGGCTGTTGTTCAAGTAATCGGGTGTTCAAGTAGCTCGGGCCGTCCCCCAGCCACCGGCACGGCACCGCCACCTGCCCGCCACCGGCCCCGGCGCCGGCCCCGGCGCCGTGCCTACCCGGGCGGACGTGCCAACGGCACCGGCAGAGCCTCGGCGTAGACGATCGACAGCCGCCGAGTGGCCCGGGTCAGCGCCACGTACAACGCCCGCAAACCCTGCGGCGACTCGGCGACGATGCGAGCAGGCTCGACGACCACCACCGAGTCGAATTCCAGCCCCTTGCCCGCGATCACCGACACCACCGTGATGGCATCATCGAGCGCTCCTGCCTCCAGCGTCCCGAAGGCCATCCCCCGACGGGCAAGAGCGTCGGCCGCGGCGGCCACCATCGAGGGAGCGCAGATGACCCCGACGGTGCCTCCAAGCTGCGACTCCTGGACGACCGCCAACGCCTCGTCGGCGACCACAGCGACAACGGCCGAGGCCCAATCCGAGCCGTCAGCGACCGGCACGAACTGAGGCTGGCGACCAGTCGTACGGACCGACTCGGGTGCCGCCACCCCGGGTGCCGCCGCCTCCAAAATGTGGGCCGCCAGGTCCATCACCTCGCTTGGGGTGCGGTAATTGACGGTGAGTTCCACCATGCGCGACCCCCGCCGGGTAGGCACGTACTCGAGCGCCTCGGCCCATGAACGGGGCGCCCACGTCCCTGTCGCCTGGGCAATGTCGCCCACGATCGTCATCGACGACGACAAGCTGCGCCGGCCCAGCATGCGCCACTGCATGGGCGAGAGGTCCTGGGCCTCGTCGACCACGATGTGCCCGAAGGACCGAGGCCCGTCCTCGTCGCCACCCGAGCCACCCGAGCCACCCGAGCCACCCGAGCCACCCGAGCCATGCGAGCCGCTCGGTCCCGACCCGCGCGGACTGCCAAGCAGCGCCCGTGCCTCGTCGAGCAGCGCCAGGTCGGCGTCGGTCCACGGCGCCGACTCCGGCGTTGCCGAACGGGGCCGAGCCAAGAGCGACTGCTCCGCTTCGGACAACAGGCCCCGACCGGCCAACTCCAGCAACGGCGGCGCGCCGAAGAGGTCGTGGAGCAGTTCCTGGGGGGTCAGCCGAGGCCACATCCGGTCCAGCGCTTGGGCTACCACCGGCAGCCGCCGCAGGTCGTTGCCGAGGTCGGCGACGCTGAGATCGGCCGGCGCTGGCAACGCCGCCAACTCTGCCCCTACCTCCTCGTTTCCCGCCGCCCCCGACCATTGCCCCGCAGGGGCAGCGCTGCCCGCGACCTCACGCGCCACCCGGGCCCGGGCCTCGAGGTAGCGGCCGTGGAGGTGGCGCCACAGAAGCTGCTCGACGTAGCGCCGCCGGGCGTTGTGGGCGCCGGTTCGGCGCTTGGCGGCGGTGACGATTTCGTTGGAAGCCGCCACCGACAAGATGAGCACCATCGACCCGAAGGGGATTTCCACCGGGCGTCGCAGCGGGCGCTGGCGGTTGGCCACGGCCCGAGCCAGGAATCTCGCCATGCGCACATCGCCCTTCAACGTCGCCGTGGCCCGATCGTCAGCGCCGATCGCCTGCAGCGGGCCGTAGAGACGCCCGACTGTCGACATCTCCACGCCCGACTCCCCGAGTGAGGGCAGGACATTCTCGATGTAGCGCAGAAACAGCGGGTTGGGCCCGACCACCAGCACCCCCTGGCTCTCCAGCGGGAAGCGGTAGGTATACAGCAAGTAGGCAGCTCGGTGGAGGGCCACGGCCGTCTTGCCCGTGCCTGGGCCGCCCTGCACGACGAGCACTCCCGACAGCGGGCCACGGATGATCTCGTCCTGCTCCCGCTGGACGGTGGCCACGATGTCCCGCATGCGGCCGGTCCGCGACCGGGACAGAGCGGCCAGCAGGGTGGCGGAGCCGGACAGGCCGGCCCCGAGGCCGGCGTCCAAAACGTAGCCGTCGCCTGATTCGCCCGGCTCGTCGTCGCCGAACAGCTCGTCCTCCAGGTCGAGCACCCGCTGGCCCTCGGTGAGGAAGTGGCGCCGCCGAGTCAGCCCCATCGGCTGGGCACCGGTGGCCCGGTAGAACGGCTCGGCGACGGGTGCCCGCCAGTCGACGACCAGCGGCTCCTGATCCTCGTCGGCCACCGCCAGCCGACCGATGTGGAATGCCTCGGAGGTGCCGCCACCGCCAGCTGCCCCAGAGTCCCCACCGTCGGCCGTCGCTCCCCCGTCGGCGCTGGCCAGACGATCGATCCGCCCGAACACCAGCGATTCCCTGCCGAGCTGCAGCTGCTCCAGCCGATTCAGGCTGGTGCGAACCCGGATGTCGCGCTCGGTGAAGGCCTGGAAGGTCCCGCCTCGCTCGCTGAATGCGGCGCGCAGCATCGCCAGGGCATTGGCCCGCATCGCCGCCAAACGTTCATACGCGTGGTCGACGTGCGCCTGCTCGGCCGCCAGATCCGGGTGGGGCATAGAAGGGAACGTCGACTATGCGCCACGCTCTGCTATCTGCGCAACCCGCCCGAGTCGGTTTAGATCCCGTAACCGGGTGCCAGCCAGAAGTCGGCGCCCGCGTTGGACTGCCCCGGGCAGCTCACATCGGGCGGCCCCACGACCTGGTAGACGGTCGTGGCAGCATCGTGTGCCACCCGCCGAAACGCGGGGTCGGCATCAAGCCAGCGCATCCACGCGGTCCCCGAGATGACGGCGCTGTACTGGTAGTGGCCGGCGACGATCGCCTGTTTCCAGCCTTGGCAGGTGTCGATCGGCACCGCGCCACCGTCGTCGAGACGGGCCAGCACCGTCACCCGGTTGCGGGCGTGGGGGCCGTACAGGTCGGCGATGTCGGCGTTCCATGCCCCGATGGAGGCGGCGGGGGTGTGCGCCGCCCAGGTCACCACGGCGTCGGTCGTCGATCGCCGGGGGTAACGCTCGGCGGCCGCGGCGGCCCCGGCCACCCCGACGATGAGCGCCACAGCCGCCACCGCGGCCCCGAGCCGTTCCCGCCCGGCCGAGAGCCCGACGGCCACCGCGGCGACCCCAACCGCGGCCGCCGCCGTCATGACCAAGAAGTCGCGGCCGCCGACTTGGGGCGCCCAGACCGCAATCCTCTGACCGGGTCCGATGCTCGTGAGCACGGCGACGACACCAACGGTGGGAAAAATCCACGCCCACCTCGACCCGGCCGCCACTACGGCTGCAGCCGTGGCCGCGACCAAGAGGGCCGGCGCCGCGTAGTGCATGTTGACAATGAACGCGTACGGGATCTGCGACGGCAGTCCTGCCGCCCCAGCCGGAGTCGTCACGTACCCGATCGTGGCAATCACGACAAAGGCGCTGAGCCCCCGCAAAAACCCGTCCCCCGAGCGTGCCAGGGCCAACGCCACCACCACGCTGACCACGGCCACCACCACCCCAACCGGCCCGAGCGACTTCACCAGACCGTGGGCGAACACCGAGAGGTACTGGCCCCGGGCCAGGTAGTGGCCCACCGAGAACGAAAGTTTGCTGGTATAGCTGTCGATGGTTTTCAGTCGCAGCGGACCGAAGGCCACTTTGACCGGGGGCACCGGGTTGGCGTAGGTGATGATGTTGCGGACGTACCACGACGCGCCGGTTGCCGCGCTGAACACGACCCCGGCGACCAGGCTCCGCCCCCGGTGAGCGCCGGTGCGGGCCAGCAGCAGCACCACCGCAACCACCACCAGGGCGGCGGCGGGAACGATGGCGGAGAACTTGACCCCGAGCGCCAGCCCCGCGGCCCCCATGGCCAACACGTAGGGCGCCGGCCGGTCCCGGGCGTGGGCCAGCACCGCCAGGCCCCCAAGCAGGACCAGCAGCATCAGGGCGTCGTTGACCGCCTCGCCGGGCTGCGAGAAGGCCAGGACGGGAAAGCCGAGAACGACCGCTGCCGCCGCGACCGCGAGCCGGCCGGAGCGATAGGCATCGCCCAGGGCATGTGCCTCCACGAGGATGAGGGCACCGAAGGCGAGGTTTTTCCCCACTGCAAACACCATCGACCGGGTGAAGAGGAGGGCGATGGCCGAGAGCAGCTCGTCGTTGGCCGGGTACAACTGCACCGGGTAGAGGGGGATCAGCAGCTGGTGCTGGTTGGCGGAGCCGCTGTGGGCGAAGGTCGCGATGAAGGGCAGGTGGTAGCCGAGGGAGTCGGGGTCGTTGATGCCGCTGTGAAGGGCGATCACGGTCCGGGCCACCCACACCGCGGCGACCGTCAGAACCACGGCCACCGTGGCGATGGTGAGCCATCGGTCCTCTCGGGAGCGGCGGGGATCGGGGTGCGGGAGGCGCCACGCACCTCGGGCGCGGCGGAGGGCAGCGCCGGGACGCCACCGGCGCCACCCGGGCAGGGGGACCAGGAATGGCGCCGCCGTAAGGCCGCCGACGAGGAGCAACCAGCCCGGCTGGAGGGCACCGAGGGCGCCGAGCAGCTGGCCGAGGACGAGCGCCCAGCACAGCCAGACGAGGGCGACGACGGTGACCACGAGCGAGGGTCGAGCGCCGGGCCACCAGCGGCGCCGCACGCCCGTGGCCAAGAGCAGACCCTCGGCCACGAAGAGCGACGCTGCCAGTAGCGAGAGGATCAGCGTGGCGGGCCTGGATCGGGGGCCGGCATGACGGCCACGGATCTTGGCACAGCCATGGACTCCGTCGAATCCCGGAGTCGAATCCCGGAGGGTCTTGGCTACCGTGGTCGATCAGCCATGATCATCTCCCGCCGCAAATGAGCCCGTGACCGAGGCGTCGCCGACGCTGACCCTCGACGCCCGCCCCGTGTCTCTCGGCGAGTGGTTCCGGGGTCTGTGGCACTTCCGAGGCGTACTGGTCGCCCTGTCCCGCAAGGACTTTCAGGTCCGCTACAAGCGGGCGTCGCTCGGCGTGCTGTGGTCGGTGGCCCTGCCGCTGGTGCAGTCGATCGTGATGGTCTTCATCTTTTCCCGGGTGGGCAACTTCGGCACCGGCCGCTCCTACAGCTACGCCGGTTTCGTGCTGGCGGGCATGGTGCCGTGGGTGTTCGTGTCCACCTCGGTCCTGGCGTCGACCACCGCCATCGTCGACGCCTCGGGCCTGACCGACAAGGTGTGGTTTCCCCGCGCCATCGTCGCCCTCGTCCCCCCGTGCGCCAACCTCATCCTCCTCGGGACCTCGGCCGTGATCTTGCTGGTGGAACTCCCCGTCGTCGGGGTCGCCCCCAATGTTCGGCTCCTGCTGCTCATCCCCGCCTCGGTGCTGGCACTGGCCTTTACCGCCGCCCTCGGCCTCTTGCTGGCCGCCATGTACGTCTACTTTCGCGACCTCAAGTTCATGGTGGCGGCAGCGGTCATCGTGTGGCTGTA
>JBOGGN010000048.1:0-12602 GCA_050744165.1 Acidimicrobiales bacterium | reverse complement strand
CAATGCGCGCAGTGAGGGCCGGCCATGTTGGGGGGCGGCAGTGGCGGCGACGGTGGTTCGGGTTCGGCGTCGAAATCTTCGCCGACGCGCAACTCTGCGTCGCGCTGCAACGCCGCCATGTCGACACCGAGGCCGCGCAGAACCTGGCCCGCTCGCCCCTCCACATCCAACAGACCGACCAGCACGTGCTCCGGCTCGACGTCGGGATCGCGGCGGTGAAGCGAAAGCCGGGAGGCGCGCTCGAGGGCCCGGCGGGCGCGGTCGGAAAAGTCGGGTGTGCCCGCCGAGACGGGCTGCCTCGGCCGAGCCCCGGCGTGCGACGGACTTTGGTCGAGATCGCCGACGGCCTCAATCACCTTGGCGCGCGCCGCCTCCGCGGTAACTCCCGCCCTCCGCAGGGCGTCACGCGCCGGGCCTTCGACGGACAACAGTCCGAGCAGGAGGTGCTCCGTGCCGACGTAGGGATGGCCCATCCGGCGCGCCTCTGCGATTGCCGCGTCATCGACCCTTCCTGCGCGCTCGCCGAGGCGTTCCACGCCCGAACGATAGAGCGCAGGTGGCCCCCTGTGTAGGTTCCGCCTAAATCCCCTCTACGGGCGCGGCAAGGCCGGGTACCCCGTCACGGCGCGGTCTGGACCGGCCGGCGGGAGATCCGGATGACAGACGCGGCCGCGGTCCCAATCCATGCCAACTCCAGAGCCAGGAAGATGCGCTCGACTAAGCCGCCCGGCAGGTGGCGATGCCCAGCCGTGGCGCCCAGGGCGAGAAAGGCCACTACTCCGGCCAGCGCCAGCGCCAGCAGCGCGGGCGTGATCGATGCCCATCCGTCCACGGCGCGCAAACGCACGGACAGCAAGACGGCCGCGATGGCGACGCAGAGAAACGCAACGGCGGCCAGCAGCACGTGCACCCCGCCGCTGCCCTTTACCGGTTGTCCCTCAATGTTGTCAGCAAAAAAGGCCAGAAGCCCAGAGCAGGCGGCCCAGACCACCAGCAATACCAACCCGGCTTTGAGCCGCCGGTCGTGTCCCGTCTGGCGGGCCAGAGCGAGCACCAGCGCCAAGCTCAGGGCACACCGGAGCAGGAAGTTGGCGTCCATGACCCAGAACCACGGACCGCGGCCATAGTCGCTTTCCGCGTTGTACAACAGGCTGTAGCCCGGGCGCAGGAACTTCAGGATCACGTCGATGACGACATAGATCCCAATCCCCATGAGGCACGCTCGGGCCAGGACCGGCGGCGAGGGGGCGGGGCGAACTGGCACCGCCCGATATTCGCAGCCGACAGGAGTCACCGGTTGGCAACCGCGCCTTATCGCCCACGAAGGAACTTGACGCCGCTGGAGGCGAGCCAGGGATGGCCCCAGCGCAGGCCGACAAAGGCGAGGAGCACACCAGCGACCAAACTGGCCGCCACCGCGAACTGCCGCGCCCGACGTCTGGCGAGCACGCGGGGCGCTCCAACCTTGCCGAGGTCGGCGCCGACCCAGCGCAGCGCAGGAAGGATGTAGGCCACCACGTGCACCGTCATCACTCCGAACCAGGCGACGAAGGTGATCTTGTGGAGAACCAGCAGCTCTGAGCGGCCGCCGGGGCCGGCAGCGATGAGGGCGACACCGGTGCCGACCACCGCCAGGGTGCTGATGACGACCAATGGGGCCAGGATTCGAAGCAGCGGACGTGGCGGGCCGGCAAGGACGTAGTCCTGGTCACCGGCGTAGTAGTGGACGAAGCGCCAGCCCGTGCTGACCAACTTGACCACCAGGGGCGCGATCAGGCCGAAGCCGACGGCGATGTGGACCGCCAGCAGCTGATGGATGCGGAGGATGGTGACACCGAGCACTGCGAGGAGTACGAAAAGCACCAGGCCGGCCCACGAGGTGAGCCGGGCGTTGGACTCGGAGCGGGCACTCCGGCCGTCGGCCACAGCGGCAGGGACGACGGCCGAGGTCTCGGAAGACTTCGCGGGATCGCTGATATCCGTCACGACCTGATTTTGTTCGTCGGCCACACGTGCCTGAGCGCCGGTTCGCTCAACTTTGGCCGACGGTTTACGGTCTGCTTACCGGGCTGTCAAGACGGCCTACCCGCCTCGTCCCCGGAGCGTCGACGCGCACGGGCGCTGTCGGGAGGCGTTGGCGAGAGGAGCTGCGCCTTTTCCAGGGGGTTGAAAAAACTTCTGGCCCGCGCGAAATCTGCGCCTCGTAATCGTCGGGATGGGTGTTGCCACCACGACAGAGAGGAACCTTACATGGCCACCCTGACCATTCCCCACGTGCTGCTTACCGTTCGAGGCTCGGTGATCCCCCCGACCCCAGACGAACTCCGCCAGCTCCACAACCAGACGGCGGGCTCCGACGAGGGTGTCGCCGCCGCCCGGGCCCTTGGCGACTTGAGCCACAAGGCGTACCAGCCAGTGCCCGGCGTTCCCGGCGCCGACGAGAAGGAACTCCTGTTCATCGACGTGTGGCGGGATGCGCAGGGGATCGGTACGTTCTTCTCCGATGCCCAGGTGCAGCAGGGGGCGGGCATGTTGTTCTCCGACCGCGACGCCTCATTGTGGATGCCGGCCCGGGGGGCGTTCGGCTTCGAACTGGAGGCGCCCATGCACCTGAGCGGCCGCTACGTCGGCATCGTGCGGGGCCCGGTCAGCGATCCGGAAGTGACCGTCGACGCCTTTGCCAAGGTGATGGCGGCCAACCTGGCCGACGCCCGCCGCCGGGGCCAGCTGTCGCACCAGCTCTACATCGGCCTGACCCAACCCGGCGAAGAGGCCGAAGCGCTGGGCATCGACGTGTGGGCCGACCCGGTGGGCATGGCCGAGCACTACGCACAGCTGACCGGCTTCGAGAAGGCGTTCTGCGGGGCGCCGGCGACGTCGGTCTGGCAGGCGGCCACCGGGGGGCAATGGACCGAGTGGTGAGCGACGTCGGCGACCTGCTCAGTCGAGTGCGGCAGGGGGATGAGCACGCGTTCGGCGTGCTCATCCGGCCGCACCAGGTGGCCATGTTCCGGCACTGCTACCGCATGCTGGGTTCGGGCCCCGATGCCGAGGACGCGGTTCAAGACACGCTGCTACGGGCGTTCCGGGCCATCGAGTCCTACGACGGCAGGGGCGACTTCGCGGGCTGGCTGTACCGGATCGCGACCAACATCTGCCTGGATCGGCTGCGGGCCGAGCGCCGGCGAACCCACCCTGTGGCCTATGGCCCGCCGGCCCGGCTCGGCGATGAGCTCGCCATGACGGCCGACGGCCCCGGCTGGGTCGAGCCGGTCGCCGACGGCGAGCTCGGCATCGGCATCGACCCCCAGGAGTCGCTGGTGGCCCGGGAAACGGTGAGCCTGGCGTTTCTGACCTCGATGCAGACCCTGCCGCCCCGCCAGCGCGCCGCCCTGCTGTTGCACGACGTCCTCGGGTTCACGCCGCTCGAGGTGGCCGAGGTGCTGGCCGCCACGCCGAGCGCGGTCAGCAGCCTGCTGCACCGGGCCCGTGAGAGCGCGGCGCCCGGGCGTGACAGCGACGTGTTGCCGCTCGACGACCCTCGCGTGGCAGACCTGGCCAGCCGCTACCTGCGGGCCTGGGAACGCGCCGACGTGGACGGCTTCGTCGCCGTCGTCACCGACGACATCGCCTTCAGCATGCCGCCGTTGCCGCAGTGGTTCTCGGGCCGGGACGATGTCTCCGCATTTGTCGAGCTGGCGATCTTCGGTCCCTCCCGGCCGTACGGGGTGACCGTCCGCCTCGGGCGGTGCAACGGGCAGCTGGCGGTGGCGGTGTACGAACCCGACGGGTCGGGCGCGCTAGGCGTGTCCGGAGTCCAGGTCCTGGACCTGCGGCCGGGCACCGAACCCTTGGTGGCCGCCGTCACCTCCTACCGGATCCCCGAACTCGCCGTGCGCTGCGGTTTTCCCTCGGTCCTGCCCTGACCGACGGCGGCTGAGACCGCTCGGGCGACTGCCCGACGTGTCGGGGTGACAAGAAGCGGGTAGGTCCGACCCGGCTACCCGCCGAAGCCTATGATCGCTGCCATATTCCTTGCCGCGCTGGTCGCGGCGCCGGTGTCGACGCTGTCGCTGTTCACTCGCCGGCCCACCCGACCGCGCGTCGAGACCGGTCCCCGATATGCGGCCCGGCTGTCTCGGACCTTGGTGGCCACCGTTATCCTGGCGGCCGCGGTCGGCGCCGGACTGGCCCTTGTTCATCTCGATCGCACGAACCTGGTGGCCGCCATGGCCGGCCTCGTCGTCGCCAGCCTGTTGTGGATGCCGTTCACCCGGCGTTGGGGCGCTCTCGGACATCTGTGCTGGTCGACGTCGACGCTGCTGCTCGGCGCCTATCTGGTGTTCATGTTGCAGTGGACCGTCACCAGCCATCTCGGCGCGGCCGGCACGGTCGGCGGCCTGTTGCTCCTCCTCCTCGAGGCCTGGGCGGCGGTGCTCGGGTGCGCCTACATGTGGGAGTTGTGCGACACGCTCGGTCGGGAGGTCTGGATGCGACGGGTGACGCGCCAGCCGAGCCCGCCAGCCGATCAGGGCTACCGGCCGTTCGTCTCCCTCCAGGTGCCGGCCTACAACGAGCCACCGGACATGGTGATCCAGACGCTGGCTTCCCTGATGGCCCTCCACTATGACAACTACGAGGTCATCTGCATCGACGACAACAGCGACGACGAGACGCTTTGGGGGCCGGTCGATTCGTGGTGCCTGGCCAACGGCGTGAAGTTTGTGCACCTGGAAGGCTTCCCGGGCTACAAGTCGGGCGCCCTCAACTACGCCCTCCAGCACCTGACCGACCCTCGCGCCGAGGTCGTGGGCGTGGTGGATTCCGACTACCGGTTGGCACCCGATTTCCTATCTCGGTGCGTCCCGCTGTTCAGCGATCCCACCGTCGGGTTCGTGCAGCCGCCGCAGGACTACCGGGACTGGCAACAGGCGCCGTTCTACCGCCGGCTCTACTACAGCTACAGCTATTTCTTCGCGGTGTCCCAACCCTCACGCAACGAACGCGACGGGGCGATCTTCGCGGGCACAACCGGCCTCATCCGGCTCAGCGCGCTGGTTGCGGTAGGCGGGTGGGACGAATGGTGCATCACCGAGGACGCCGAGCTTTCCCTGCGCCTCTTGCAGAAAGGCGATGCCGGGCTCCACGTCGATCAAAGCTATGGCCAGGGCATCATGCCCCTCACCTTCGAATCGCTGAAGAAGCAACGGTTCCGGTGGTGTTTCGGAGGCGTCCAGATCCTCCGGCGGCACTGGCGCTCGCTGTTGCCGGGACCGAAGTCTCCTCGCAACCAGATGACCGCGGGCCAGCGCTGGGCCTATTTCTCGGGCGCCATCCAGTGGTACGGCGACCTGCTCGGCATCATCTTCTTCTTCGTGTTGCTGGCCGGGGCGGTCAACGTGGCCGTCGGGGGCGGGCTTTTGTTCAGGAAGTTGAGCGGATTTCTGGTCGCTGCCATCACTTTCATGGCGGCCCTCGGGATCGTGCGCGCGGTGGCTCTCTTGCGGCGCGGCACCGACGCGTCGTGGGCCGACGCCCTCGGTGCGTTCATGATCTGGCAGTCGACCTCCCTGGTGGTGGCCCGGGCGTGCATCCAGGGTCTGTTCGCCAAAGAGGCGGAGTTCCTTCGGACTCCGAAAACCGATGAGGTCCCCAAGTGGTCAGACGCCATACGAGGCAACAAGGGCGAGACGGCCTTGGCCCTAATCGGCGTGGCGGGCATTGCCGCCGCCCTGACCCGACCGACGACGCTGGCCGGAGCCCTGACCGCTGCCTTGCTCCTCTGGCCAACGGTCTCCTTCGCGGCCGCGCCGATCAACAGCCTCGCGGCCCGTCGAGCCGCCCTCCCGCCCGAGTTGCAGGCTCGGCGGAGCACTGAGGCGATGCGCACTCGTTCCGCGCGCCAGGCGACGGCGGCGCTCGGTGCTGTCGTCCTGGCGGGATGTGTGGCGGCGGCGGTGCTGGCACTGATCGCTCCCGGGCCCTCGGCGACCGCGCCGCGGGTGCTCCAGGCAGCGCAGGGGCACGGGGCTCCGGTGGTCGGGCGGCGGGCACCGGCGACGACGACGACCACCACGCCGACATCGGCGCCGACCTCGACGCCGACCTCGACACCGTCATTGACGCCAACGTCGGTGACGGTGACGCCTCAATCGACGGAGACCACAGAGACGACGACGGGGCGCCTGGGTACCTCGACGACGGCGACGGGCGGTTAGGGCTCGGGCTCTCCGACGACAGCCAGCGCCGATTGCAACATCTGTTTCCCGTCAGGCGGGAACTCGTGTCCGACGCCCGGACGCTCGTCCAAGTGGCAGACGAAGCCTGCTCTTTCGAGTTCCGCCCGGGCACGCAGGACGGTCTTCAGCCCCCGGTCGTCCTGACCCATCACGAGGTACAGCGGCGGCCGAGCGTCGAGGAGGTCCTCGAGCATCGGGCGGTCGACGTCGAACCACGGGGCGACGGCTAACACGCCGGTCGCGCCCAACCTTCCTTCCACCCCGAGTTCGACGGCAACGCTGGCGCCCTGCGAGAACCCGGCGAGCACGATGCGCCGCTCATCGATCCGATAGCGCGTCTTGAGGTCTTTGAGATGCTGCTGCAGTTCGTGGCGGGCCTGGTGGAGATCGTCCCATACTGGCGTGTCCGCGGCGACCAGACGCGACGAGCGCGGGAGGGCGACCAGCCATCCTTCATCGCAGGCCAGTTCCCAGCATTCGCCGACACCGGGGAGACCGCCAGAGCCGTGGAGCGCGATCAGGACCGGACGCGGCTGGTCACCGGTTGCCGCCTCGGGTTCGAGAACCGCCAGCGTGGGAGCTGATTTTTCCTGCGCCGCCACCGACAGGCTGACCGACCGAGCGACGACTTCCTCGAACCCGTCCAGCCACCGCAGCAGGGTGATGTCGCCGTCGGTGCGCAACATCTCCTCCGACCACCACTCGCCGTGGTCGACGCCGGCGCGGAGAACCTCGACCGCCTCGTCGAATCGTTCGAGCCGGCACAGCAGGCAGGCTCGAAACCAGCTGGTCCGGGCCGAGAACTCGGGGAACGGCTCGACTGCCGCCTCCGCGGCTTGCAGCCCTTCGGCGAACAGGTGCCGGTCGTACAGGGCAAGGACATCGCGAGCTACCTGGGCGTAGGCGCGATCGCGGTGCTCATCGGATGGGGGGGCGGTATTGCTCACGGCCCCAGAATGCCGCAGACAGCCAAGTTTCCAACCTACGATTGGGATGACGTGCTGTGCCCGCCCCACCTTGGTTTCATGCCAGGTGTGATGCTGGGCAGCTTGTGAACGGGGCCGACGCCGTCGCCTGCGCCGTCATCTTCGTGTGGCTCGGCATGGTGCTGGCGATCTCTTTCCTGGAGGCGCCGATAAAGTTCCGCGCCCCGGAGGTCACGCTGCGCATCGGCCTCGGCATCGGCCGGCTGGTCTTCCGCGCCCTCAACATCGCCGAGGCGTTCTTCGGTGCGGCGCTTGTCGTCGCCCTGGCCACCGGCCGGCCACCGGGGCGGGTGAGCGTCGCGGCCGCCCTTGCGATGGCGGCGCTCGTCGTGCAGCTGGTCGCCATCCGGCCCCGGCTGACCAAACGCTCCGACGCGGTGCTGGCCGGCCACGACGCGCCGCGCTCGCACAGCCATTACGCCTATATCGCCCTCGAAGCCACGAAGGTGGCGGCACTGCTCGTCGCAGGCATCTTGTTGCTGGCCGCGTTCAGCTGAGATCGAGGATCGGAGGCGCTCGGGTGGAGTCGCTCGGCCCGGCTCAGGCCATCCGCTGAAGCAACTCGCGTTCACGGGCGGCGCTCAGTCCCGCGGCCCGTTGCCGGTCCAAACCTTGCTGGCGTTCCCAGGCCAGCAGGTCTGCCAGGAGCTCGTCGCGGGGCCGGTGGCGCAACCCCGCCCCTTGGGCGGCGCTCCCCGAACGGGCCATGAATCCGCCCCAGCTCGGGTCCGCCAGCCACAGCGGCAGTGACTCGGGGCCCATGAACTCCTCCACGCCCTGTTCGACGAGCCAGTGCGTCGAGGCCGGCACCAGGCGACCGCGGTGGCCGGCGACTTGGCGGGACTGCTCGATCCAGTCGCCGAGGGTCACGATAGGGCCGACGGCGTCGAAGGTTCCGGTGGTACCCGTCTCGGCGCAGGTGACCAACCACGCCGCCAAGTCCCGGACATCGATGACCTGGGTGAGCTGCTCCCCGGCATCGGGAACCAAGAGGGGCCCGGTGGTGTCCCGGGCCGCTCGGGCAACCCAGTAGCCGGTACGTCCGGTGTGGTCACCCGGTCCGCCGATCAGACCTACCCGGGCCACGAGCAGCCGGTCGCCCACCCCTGCCGCCGACGCCTGCTCGCACGCTGCCTTCGCCTCGCCGTACTCCGACCGGTCGACGTCGTCTTGGGCGGTAGCCGGGAGCAGCGGCGCCGACTCATCAGCGCCAATCGCCGCGTGGTCCGCGTAGATGCTGCCTGACGACACATAGGTCCAATGCTGGGCGACCGAACCCAGGGCGTCCAGGGCCCGGTGGACGAAACCCGGTTGCCACGAGACTTCGAGCACCGCGTGCCAGTGGCGTCCCACCACCTGGGCATAGGCCCCGGGTTCATTTCGGTCGGATCGGATCAGCGTGGCGCCGGGAGCAACGGGACCGGCTTCACCGCGAGCGAGGCAGGTGACGGTGTGCCCCTTGCTCAGGGCCTCGGCAGCGACCTGCCGGCCGAGCCAGGCGGTGCCGCCCAGTACCAGAAAATCCATCGTCCCAGTGGACCACGGCGAGGCGGGCTACCCAAGCTCGATCGCTTGTTCAGCCAACAGGCACTTCGCCTTAGGGCCCGAGGTCGGCCACCGCCAGGAGGGCATCGACCACCTGCGCCCGCTGGCCGTCCTCGAGTAGCCGGCCATCGACGGAGCGCACATAGAAGGCGTCCACCACCTCGTGGCCGAGGGTGGCCGCTCGGGCCTGGACGACGTCGAGGCCGATGTTGCTCAGCGCCGCCGCCAACTCGGCCAGGATGCCCGGCCGGTCGAGGCAGCGCACCTCGACCACTTCGGTGCCGGAAAGGCCGGAACGGTCGAAGAGCACTCGCGGTGGTACGGCCGTCGCCGCCCGCCGGCGAAGCGGCCGGTAGGTGTCTCGGCGGCGCGCCAGGATGGCGTCGACGTCGGCCGAACCGCCAACCGCGTCCTCGATGCGGGCCCGAACGGTCTCGTCGGGAGGCCACTCACCGATATTTGGGGCGACCTCGAACTGTTCAATGGCCATGCCAGCGACGCTGGCCGCCCGTGCCGCCCGCACCTCCAGCCCGAGCCCGGCGAGGGCGGCGGCGACGCGCGCCAACAGCCCGGTCCGGTCGGGAGCAATCACGGTGGTGGTCGACCCTATGCGAACGGTCGTCTGGCCGGTTTGCATCAGCACCCGGTCCGACGGGGAGGGATACGGCGCCGACGACGGGGCAGGCATGCCTTCGAGCTCTTGGCGGACGCGCGCCACCAAGTCGGCCACCAGAGTCTCCTTCCAGGGGGTCCACGCCAGGGGACCGGTGGCCTTGCCGTCCGCTTGGGTCAACGCGGCGAGCAGTTCGAGAGTCGCGACATCGCCCACCGCCGCGGCCACCGTCGCCAGCGTTGCCGGATCCGTCGGGTCGCGCCTAGTGGCGACGTCGGCTAGGAGCAGGTGATGACGGACAAGCCTCGTTACTACGGCGGCGTCATCCCCGCTGAGGCCCATCCGGGCCGACACGCTGGCGGCCAGGTTGGCGCCGACGACGCTGTGGTCGCCGGAGTGTCCCTTTCCGAGGTCGTGGAGCAGGCTGGCAAGGAGCAGGAGATCGGGCCGGCTCACTTCCCGGGACAAGGTGGCAGCTTGGGCCGCGGTTTCCAGGAGGTGGCGGTCGACGGTGAAGCGGTGGTAGGCGTTGCGTTGCGGGCGGTTACGCACGTTCTGCCACTCGGGCAGCAGCGACTCCACCACCCCGGCTTGGTCCAACGCCTCGAAAGCCATGATGGCGCAGGGGCCCCAGCCGAGCAGGCTGATGAACGCATCCAGGACCTCGACCGGCCATGTTGCGCTGGACAGCGCCGTGGTGGCCGCCAAGGCGTCGATGGCCTCGGGGGCGATCGGCGCGTTCAGCTCGGCCGCCGCGCCCGCCAGGCGAAGGGCTTCTGCGGGGTGTGGCGTTGGTCCGCCGGGGGAGAGGGCGACCTCGCCGTCGTACAGGATGATGCCCGGACCGACGGTGACGGGAGGGCGGCGACGGCGGGGATTGCGGGCCGCAGGCAGGATCGCCGCTTTGCGCCAGACGCGGTCGCTACAACGGGCGATGGCCCGTGCCGAGCCCGCGACCATGGCCATCAGCTGGTCGGCGTCATGTATGCCAAGGTCGGCCGCGACTGCGTCCTGTTCCTGGAGAACGAGGCGATCGAGCGGCCGCCGGGCGTGAGTGTGCAGCGCCGCCCGCACGCAAAGGAGCAGGTCGCGGGCATCGTTGACCTCGGCGGGGACCGGTCCCACCCCGGGTTTGGCGATGATTGCCGCCTTTAGGGCGACGACATCGCGTAGGCCGCCCCGACCTTCCTTCAGTTCCGGCTCGAGGAGGAAGGCGACCTCGCCGTGGCGGGTGTGGCGTTCGACGACCGACTCGTGCAGGCGGGAGAGCAACGACGATGCCCGGTCCTCCCACAGCCGCCGGCCGCGGTCGGCCAGCTGGCGGAACAACTCGGCATCGCCGGCCACCAGGCGGGCGTCGAGGAGGCCGAGCGCTGCCTTGAGGTCGCGGCCGGCTGTGGCCAGCGTCTCGGGCACCGTGCGCACGCTGTGATCAAGGCCGATCTTGGCGTCCCAGATCGGGTACCACAGGCGCTCCGCGACCTCCGAGACGTCCTTCGCCGGCTGGCGGCCGTCGTGGAGCAACACCAGGTCCAGGTCGCTGCGGGGACACAGCTCACGGCGGCCGAAGCTCCCGACCGCCACCAGACACAGCGATGATCTCGGTCCGCAGGCTTGTGCGAAGAGGTCGGCCACCCAGGCATCGATGCCGAGGGTGCGAGCCCGGCAGCCGCCGGGATCGGGGGCGGGCGCCGCCGGCTGAGGATTACAGGGCGTCGGCGCCCCGCTCGCCCGTGCGTACCCGGATCACGGTCTCGACAGGCTGGACCCAGACTTTGCCGTCGCCGATCTTGCCGGTCCGGGCTGACTCCACGATGGCGTCGACGACCCGCTCGGCATCCTCATCGTCCACCAAGACCTCGATGCGCACCTTGGGCACGAAGTCGACCTGGTACTCGGCGCCTCGATAGACCTCGGTGTGCCCCCGCTGGCGGCCGTAGCCCTGGGTTTCGGTGACCGTCAACCCGTGGCAGCCGGCGGTATCCAAGGCAGCTTTGACGTCGTCGAGCTTGAACGGCTTCACGATTGCCGTGACCAGCTTCACCCAATCCTCCCGATCGAACCGAGCTCCCTCAAGTTGTACGCCGACTCCGCGTGCTGGGTTGCGTCGAGGCCCTCGGCTTCGTCGTCGCGACTGACCCGCAGCCCGATGGTGGCGTCGATGGCTTTGGCCAGCGCGAAGGTGACCACGAAGGAGAACACCAGGGTCACGCCGACCGCCAGGGCCTGCTCACCGAGCAGGTGCAGGCCGCCCCCCGCCAGGAGGCCATTGGCGCCTTGGGGGTTGACCGACTTGGTGGCCAGAATCCCGACCAGGAGTGAGCCTGCGATGCCGCCGAGGAGGTGGACGCCAACGACGTCGAGGGCGTCGTCGTAGCCGAACTTGAACTTGAGGGAGATGGCTGCGAAGCACAGGGCACCGGCGACCAGTCCGATGGCGATGGCGCCCATGGCGTTGACGTAGCCGGCGCAGGGGGTGATGGCCACCAGACCGGCGACGGCACCTGAAGCGGCGCCGAGTGTCGTCGCCCGGTGGTCCTTGATCCGTTCCACCACCAGCCAGCTGAGCAGGGCGGCAGCCGCTGCCACCTGGGTGTTGATGAGGGCTTGGGCGGCCACGCCGTTGGCGCCGAGGGCGGAGCCGGCGTTGAAGCCGAACCAGCCGAACCACAAGATCCCCGCGCCGAGCAGGGTGAAGGGCAGCGAATGGGGCGGCATCGCCTCCTTCGGCCACCCTTTGCGCCGGCCGATGACCAGCACGACCGCCAGCGCCGCAATGCCCGCGTTGACGTGGACCACCGTGCCTCCGGCGAAGTCGAGCGCCCCCCGGCGATTGAGCCAGCCGTTGGGACTGAACACCCAGTGGGCGACTGGGGCGTAGACCACCACGGCCCAGATGCCGATGAGCAGGGCGAAGGCGCCGAAGCGCAGGCGGTCGGCGGTGGCACCGGTGATCAGCGCCGGGGTGATGATGGCGAACATCATCTGGAACGACACGAATGCCAGGAGCGGGATGTGCAGCGCCGTGGCGCCGTGGAAGCCGGGAAGGGCGTGGTTGAGGTTGGACAACCCGAGGTAGCGAAAGCCGCCGATTAGCCCGCCATGGTCGTCGCCGAAGGCCAGCGTGAAGCCGATCAGCACCCACAGCACCGAGACGAGGCCCATACAGAAGAAGTTCTGCATCAGCATCCCGAGCACGTTCTTGGCCCGGACCATGCC